>CAXUHC010000072.1:0-5466 GCA_964250705.1 uncultured Chthoniobacterales bacterium | reverse complement strand
GCCGTACCACGGGTTGGGTGACGGCTGGGCCGGGCGAGGTTTCCTGCCCGCCTACACCTATGGCGGTGTGGGATTTGAAGGGGCGCTCCGCTACCAACCGCACGTCCGTTCGCTGGACTCCGTGCGCATCGCCGAGTTCAGCGGCGGCAAAGTGGAACGCTCCAAGGGTGCCGATGCCACCTGGACCGCGCCGCGTCCGGGCGCAAAGCGCACGGTCCGCCACACAGTTTTTTCGTCTCGCCCGCCTGTCGCCGTCCATGCGAGCAGCCGTCACGGCGGTGGAACGCACGTTTCGCACGCCGCACCGCCTGGGCACAGCCCGCATCATTTGACGGCGCACCCACATCACCGCCCGCCGGGCAAAGCCAAATCCAGGACCGGCTGACTCGATCAATTGATTGGCGCGAGTAGCCAAAGCGGCCCGCCGAGCGTAATATTCGACGTCCACCGTGTCGCACGCTTCCTTCTCTGCCTTCGTCAACACCCTCGAAAAAGAGGGAGAACTGCGCCGGATCAAGGCTCCGGTCGCCACCGAATTGGAAATCACGGCACTTTCCGACCGTGAAATGAAGTCGCCCGGCGGCGGCAAAGCCCTGCTTTTCGAGCAACCGACGCTGGAAGGCAAGCCGTCAAAATTTCCGTTGGCGATCAATACAATGGGGTCGCAGCGGCGCATGACCCTGGCGCTGGGCACTTCGGCGGATGATCTCGCCCACCAGATGCAGCTTCTCCTCAAGGCGAAGCCGCCGACGGGCGTCAAGGAGGGCTGGAATCTTCTCAAACAGGGAATCGACCTGCTCCACGCGCGGCCCAAGCACGTCAAGGACGGGCCTTGCAAGGAAGTCATCGTGCGTTTCGACGGCAATCCCAAAGCTTCGGAATTCTCGTTGACCGATCTACCGGTGCTCAGGTGCTGGCCGCAGGACGGGGGTCGGTTCATCACTTTGCCAAACGTTTACACGCGCGATCCCGACACCGGGGAGCGCAACCTGGGCATGTACCGGATGCAGGTCTATGACGGGCAGACCACCGGGATGCACTGGCAGGTGCACAAAGTCGGCGCGCGCCACGGTAAGCGTTACTACGAACGCGGGGAACGGATGCCCGTAGCGGCCTGCTTGGGTGGTGACCCCGCTTACACGTTCGCTGCCACCGCGCCCCTGCCCGACGGTTTGGACGAAATTCTTTTTGCCGGGTTTATCCGTAAAAAGTCCGTTCCGCTCGTAAAGTGCGAGACGGTCGATCTGGAAGTCCCTGCCGACGTGGACTTCGTACTGGAAGGCTACGTGCAGCCGGGCGAGACCCGGGCCGAAGGTCCTTTCGGCGACCACACCGGCTTTTACACGCCGGTCGATGATTACCCGGTGTTTCACCTGACGGCGATTAGCCACCGGCGCGATGCCATCTACCCGGCGACCATTGTCGGGGTGCCCCCGATGGAGGACTTCTACATGGGCGATGCCAGCGTGAAAGTCTTCCTGCCGGTGTTCAAAATGAACTTTCCAGAGATCGTGGATTTATCCCTGCCACCGGAAGGGGTGTTTCACAATCTTGTCTTCGTCAGCATTCGTAAGCAGTACCCCTACCAGGCGTTCAAGATCATGCACGGCCTCTGGGGGATGGGGCAGATGATGTTCAGCAAATATATCGTCGTGGTGGACGAAGACTGCGATGTACGCAACACCAGCGAAGTGCTGTTTCGCCTGTGCGCCAACACGGACCCGCAACGCGACAGCACGTTCATCAAAAACCCGTGCGATTCGCTGGACCATGCCCCGAGCGTGCCGAACATCGGCAGCCACATGGGTTTCGATGCCACGCGCAAGCTGGCCGGCGAAGGTTACACGCGGTCCTGGCCTGAACTTGTGCGCATGGACCCATTGATCAAAGCGCGGATGGACGCGTTTGCGGCGAAGCTTTGATCCGCATCGGGTCAAGGCTGCTCGAACAACCGACCGTTGCTCGGGTCGCGGATCAGGTCACCGCGCCGGGCTCCACGGATGTCGATCTCGTGGTAAGGACGGTACGGGCTGACGACGATTCCGCGGCGCTCGGTCGGCGAAGCGACCGGATAGCCGTCCCTGGGACGGGGGCCGTAAGCCTCCGCGTTGGACCGCTCGACGGCGTTGCCCACCAGCGCGCCAGCCAGGGCACCGGCAGCCGCTCCAATCGCGGCGTCGCGAACCCTGCCGGTGGCGAGGCCGCCGATGATCGCGCCGCCTGCCGCCCCGATCCCCGCCCCTTGGCCGGTGGGGGTGTCACACGAGGTCAGGCCGGTGCAAACCACCGCCGCCCAACCTACCAACAAAGGAAATTTTGAGAAACGGTTGTGCATAGAATTCGGATAATATCCGCCCCCGGCTTCCCAGCGTCAAACGCCCGTTGTGCTCTCGATTGACCGGATGGCGCTTCTTAACTCCACCGTGACCGGAGCGCGGTGGTAAACAACGTCCACAGTTTGCGCGGTTTGCTCAAGCGGTGCCGCCCGCTGAAAACCCGATAACCGCCGCCACGAATTTTTTGTAAAAGCCGCCAGTAGATCGCCCGCATGATTTCGGCGGCCACCATCGAACGGCGGTCGCACGGCGGGAGGTTGGCGAGAGCCTTGCGAAAATATTCCTCCGCGCGTTGGGCCTCGAAATCCATCAGGGCGCGGAAACGTTTGTCGTACACGCGCGCCCGCAGGTCCGCCGGGGTGTAACCGAAACGCTCCAGGTCTTCGAGCGGCAGGTAAATGCGCTCCCCGTTGTCGAGGTCCACGCCGACATCGCGGATGATGTTCGTCATCTGCAACGCCAGCCCGAGATCGACCGCGTACTGGCGGCAGCTTTGATCCTGATAGCCGAAAATTTCGATGCTCACCAGACCCACCACACTGGCCACCCGGTAACAGTAGGCGCGGAGTTGCTCAAACGTGGAGTAAAGACGCCCGCACACGTCCATTTCGACCCCGGCGATAATTTCGGTGAAATGCTCGACCGGCAGACGGTATTTGGCGATCAATGCTTGGAGCTGGTCCGTTAACCTCCGGCCATCGCCGGGCGGCAACCCCGATGGCTGCGCGAGGGCATCCCGCCACGCGTTTAAAAGCACGGTTTTTTCCTCGGGCGGGAGGGCGTCGGAGTCGGCGATATCGTCCACCAGACGGCAAAACGTGTAGAACACGTTCATGTCCGCACGCTTGTCTTTCGGCAAACTCAGAAACGCGAGTGCAAGGTTGGAGCGGCCCGCGTAGTCGGCGGCCCGGGCCTGCGCCGGATGCAGGCCCGCGGGGTTGACAGGGTCCTCGGTAGTCACGCCACGATCAGAATTTTACCAAATTCTCGGCGTCGGGCCGGTTCCGTTCACAACGTTGAAATAGGCACACCCAGCTCACCAGAAACCAACTCGCCAGGCCGCTCCACAACAGCGGATGCAGAAAGAGGGTCCAGACGGCGGCAGGCCAGGTCCCCGGACCAAGGGCAATCGGGAGAAAGGCATGCGCAGTCTCCAGCGCCAGAAAGTGCAGCGCGACGATGACGATGAACCAGGACAGATGCCAGGCGTGCCGGTGCCAAAACCGGGCTTGGTCCGCCCACGCGCGGCGCAGCGATTCATTGTGGAAGACGAGGAGGGTTTGCACGGCGCAAAATGCCAGGAGCACCAAGGCCAGCAGTTGGCGGGTGTGCAGGAGCCAGCCATCAGGGTTCAGCCGCTGGTCCGGCGCTTGGAAACTCGCGACGACCAATGGTAAATGCATTCCGACGCTGCTGATGATCATCACAACCAGTGCCCATTTGACCACGAACACGAACCGCCGCAAGGCGAAACGGCGCAGGGACTCGAAATCGAACGTCAGCCCGCGAATCCAGGCGTAGCAAAGCAGCACGAGATAAATTTGCACGCTCACGCCCAGCAGGTATTCGAAGAGAAAACCCAGCCAATTGACGATCTCGCCCGTTTGTTCGAGCGTGGCCGCGCCCAGGTAAAGATTGAGTTGCGGCGACCCCCCGAAGAAGAGCGGCTTGCACAGGGATGCCGCCGCGCAGACGTCCAGGCCGAGGTGCACCGCCGTGCCCCCTGCCCAGCCGAAACGCCGGCGGAGTTCGCGGGCGAGGGCCGCCTGGGAGCCTCGCCAGTTGACCAGAAATAGCGCCGCCCACAGCGCCGAGAGAGGGAATGTCGTGACGATGCAATTGAAGATCGCCGCGCCACTCTCTCCGGCGGGCAGGGTCGCGGCGGACAGAACTTCCGCCCAGCCCGGCGGTTGCCAGGTGGTCCAGCCTCCGAAGATGGGCCCCGCGCCGGGCACGGCCCAGGATTCGTAGACGCGCACCCAGAGGTGGAACCCCGCGTGCCAACGCAAAGGCAGCCGGGAACAGCCAGACCCGCGGATATCGCCGCAAGCAACGCAAGCCGTCACGCAGGCTGGGACGTACGGGATTCGTCGCCAGCACGACCCAATATCCCCCTAATGTTCCGGCGACGAGCAGCGCCCCGCGCGCGGATTCCGCGTTCATGAAACCGGCGGATCGAACGGCTCAGTGGATCGGACCCCAATGCCGGGTGAACGGCCAGTAAACGAACAGCCCGCGGCCCACTACATTCTGCTCTGGAACGACTCCCCAGGCCCGGCTGTCCGAACTGTTGTAGCTGTTATCGCCCAGCGCGAAATAGCTCTTCGGCGGCACGTCGAAAGTATCGGTGGGCGAGCGCAGATACACACCCACCGTGTTGGAATAACCACGGTACCCGTCCTTTGCCGCCATGACCCGCGCATACCGATCACCCTGGGCCAGCGCTCCGTTGATGAAGAGTTGCGGGTGGGCAATGCGCAGGTTGTCTCCTGGGACACCGCCGAGCCGTTTGATGTAGAACTCGGACTGGACCATCGGGTCGGCCATCTGGATGCCGCTGATCCCTCCGGTATTGAAGACAAAAACGTCCTGTCGGCGGGGCAAGCGGAAGTTGTAAGTGAACTTATCCACGAAGACCTGATCGCCGGTGTTGACGTACCCACGCGCGATGGGTTCACCGGCGCGGTATTTGCGGCTCTCCGTGACGCCGAACCCATCGGAAAACGGTGAGGCCTGCACCGTACGCAGCGGGGCGTGCACCAGATAACTGTTTCCGCTGGCGCAGAGAATCCGCGTGTACTCCAGAAAAATAAACCTTTTTACCGTCTGAAATCCAACCACCTGATCGTCGACCTTGGAGACCGCGTCCACATACGAACGGCCGGCCCACAGGGAATCAAACGCACGCATGAAAAAACCGGGCAACGGCTCTCCGACGGGAACCGGGTGCGCGGTGATCCCGTTGAGCGTGGGCTGCATCGAGCCGGTCGGAATCTTGAACGGTTGCAGAAAGTAGGCGCGAATGGCAATCGCCAGCACGAAGGCGACCAGCGGCAACAGGCCGAGCCGGGCGAGGAAGGTATAGACCATGTCGGTCCGGACGGCCCTGCGGTCGGCGACCGGCTCGACC
>CAXUHC010000071.1:6077-16614 GCA_964250705.1 uncultured Chthoniobacterales bacterium | reverse complement strand
GCCGACCTCCAGAGCAACGTCGCCACCACCGCCAAGGTCAACCTGTACCAGAACCAGTTCCTTGCCGGTCAACAGGATTTCTCCCTCAAACCCGGTCGCAACGAGGTCCGCTTCCCCAACCTGCGCGCCGCCGACGGCTTCACCAACTACGAGGTCGAAGTCCTGCCCGCCATCGACACCCGGCCCGAGAACAACCGCGCCGGGACGACCGTCGCGCTGGGCGGGCAGCCGCGCGTCCTGCTCGTGGCGGGCGACGAGGAAAAGGCCGCGCCGCTGGCCGGAGCCCTCCGGGAAGCCAAGATCGAGGTGGAAACCCGCGGCCCCGCCGGGCTGCCGCGTTCCCTGAGCGAACTCCAGCGCTTCGACCTGTTCGCGCTCAGCGACGTGTCCGCCCTGCAAATGACCCACGACCAGATGGAACTCTACCGCACCTGGGTCCAGCAGTTCGGCGGCGGGTTCATCATGATCGGCGGCGAGAACTCCTTCGGCGTCGGCGGGTACTTCCGCACGCCTATTGAGACGATGCTGCCCGTCCGCACCGACCACGACGACCGCCAGGAAACGCCGACCGTCGCCATGTACGTCGTGCTCGACTCGTCCGGCTCGATGACCGCCCCCGTCGGCGGCACGACCAAGATCGGCCTCGCGGACCAGGGCGCGGTCCTGGCCATGAACGTGCTGGGCAGCAAGGATCTTTTCGGGCTGACGGCGGTCGATACGGTGGTGCACAGCGTGGTGCCGCTCGGCCCGGCGGGATCGAAAAGCGCCTCCGAGCAGAAGATCCTGAGCATCACGGCGGGCGGCGGCGGCATCTATATTTACACCGGGCTGGCCGATGCCTTCCGCGTGGTCCGCGCCGCCAACGCCAAGATCAAACACGTCCTGCTGTTTTCCGACTCCGCCGACGCTGAGGAAAAAGCCGCCGGGGAAATGCCCGACGGCGCGAAGGGCAGCGGCTCGTCGCTCGACCTCGTCAGCGCGATGCTGGCCGAGAAGATCACGGTGAGCGTCGTGGGCCTGGGCGGCGAACGCGACAAGGACGTGGAATTCCTGCGCGCCGTGGCCGAGCGCGGCAACGGACGCTTCTACCAGACGGACGACGCCCGTAACCTGCCGCAGATTTTCAGCACGGAAACGATGAAGGTCGCGCAGTCCTCTCTGGTGGAGGAGCCGTTCGTGCCCGTGCCCGCCGCCCCCTCGCCGCTGGCCGCCGGGATCGACTGGAAAACTTCGCCGCCGCTGCTCGGCTACAACTCGACCAAGCCCAAGCCCACCGCCGACGTCGCCCTCGCCACCGAACTCGGCGAACCGCTCCTCGCCTCCTGGCGCTACGGCCTCGGCCAGACCGCCGCGTTCACCAGCGACGCCACCGCGCGCTGGGCCGGGGAATGGCTCGCCTGGGACGGCTACGGCAAGTTCTGGGCGCAGGTCGTGCGCGGATTGCTGCGCAAGAGTGACCAGGCCGCGTTCCAGGTCCGGCGCACCGAACTGGGCGACGGCAGCCGTCTGCGCCTGGACATCGACGCCGTGACGCCGGAAGGCGGGTTCCGCGATGCGCTGCCCATCGACGTGACCGCGCTCGACGCCGTTTCCGGCCAGACCCGATCGGCCCGCGCCGAGCAGATCGGCCCCGGCAGTTACCGCGCGGAGTTCGACCTGACGCCTGCCAACGCCGACGCCGCGCCGGGGGCCGCGACGACCATGTTTTCGGTCAGCTCGCCCGGCCTGCTCGAACGGCCTTACGTCTTCGGGCACACGCGTTCCTATCCGCGCGAGTTTTTGCACGCCGGCACGAACGAGGATGCCCTGCGGGCGCTGGCCGTCGCCGGACACGGAAAGTTCGCGCCGAACGCCGCCGAAATCTTCGCGCCGCCAGTGCACTTTTCCCTGCGCGGGTTGGATTTGACGAATTATTTCCTTGCCGCCGCCCTGATCTTGCTGCCAATAGACATCTTTCTGCGGCGCCGTACCTGGAAACAGCCGCTGGTGCGGTCACCGGCTGCCGTGCCGTCCACGGCCAGCGCATCCCGCGCGCGCTAGGAAAAGAACCGTTCCCATGTCCGCGTCCCCCAAGGAGAATCCATTTTGGTCATTGAAGTGATCCGCTACGCCATCCGGCCAGGAGACGAAACTGCCTTCGAGGATGCCCACCGCCAGGTGGCGGTTTTGCTGGAGGCGTCCTCTCACTGCTTGGGGTTTACGCTGACGCGCTCGACCCGCGACCGGCATCGTTACATGATGATCGTCTATTGGGATTCGCCTGACGGTCATCTGATTGGTTTTCGCCAGAGCAACGCCTTCCGCGAATATCAGAACCTTCTTCAACCCTACGCGGAAACGATTGAGGAGAGCGGCCACTACCGGAAAACCGGCGTGGAAATGACCAAGAAAGCCCTGGTACGCATTTCCGGGCCGCCGAGATAGGAAAGGATGAAGGATGAAAAAAGGAAAAGCGTCGCTTTGTTTCTCTCTGCCTTCATCCTTCATCCTTCATCCTTTCCTTCACCCCCAGAGCCGCCGCGACCTGCCGCCGCTGTTCGTCGCTCAACGAACGTCCCCGGCGGGAAACCACCAGGTATTCGCCACCTATGGCGCTCACTTGCCAGTTCTCCTGGGCGGCTCCGCTCATGATGGCCGCGCCCGCCCCGTTGAGCTTGCGTAGTTCCTGGCGTTCGAGTTCCTGGAGTTCGTCCAGCGATTTGTCGCGGAGTTGCTCCTGAATCTGATCCAGCGGCAGCGAGCGGGCCTGTAAGAGTCGGATGCCCCGCAACTGCGCGGCGTGTTTCTCGGAAAATCCCCGGCGTTGTTCGCCCGTGCCCGAGCCCGGCGCGTCGAGCATCCCCCGTGCCCGGTAATAACGGATGTTGCGCTCCGTGATCCGCTCGCCCGTCTGGCCGTTGGTCGGCATGATCCCGTATTCCAGGCACCAGCGATTGATCGAATCAGCCAGTTGGTCGATGGACACCAGCGCTTCAGAGGCCATGCATCCGTTTTAACCACTGACATTGTTAGTGTCAAAACGTTTTGGTGCTCGCACTCACAGCGGCGACTTCGGGTATAATCAGTGTCACGGGCAGTGTTATTTCCTGAGCCCATTTGCCTCGTTGCAAAGCCGCCGCTATTTTGAGCCTGGATCAGGTTTCGGCTTTACAACCCGGCGGACCTCTCTAAGGTTACTCCTCCCTCGCTCTCGTGGCGGAATTGGCAGACGCGTACGGCTCAGGACCGTATGGGGTAACCCGTGGAGGTTCGAGTCCTCTCGTGAGCATTCATTTCAAGAGGGGTTCGGATGAGCAATCACGATGGCAAGGCACGCGATAGCAGCTTTTTTTAAAAAATCGCACGGGCCGGGACCCATTTAGCACCGCGCTAGCCTCATTCTCAATAAAAAGAATGCCCTCCCGGCTGCGAGATCGTTAGTTCTCACGGCGCGCCTTGGCCAAAACCGAACTTTTAGCCGAAAAACGGGCAAACGGTGAGCTTCGGTCAAGCCTGGGACATATCTCGACGGCGGCATTTCGATCCCCCGGCTCGTTTCTCGATTTTCTGGCGTCGTTTATGCTGCTTTTGGGCGATTGCGATGGTGCTTGCTTCTCGCGCTGAAACCTCGAACAATCAGCACGTTAGATTCGCAAAATAGGACGCTCATCAGAGCAACCACCGCCGTTTTTCTCCGTGAGAGAGCGGCTCCTGCTGCCGGTCGGCCTCCCTCCTTCTCTCCTGTTTATGCATCGTGAACCGAAGACACTTTCGCGCGGGCATTGCCGCCTGCTGCCCCGCATCTTCCTGTTAGCCGCCGTTGCGCTGGCCTCTGCCCTCCCCGCCCGGGCGCAGATCGACACGGCGGTGAACCTGACCGTCTGGAAGATGCTCTATGGCGTCACCGATGCCCAGGCGAGCGACCCCGCCTGGCTCGCGCGTGACGACGACGGCGACGGCCTCGCCAACGGCGCGGAACTCACCGCCGGGACGAACCCCTTCGACGCCGCCTCCCGGCTGGCCGTCACCGCGACCATCCTGAGCGGCGGCAACGCTTCACTTTCCTTCACCACTTCGCCCGGCAAGCTGTATTCGCTGCAAACCACTTCCAACCTGGCCAGCCCGGCGAGCTGGACCGCCGTCACGTCCGCCACGCCGGTTTCGGGCGACGGCACGGCCAAAACCCTGAGTACCGCCCAGGCCGATGGTCCCAGTTTTTACCGCGTGGTCGTCCAGGACCAGGACACCGACGGCGACGGCCTGAGCGACTGGGCCGAGAGGATCACGGGCTTCGACCCCGCGGCTACCCACACGCACGGCGCTTCCGACGACGACCACACCGCGCTCGCCAACGATCTCGCGCAGGAAAACGTCGTCACCGTCAACGCGACCAAACCGACCGCCACCCAGCCCGCCGACGCCGCCACCGCCGCGAGCGACACCGCCACGCTCACCCTCACGCGCGGGGGCACGCTGCACTTCAGCGCGATCACCGTCCCGCTGACCTGGAGCGGCACCGCCGTCGCCGGGGTGGACTACGCCGCCATGCCGACCAGCGTGACGTTCCCCGTCAAAGTGAGCGTCATCACGCTGACCGTCACGCCCCTTGCCAACCCCGCCCGCCTGTCACCCGGCACGGTCACGGCGGTCGCCCTGCCCGGCGGTGGGTACAAGATCGGCGCCGCCCGGGCGGCCAGCGCGGTCATTTCCCCGGCGGGCAACGCCAACGGCACCGGCCTGACGGGCTATTACTACAACACGGCCTCGGCCAACCTCACGCCCTATACCAAGGCCGCCACGGTTTTTGCGGGCAACCCCACGGCTACCCGGCTCGATGCCACGGTGGATAGCACCTGGACCACCGCGACGCTGCCTCCGGGCCTGAACAACACTGCCGTCACGAATTTCCTCGTGCGCTGGAAAGGCCAGGTGCAGCCGCAGTATTCCGAGACCTATTACTTCGACGTGACGGCCGACGACGGCGTTAATCTCTGGGTCAACGGTCAGAACATTCTTTCGAGCTGGTCTTATACGGGCACGGGTGACCGGCTCGGCAGCATCACCCTCCAGGCGGGCGTGCTCTACGACCTCCAGTTGGATTACTTCCAGGGCACCGGCGGTGCGTTCACCCATCTCTTCTGGTACAGCAACAGCCAGCCCAAGCAGGTCATCCCCACCGCCCGGTTGTATCCCGCGGCGACGGCGACGCCCGCGCCGCCCGCGATCACCAGCGCGGCCACGGCCTTTGGGTTCGTCGATCAGCCGTTCAGCTTCACCGTCACCGCCAGCGCCTCCGGCGGTCCGGCGACGAGCTTTGCCCTCGGCGCGAACAGCGGCCCGCTGCCTGCGGGGCTGACGCTCAACCCCGCCACCGGCGTCATCAGCGGCACGCCCACCGCCGTGGGCGATTACCAGGTGTCGCTCACCGCCACCAACGCGATCGGCACCGGCGCGTCCGTGCTCGACCTCCAGATTCTCGGCGCGGGCAGCGGCGTGAGCCGCGAGCTTTGGACCGGCCTCGCGGGCGGCAACGTTTCCGACATCCCGCTGACCGGCCCACCGACCAGCCTGGACGCGACGCTCGGCACCCTCGAAGACAACGCCGCTTATGCGAACAACACCGGTGAGCGGCTGCGCGGCTACTTCACCGCGCCCACCACGGGCAACTACTATTTCTGGCTCGCCGCGAGCAACGCCGCCGAATTCTGGCTTTCCGACGACAACGAACTGGCCAACCTGACCCGCCGCGCCTGGGTCACGGCCCCCGGCACCACCGCGAAGAACTGGACCGATGCGAACCAGCCCAACCAACGTTCGCCCTGGCTCTCGCTCGTCGCCGGGCAGACCTATTACTACGAGGTGCTGCACAACACCGGCAGCAGCGGCGCGTCGAGCACCCTCGCCGTCGGCTACCTGCTCGACGCCAGCGGCACCGCGGCCACCCCGGTCGTCGGCGCGGCCAGCGGCGTCGTGCCGGGCTACGTCCTGACAAAGTACGACTATCCCACGTCCACCGGCGCGGTCGGCACGCTCTTTACCACCAACCTTTCGCCGCAGGGCGCCGCCGCCAGCAGCGCCACCGGGTCCGCCAACGTCCGCCTGCTGCCCGGCAACACCCGGGCCATCCTGCACTTCAACTACGGCGGACTGTCCACCCCGCGCACGGCCTACCACATCCACATCTCGCCCGACCCGACCGGCAGCGGCCCCATCATCTACGACCTCGACGACGTGGACAAATTCCATCCCGAGTTGATCACCGCGGACGGCGGCTACCTCTGGGACATCGTAGCCGTGGGCGCTTACACCGCCCCGCAGATCGTCGCCGCCATCCAAAACGGCACGACGTATTTCAACGTCCACACGGTCAAGTTCCCGAACGGTGAAATCCGGGGCTTCCTCACGCGCGTCGACGGCTCGCAAACTCCGCCCGCCCCCGTCGCCGATCCCGGTTACACCGACGACCACGCCAGCGACGCGGGCGCCGCCCGTTTCCTCAACCAGGCGGCCTACGGCGCGGCTCCGGCTGATTTGGCCTACGTCCAGGCCAACGGCTACGCCGCCTGGATCGCCAACCAGATGTCGCTGACCCCGACCCACCTGTATCCCGACGTGCGGACGCAGATGAACGCCCTGATCAACACGAATCTGAGCGCCACCCTGTTTGATAACGCCTGGTGGCGCGCGGCGATCACCCAGCCCGACCAGCTCCGCCAGCGCACGGCCTTCGCCCTGAGCGAAATCCTGGTGATCTCGGACACCAATTCCACCCTCGGAGGCCGGCCCGATTCCCTCGCGTCGTATTACGACACCCTGGCGGACAACGCCTTCGGCAATTTCCGTGATCTGCTCAAGGCCGCCACGCTCCACCCGGCGATGGGTTATTGGCTCAACATGCAGGGCAGCCAGAAGGGAAACCTCTCCACGGGCTATCATCCCAACGAGAACTATGCCCGCGAGATCATGCAGCTTTTCTCGATTGGTCTCAACCGTCTCTGGCCCGACGGCACTTCCGTTCTCGATTCCTCGGGCGACCTCGTGCCGACCTATACCCAAAACATCATCACCAACGGCTTCGCCCGGTCGTTCACCGGCTGGACCTGGCATCAGGCCCTCCAGTCGAGCGGCCAGTTGCCCACGGGTTTCGGTCCGGCGGTGGACTGGATCAACCCGATGACGATGGTCAAGAATTACCACGAACTCGGCGCCAAGACGCTGCTCGATAACGTGGTGTTGCCCGCCGCCGTCGGCTACAGCCCCACGACGAGCGCCCTCAAGGATTCCCAGGCCGACACGGCCACGGCGGCTTACGACAGTTATTGCCTGGCCGATCTCGACAAGGCCATCGACAACATCTTCAACCACCCGAACGTCGGCCCGTACGTCTGCCGTCAGTTGATCCAGCGGCTGGTCGAGAGCAACCCCAGCCCGGCCTACCTTCACCGCGTGGTCTCGAAGTTCAACGACGACGGCACCGCCGCCCACGTGCGCGGCAACCTGACCGCCGTCATCAACGCCATCCTGCTCGACGGCGAGGCGCGCAACGCCGCGGCTGCCGCGGCGTCCACGACGAGCGGCAAGCAGCGCGAGCCCCTCCTGCGCATCACCGGCCCGGGCCGCACGTTCCTGTGCACGGCGAACAGCGGCACCTACAATCAAGCGGGCACCGCCGTGACGACGATCACCACCGCCAGCCCGCACCACTTCAGCGGCGGCGACGTGATCTGGCTCGACTTCAGCGGCAACACCTCCGCCACGCCGCAGACCAACCCTTCGACGGGCCCTTACACCGTGCTCACCACCCCCGCGCCGACCGGCACGACCTTCGCCGTCAACGCGGCCAGCGAAGTCAACGTGAGCTGCACCGAAGCGGCGAACTCCAACGTTCTCACCGTGAACACGAGCGGCCCCGCCGTCGGCGAGCAGGTGTACCTCAAATTCCTCACGGGCGGCTTCCCGGATGGGATTTATCCCGTGGCCTCCCTCCCCAACGGCGGCAGCTTTACCGTCACCCTGCCCACTGCCGCCGGGACCGCCGCCGTCGCCGGGACCGTCATCGTGCCCAAGGCCAGCGGCTACGACAATCTGACCAAGGGCGTCACCGACGCCGCCACCGGCACGGTCACCACGCCGAGCAAGGTCACCATCGCCACGAACTCCAACACCAACCTGAGCGTGGGCGACCCGGTCTGGCTGGTCGCGGGCACCGCCGCCCAGTTGAAGGATGCCCGGTGGACCGTTGCCACCGTCACCGACGAGCGGCATTTCACGGTGACCAATTCCGCCGCCTACTCTGCGGAAACGAACGTCTCCGTCACGATCTATCCGCTCGTCGCCCCGCCGCTCATGCGCTCGGGCAACGTCGCGCTGCCGTCCAGCAAGTTCGACATGGGCAACACCAACGGCGCGATCGTCCAGACCCCGCTCGATGCGCCGACCGTGTTCAACTACTTCTACCCCGATTACCAGTTCCCCGGGTCGCTCTCGGCCAACGCCATCACCACCCCGGAGTTCCAACTGACCACGGATACCAACATCGTCAACCTGACGAACAACATCTCGTCGACGGTCCTCACGTCCGGCAACGCCAGCGGGTTGAGCAACTTCAAGAGCGGCGCTCTGAACATGGACCTGAGCGCCTACATGGGAGCGGCGTACTTCAACGTCGCCAACGGCGCGCCGACGACCTCGGGCACCACGGTCAAGATCGTCACCACGACCACGATCAAAAACCCCGACGCTCTCATCGGCAAACTCGGCGACCTCCTCACGGGCGGGATGCTCGCGGCCGAAACGAAGGCGGCGATCAAGACGTTCGTCAACAACACCACGACCTTCCCCAATACCCAGACGACCAGCGGCACCACCGCCAACCCGCCGGTCGCGCCGGCGGTACCCACCTACGCCCGCGACGTCGTGCGCGCCGTGGTGCAGCAGATCCTCATCTCGCCGGAATACGCGGTCCAACGCTAACCACCCCATCCCCGTCATGGAATCCGAAAAACATTCGTCCCTGCGCACGCGGCGCGGCTTCATCCGGCAGGCCCTCTGTGCGGGGGTCGGCACGGCGGCCATCACCAACACGATCCGCGATCTGCGGTTCATCAACGCGGCGGTGGCGCAATCGGCCTCGAACATCACCGACTACAAGGCGCTGATCTGCGTCTTCCTCAACGGCGGCAACGACTCCAACAACCTCTTCATCCCGACCATCGCTTCGGAGTACGCGAACTACGCGGCGATCCGCACTCCCGCCCTCGCCATCCCCAACGCCGATGGCAGCGGCGCCGCCGCGCTCGCGCTCGACAATCTTACCAGTGACGGCCACACCTACGGCATCCATCCCGCGTGCCCCGAGTTGCGCTCACTTTTCAACGGCGGCAAGCTGGCCGCTTGTTTCAACGTCGGCACGCTGGTCTACCCGGTGACCAAGGCCCAGTACACGGCCCGGTCCGTCGCCCTGCCGCCGCAGCTTTTTTCCCATGCCGACCAGCAGGTGCAGTGGCAAACGTCCATCCCCGACCGTCCGCCCACCACGGGCTGGGGCGGTCGTTGCGCAGACCTGATGGACACCTACAATCCCAAGGTCAACGGCAACAACGTGCTTTCCATGAGCATCTCGCTGGCGGGGTCCAACACGTTCGAGGTGGGCGGCACCACGACCCAGTATTCGGTGTCGAGCGGCGGCGTGGTTTCGATCAACAACGCGCTGGGGCCGGCCGCGGCGCAAAGCGCGCGCGCGGCCACGATGAACAATATTCTCGGCATCGACGCGCAGCAGCAAAACATGCTCACCCAGAACTACGCGCTCGCCCTGGAGCACGCGCTCGCCAGCGGCACCGGCCTGACCGCGTCGCTCAACAGCAGTCCCCTGGTGAACTACTGGAAGACCTGGCCGACGACCGTCACCGTGCCCAACGCCGGCGGCACCTTCACCTCCAGCCTCCTCTCGCAGTTGAAGATGGTCGCGCAGATCATCGAGGCCGGGTCCCGTTCCGGCGGGCTCGGCATGAAGCGGCAGGTATTTTTCGTGCAGGTGGGCGGGTATGACCTCCACACGGGTCAGACCAACAACGCGGGCAGCGCGACGCCGAGCAACTCGAAGGTGATCGTCGGCGCGCAGGCCAACCTCTTCGCGGAACTGAGCCAGGGTTTGAACGCGTTCCAGAACGCGATGGCGCAAATCGGCGTGTCGAACGGCGACCCCGGCTTCGAGAAGCGCGTGACCGCGTTTACGGCGAGCGATTTCGGACGCACGCTCCCCAGCAACAGCCTCGGCAGCGACCACGGCTGGGGCAGCCACCATCTCGTGCTCGGCGGCGCGGTCCAGGGCCAGCGGACCTACGGCAAGTTCCCCGCTCTGGTCGTCGGCGGCCCCGACGACACGAGCACGGGCCGGTGGATTCCGACCACGGCGGTGGATCAATTTGCCGGGACGATGGCCAAGTGGTTCATGACGGACCGCAACACGCAGGCCAGCGTATTCCCCAGCCTCGGCGGCACCGTGTTCCCCAACCTGGGGCGTTTCAACACGCCGGACCTCGGTTTCATGGCCACG
>CAXUHC010000071.1:3942-6067 GCA_964250705.1 uncultured Chthoniobacterales bacterium | reverse complement strand
ACATAAGACGGCCCGTTCGTTCCCTGCGCGGCCATCCGATTTCGCGTCCCCCTCAACTTCCGTCATCCTGAGCGAAGTGCGCAGCACGCAGCCGAAGGACCTTCCGACCATCGGCAGACGCCGGACCCGCGGCGCCGCCCTCCGAAGCGTTGTATCGGCGGTGATCCTCTGTGCGTTGCTCTGCGCGGCCCGTTCGAGCGCGCACGTGCCTGTGCCCGACAGCGTGCTGGACCCGCGCACCGCCCCGGAAGCGTGGAACGTCCTGCGGCTCGCCACGGGTAACGTCGCCCGCCTCCTCACGGAGCACCGTCTCTCCGAGGTCAACGACCAGCTTTCCCTCTGCGGCCCAGCCCTGCGCGTCCTGCCGACCGTGGCCGCGCCGGAACGCCGCGCGCCGGTCGCCGAGCAAGCCGTTCTCGGGTCGATCTCGCTGGGTTCTTTGGCCCAGGCGGTCGTCGCAGGAGACCAGCGCGCGGCGGAAGCCAGCTTCGCCGCGTTGCGAACCGCTCTGGAGAAACTGGCGGCATCCTTCGATCCAGGGACCGTCGGTGCCGACATCTTTTTTTGCCCGATGCACCCGGATTGCCTCAGCCCGGACCACGCCGCCACGTGTCCGCGTTGCGGCATGGCGCTGGTGCCGCGCCGCATCCCCTACAGTTTCGTCTACGTGCCGCCGGGCGAGCCTTCGCTCCTCCTGACGGCGACCCCCGAGCACCCGCTGGCGGCAGGGCAAAGGACCCAGGTAAAAATCCGCCTGACCCACCGCGACGGCTCGCCGGTTACGCTGTCTGACCTGACCGTGACCCACACCCAGCCCATCCACCTGCTGATCGTGGACCCGTCGCTGGAAGACTACCATCACGAGCACCCCACGCCGACTTCCACGCCCGGCGAATACACCTTTGCCTTCACGCCGCACGGGGACACTTCCTACCGCGTCTTTGCCGACGTGGCGCCGACGGCGAGCGGGGTTCAGGAATACCTCTCCGCCGACCTCCCCGGCACCAACCCGACCCGCGCGGTCACCGGCAAGGAAAGCACCTTCGTGGCCGCTTCCGCCGGTCTCACGTTCCATCTGGCGATAGAGGACCTTGACCGTGAGCCGCTCCACGCGCAGCGGCCTCGCAATCTGCGCCTCACGGTGCGAGGTTCGGACGGGCAACCCACCACGCGTTTGGAGCCCGTGATGGCTGCCTTCGCGCACCTGGTCGGATTCTACGAAGACGGTCGGACGGTGGTGCATCTCCACCCGGCGGGCGGCGAGATCACCGACGCGGCGCAGCGCGGCGGGCCGTCGCTGGACTTCAGGTTCTACCCACCCAAGGCTGGCTTCCTGCGCCTGTACGTCCAGATCCAATTGGATGGCCGGGCGGTCTTCGCGCCCTTCAACCTCAACGTCGAGCCTTGAGCCCGCGCCGCGCCGGCGGCGTTCGTTCCCAGGTAGGGATGCCTCTCCCAGGCACTCCCTTTTTAATGGATTCATATCTTTAATCCGATCACTTGCATCAACTTGAGCGCGTTGGTGGTCGTGGCCAGGCCGGGCCGCATCCGGTAATCGAAGCGCATTGTCGCCCCGGCGGGGCCGTCCTCGAAGTCTTCCGTGAAATGGACCGCCCGGCACGCCGCCGCGAGGGGTTCCGCCTCCGCCAGCGACAGGTCGTGGGTCGTGACCGCGCCGATGGCCCGGCAGCGGAGCAGGCGGGCGATGACCTTGCCCACGATGATCTGCCGCTCGTGGGTGTTCGTGCCGCGCAGGATTTCGTCGAGCAGGTAGAGCAGCACCGGGCCGTCCGGCTGGACATCCATCGCGTCCGCCTGCGCGACGACCGAAGCCAGCCGCCGCAGTTCCGCCATGAAGAACGAGACGCCTTCCTGGAGTGAATCCTGTACCCGCAGACTCGTGGCCAGCACCAGCGCCGGGGGCAGCCGCAGTTCCGCCGCGCAGACCGGCGCGCCCGCTTGCGCCAGCACGACGTTGATCCCGAGCGTGCGCAGCAGCGTGCTCTTGCCCGACATGTTGGAACCGGTCACGAGCAGGAACGTCCCCGGCGGGCCGAGCGTCACGTCGTTGGCGACGCGGCTTTTGGCGGCGAGCAGCGGATGCCCGAGCGCGCGGGCGGCGATT
>CAXUHC010000071.1:0-3932 GCA_964250705.1 uncultured Chthoniobacterales bacterium | reverse complement strand
GTCAAAGGTCGGAAACGTCCAGTCCGGCTCGTCGAACGCGAGGGTGGAAAGCGCGGCGAGCGCCTCGACTTCCCCCAGTGCCTCGAACCATCCGCGCACCTGCGCGCCGTGGCGTCGTTGCCAGCGTTCCATCAGGGAGAGCGTGTGGAAATCCCACAGGAAAAACCACTGGGCCAGCGGGTTGGCGGGAGTCGTGCGGATCGCGGCCAGGCCGGTGAGCGTTTCGAGCGAGTTCATCGCTTCGGCGGCCCCTTGCAACCGCCGGTGCAGGTCGGCCAGCAGCGGGGCCGCGGGCTGCCAGTCGGCCAGCCGGTTGAAGAGTTCCCCGTAGGGGCGCAACCCGCGTTCCCTGGAACAGACCTGATCGAGCCGCCGACGCACCGGGCCGCCGCTGCGTTGCACCAGCAGCCACCGCGCAACCAGTAGGATGATCGGCACGGCCACGCCAATGCTTTGGACAAAGAACAGCCCGAGCGAAATCAGGATCATGGCCGGGAGCAGCCGGGTGGCCCAGACCAGGCCAGGGCGCGGCAGCAGGAAGGGGTCGCTCGCGGACCAGGAAAGAAACGGGTCGCTGTCCGTGGGCACGGCGGCGGCGAGGTCGGCGCAGACGAGTGCGAGTTCCTGCCGCAGGTCGAGCGCGCGGGCGAGTTCCGCGACCGCCTGCTGGCGAGCGGAGATCGTGGCGGCGACGTTCGCGGGCGGCGTGACGAGCCAGGCGGCGAGCGTGTGACGGCCCTGCGGCGTGCCGGGCGTGCCGATCAGGTGATAAAGCGAGCCGTGGCCGAAGAGGTCGAGGTCGCCCGCGAGGATGTTTTCCTGCACGAACGCCGGAGCCACGGGCAGCGGCAGCTTCGACCAGTCGCGTTCCTGCCGCGCCAGCGCCTGGACGTTGATCCGGCGCAGGCCGTCGGCGCGGGTTTGTTCCTCGTGGACCCGCGCGTGGACCGCCAGCAGCCAGACGAACCCGGCCGCGCCGGCGAGGGCCGCCGCCAGCCACAGCAAGCCCGCCGTGGGTCCGTGCGACCAGTAAACGCCGGCGAAGACGCAGCCGACCGTGCACGCGGCGGCGAGCAGCCGGGCGTTGGCGAGGCGGTTGTAGCGAGCGGCGAGCGGCGCGGCGGCGCGGGTAAATTGCTCGATGCGGGCGCGGTAGGTTTCGCCGGGTGGTGGGATGGCAGACACGATTCTGGATTTAAGGATGCCGCAAGGGTAAGAGGAAATCCGGCCTTGGCAACTGCACCGGCGACTCCTGCGACTCCTGCGAACTAAATCTGGTTTTCCGCGCATTTTTTGCGGTTTGCCACGGCGGGGATTTGGTACATTGCAGGCATCGAACCGCCCCCGCCCCCGCCATCGCCAAACGCCACCGCGCCGCGCAAGATCATCCATGTGGACATGGATTGCTTCTACGCGGCGGTGGAGGAGCGCGAACGGCCCGAACTGCGCGGGCGGCCCCTCGGCGTGGGCGGGGCGCGCGACCGGCGCGGCGTCCTGACCACCTGCAACTACGAAGCGCGCAAGTACGGCGTGCGCTCGGCCATGCCGACGTTTCAGGCGTTGGAACGCTGCCCGCAACTGGTGATCGTGCCCACGCGGTTCGATCTCTACCGCGCGGAGAGCGCCCGGGTGCGCGCCATCTTCCTGGAATATACGCCGCTCGTCGAACCGCTCTCGCTCGACGAGGCCTACCTCGACGTGAGCCATCTGCCGCGCCCGGCCACGACCATCGCGCAGGAAATCCGCGAGCGCATCCACGCCGCCACCGGCTTGACCGCGTCCGCCGGGATCGCGCCCAACAAAATGCTCGCCAAGATCGCCAGCGACCTGAATAAACCCAACGGGCAATACACGATCAAACCGGCGGCGGTGGCGGCGTTCATGGAGACGCTGCCCGCGCGCAAGATCGCGGGGATCGGCGAGGTGACCGCCAAGCGGCTGGCCGACGAGCTAGGGGCCGAGACGTGCGGGCAGCTCCAGAGCTATGGCCGGGAGCAACTGCGCGCGCGGCTGGGAAAATTCGGCGCGGAACTCTACGACCGCTGCCGGGGAGTGGACGGACGCGCCGTCGAGCCAAACCGCATCCGCAAGAGCCTGTCCAACGAGAACACGTTTGACACGAATCTCCTCAGCCTGGAGGCGTGTCAGACCCGGTTGCAGGGACTCCATGCCGAACTGTTGCAGGACCTTGCCAAACAGGGGTCGGACCGGGTGGTGGCGAAGCTGTTCGTGAAGCTGCGGTTCGCCGATTTTTCGCACACCACGGTGGAGCGCATCGGGACGGCGCCCACCCTGGAAGCCTACGGCGTGCTGCTGGCGGAAGGCTGGGGGCGGCGGGAGGAAAAGCAGCGGGTGGTGCGGCTCCTCGGCGTGGGAGTGCGGTTTCAAGAGGCGGCGGTGGTCGTGGAGACGGCACCGCGCGACCAACTCGTCTTTACCTTGTAGGGCAACCGTCCCGGCTGCCGGGCCACGCCAGCAGCGTCCCCAGCAAGAGACAAAATAGGGACCGGCTCGGAGAGCCGTCCCTACCTTGAAACGACTGGCCGCCGGCGCGGCCTATTCAATCACTGCCCCGGGCGTGGCGGTTCACCCGCAGGCCGCAAATCATCGCGGGTGAGGTGGTCGCTGCCGTTCTTGAGCAGGCTTTTCAACGTGGCCGAAGCATTGGCGATTTCGTCCGCCGAGATCGTGCCGTCGTGATTCGCATCGAGCGCGTCAAACAGCGGCATGGGCGGCGGGCCGTGGGGCGCCGGGCGGGCATCGTGGTCCGCTTCGTCGTGGCGCTGCGGACGCTCGTTGCGGTCCATGTGGTCGCCTTCGGGATGGGGCGGTCCCTGATGGCGGCTCAAGCGTTCACGGCGGGGAAACGGAGGTGCGTCAGCCGTGTCTTCCTCGTGCATCTGGAAAGAATGCCGCCATTCACGGCGATCTTCGCGCCGGTCCTCGCCGGGCCCGGGCGGGTGCACGTGCCACGCGCCCGGCTCCGGCGCAACGTCTTCAGGACCGCGAGGCGGCGGGTTGTGCGGACGGATCGCGCCGACCCTGGGGCGCGGCGGTTCGGCTTGGTCGTCCGCTGGCGGGCGGTCGCCGGGAGGGGGCGCAGCGTGAGGGGGCGGCGGCCCACCCGCCGGGCGCAGGTCGTCGCGGGTGAGGTGGTCGCTGCCGTTTTTGAGCAATGACTTGAGCGAGGTCGAGGCGTTGGCGATTTCATCCGCCGAGATCGTGCCGTCGTGGTTCGCATCGAGCGCGTCGAACAGCGGATTCCCGCGGGGCGGCCCGTGCGGTCCGCGTTGCCCCTGCGGCGGTGGCGGCGGGATGTTAAGCGATCCGGGGTTGGCGGCGGGCGGCGGGTCCTGTGCCAGCGCCGAGGCGGCACTGATTCCGCACAACAGCGCAGCGAAGAGGGCGGGACGAACGAGAGTTAGCTTCTTGATCATATAGTTGGTTTGTCTGGTGCAGACACGCGTGAATGCGTGCCGGTTGAGACAATAGACAACCCCTTTGTTAAGCGTTGGTAAGCTTCGGACCGGAGATTTGTAAACGCGGTGTAAAGAACAACCTCCGCGGAGCCGACCGCCTGAAATGCCTGGCCGCCGCGCGGCGGCGGGGAACCAATGGTTCAACCGGCCAGTTCGACGTGCAGTTTGCGTCCCTTGAACCGGATGCCGGTTAGCTTTTCGCAAATGTCCCCCGCGTGCTCGGTGGCCACGTCCACCAGGCTCTGCCGGGGCAAAATATGGATCAGACCCACCACGTCTTTGGGTAAGCCGGTCATCCCGGCGATGACGCCCACGAAATCGCCGGGCCGCACGTTGAATTTCTCCCCGATGTTGAACACCAGCCGGGTCATGCCTTTTTCGTGGGATACCGCCGAGGGTAAGCCGTCGGACCGGACGTTGCGCCGGGCGGGACCTTTGGGGGCGTAAGGCTTG
>CAXUHC010000070.1:8121-16702 GCA_964250705.1 uncultured Chthoniobacterales bacterium | reverse complement strand
GCTCCCTGCGTGCTCAAGACCATCGGCGGCGGCTACGACGGCAAGGGCCAGCTAAAGATCACCGTCGGCATGGCTGCCGCCGACGCCTGGCAACAGTGGAGCGGCGGCCAAGCACGCCGGGGCGTGGTCGAGGCGTGGGTGGAATTCCACGCCGAGCTTTCGGTGATCTGCGCAGGCAACGGCCAGGGACAAATCGTGCCTTTCCCGGTGTTCGAGAACATCCACACGCGCCACATTTTGGATTTCACCATCGCGCCCGCGCGTTTCGAGCCGTCGGTGCTGGCCGACGCCTGGGAATTGGCCCGCGCCGTCACCGAGGCGCTGGACGTGCGCGGCCTCTTGGCGGTCGAAATGTTTCTCACCTCCTCGGGCAAGCTGCTGGTCAACGAGTTGGCCCCGCGTCCGCACAACTCCGGCCACCTGACGTTCGACGCCTGTCTGACCAGTCAGTTCGAGCAACACACCCGGGCAATTTGCGGCCTGCCGCTGGGTGGGACCGATTTGCTGCAACCGGCGGTGATGGTCAACCTGCTCGGCGACCTCTGGGGACCGGACAGCCGTCCGCCGGATTGGAATCCGGTGTTCGCGGAACCCGCCGCGAAATTGCATCTTTACGGCAAGGCGAGCGCCAAGCCGGGCCGGAAAATGGGACACTTCTGCGTGCTGGATGCGTCGGTGGACGCGGCCCTCGAAAAAGCGTGGGCCATCAAAGCCGCGCTAGCGGCTTCCGAAGCGAGGTAGGGACAGCTCTCCGAGCCGGTCCCTGACTTCTCTGGTGGGAGGGACGTTCAACCGCAAAGCCCACCATTTCTCTCCCAAAGTAGGGACTGCCTCGGAGAGGCATCCCTACCCAGGCACGACCGGCTGCTGCGCAGCCTGATCGAATTAAGCCGTCGCGGCGGCGAGCTTCTTGGCCAGACGGCTCTTGCGGCGGTCGGCGGCGTTCTTGTGGATCACGCCGCGCTTGGCAGCCTTGTCCAGTTCAGAAACGAGCTTTTCGTAGGTGGCACGGGTCACGGTTTTGTCCGTGCTGCCAGCCGCATGGCGCTTGGTCTCGGTCTTGAGCGTGGTGAGCACCCGGCGGTTGCGGAGCGTGCGCTTGCCCGTCTGGCGGGCGCGCTTGGCGGCGGATTTCGTGTTGGCCATGTCGAAAGGTTCTTAGTCGATGAAAAGGGCTGCCAAGCTGCCGCGTCCGGGCCAGCCTGTCAACGGGTTTTTGCGCCGTTTCCAACCCGTTCCGTACGGTGGTTGCCGTGCGGTCTAGAGCGAGTCCAGCATGGAGCGTCCCAACCGGGTGGAACTTTCCGGCGAATTACCGCTGGAATCGTTGGAAACCGGCCGGGCCGAAGGCGCGGCACCCACCGGTGGTTTTTTCGCCTTGGCTTCCACGGCATTCTGCTTGGCCAGCATGTTGACCGGCGCGCCGGCCCACTGCTTTTTGTCGGGAACGACCACGGGCTTCGTCGCGCCGACAGGGGCAGTTGCGGCGGTTGTCGCGGTGGTCGTCACCGTCGCCAACGGCGCGCCGTTGGCCGGGACCGGGCCACTGGCGGCGGGAGACGCCGGGAGATCGGTGGGCGGTGCGCCGGGAGGGGTTTGCAGGATATTGGCGGCGATGGCCTGGTTTTGCGTCGTGTCGATGATCTGCACCCGCGCTCCTACCCTGACCATCTCGTAGAGCTGGATCACGTCCTTCGAGCGCATCCGGATGCAGCCGTAGCTCGTGGGCCGGCCAATGTTGCGCTCCTCGGGCGTGCCGTGGATGTAAATGCCGCGCGAGAAGGCCTGCGAGTTATTCGCCTCCAGCCCTTTCAAGGCCAGGATGCGCGTCACGATGGCGTCGCGTCCGGGAGCGTCGACCTTGACGATCTCGCCCGTGCGCACGCGTCCGTGAAAGACGCTGCCGGGAGCCGCACCCCCGCCGATCTTGGCGGCGACGGCCAGTTCACCCGTGGGCGTTTCGTAGGTGCCGCGCCGGTCGCCCAGACCGAATTTCGAGGTCGAAATCGGGAAAGAGACGCGGGTATGGTCCTCCTTGACGACCGTCAATTTCTGGTCGCGCACGCTGATGATGACCTGGTTGCGGGTGGCGCCGAGCGGCGGCGTGGTGGCACACCCGCCCAGCAAAACGGCGGTGGTGGTCGTCAGACCACAAAAACGAACGAAGCGGCGAGCAGCGTCAGTGTCCATGCAAAAGGGATGGAGCAAACGGAGTGCAAGGGTAAGTAGGTTGAACGGACGATCAATCAGACGGGCAGCGGGGGCGGCACCGGACGCCACCGGCCGGGCATCCATTGAGTAAGCGAGGAAAACGCCACGTAGCAGAAGCCCAACTGAAAGAGCACCAGGTAAGGCAGGGTGGAATACTGTCCCCCCACCACCGCGCAGTAAATAAAGTACGTAAAATAGATCGCGAAGCCAAGCTCAACCAAGGGCAGCAGCGATTTTATCGGCAAGTACCTGTTTTTGCGGGTGGTCAGCGTTTCCGCGCCGGGGTTCGCGCGCTGTTCGATGCCGTATTTCGGCGTCCGCACGAAGGCCGTCGTGTGGTTGAAGATCGCTTCGAGGACGGCCCGGGCGTTGTTGAGCGACAGCCCGATACCCAGCGCGATGAGCGGCGGCAGCAGGAAAATTTCCCGCATCCAAGTGCGCGGATAAAGCTCACGTTGCGCGCAGATGTAGAACACCGCCACCGAAACGCTTGCCGCCAGGAACACCGGCGCGTCGAACAGCACGAAACGCAGCCAGCCGTGCCCGCCATAGCCCGTGGGCGAAAGCAGCACGCACAACGCCGCCAGCAGCAGGTAAGAGAAATTGGACGTCAGGTGTAGGACGGCTTCCAGCTTGATCTTGAAGGGAAGATTGCTGCGCAGGATGAGCGGCAGGATTTTCTTGCACGTCTGGATGCTGCCCTTGGTCCAGCGGTGCTGCTGGCTCTTGAAACCGTTCATGTCGACGGGCAGTTCCGCCGGGGTGACCACGTCGGACAGGAACACGAATTTCCAGCCTGCGAGCTGCGCGCGGTAGCTCAGGTCGAGGTCTTCGGTGAGCGTGTCGTGCTGCCAGCCGCCCGCCGACTCGATGCACGAACGCCGCCAGAGGCCCGCCGTGCCGTTGAAGTTGAAGAACCGGCCCGAGCGCGAGCGCGCCGTTTGTTCGAGCAACAAGTGGCCGTCGAGAAACATCGCCTGCACGCGCGTCAGCAGCGAATACGTCCGGTTGAGGTGCCCCCAGCGGGTCTGGATCATGCCGACCCGCGGATCGGTGAAGTGATGGATCGTCCGTTGCAGGATATCCGCGCCGGGCAGGAAATCGGCGTCGAGGATGAAGATGTATTCGCCCTTCGCGCTGTGCATCCCGTTTTCGAGCGCGCCGGCCTTGAAACCGGTGCGGTCCGTGCGGTGGATGTAGCGGATATCCAGCCCCCCGGCTTGCAGGGTGGCAACCTCGCGCTGGATCAACTCGCAGGTGTCGTCGGTCGAGTCGTCAAGCACCTGGATTTCCAGCAGTTCGCGCGGGTAGTCCAACGCGTTGACCGCGCGCAGCAGGCGCTCGGCGACGTAGCGTTCGTTGAAGATCGGCAGTTGCACCGTGACCACGGGCAGCCGCTCGAAGTGGGCCAGCGGCTGCGGGGCGCGGCGGCGGTTCTTCAAAAAAAGGTAGATGATCCACCACCGATGAATGCCGTAAGCCGAGAAGCCCACGAGTACCGCCATGTAGCAAAGCGTCCACAAAATTTGACCAAAATGTCCGGGCATAAGCGAAAGAAAAAGAAAAGAGAAAGAGAGACGTGCTCGGGATTTTCCGGCGAAATGATGGCTGTTTCTCCCCGAGCGTCAAGAGCAAACGGCATCACGCCCTGTGGCGGGAAGCTTTAAGATTCAAGAATCAAGATGCCAAGATACGTGCGTGCGGGTCGATCAGGCCGGGCCAAAACCCGGAATGACCGCCCTGGACCCATCGTTTTCCGCGCTTGATCCTTTTCATTCTTCCTTGAAGTTTGCACGGGTTTTCTGAACTTCTGCCGCCACGGGTTGTCGGAAGAAGCGACCGTCGTGAAAGATTCTCTCGCCAAGTTCGTCACCAAGCGCAGGCTCCGGCCCTTCCATCTGGCGCTTTGTGTCCTTTTCGTGGGCTGGGCTCCCTCGCTGCTGCTCGCTTATTACTCGTACACCGTACTCCGGGGCGCGCTCGAAACCAAGAGCCTCGACGACGCCGAGACGCTCATCGACAGCCTTTCCCAACACGTCACCAACGAACTCACCCGCGCCGGCGACACCCTGGAATATTACCGCACTTTGCCCAGCACGACCGCCCTGCTGGCCCCGCCGCCCCCTCCCCCGGCGGCCACCCCTCCCGCCGCCGCGCCCGCGGACGGGGGCACACCGGCCACCTCCCGCCGCCGACCCGGCGCCACCCCGCGGCCCCCGGCGTCAGGAGCGCCCCCTACCCCACAGGCATCGCCGCCCGCCGCGCTGCCCGCCGCTTCCCCGCCGCCCAACCCTTCCGATTGGCTGGAAGCCATTTTTTATCCGCGCTCGCGCATCATCGACGGCCTGTTCTTGACCGATGCCTCCGGCCACGCCCTGGCGGTGCTGCCCCCACCGGCACACGGCGGCACGGAAAAAGAGACGGAATTCAGCGCCGCACCTTGGAAGAACCTGCCCGAACCGCTCGACCCCGCCGGTTTCCGCGTGTCGCCCGCCTATCGCCGGGCCGCCGATGGCCGCACGGTGGTCAGCATGGTGGCCACGATCCGCGACCGGACCACGGCGGGCGTGCTCGGCTACCTGGGGGCGGATTTGCTGGTCGAGCGCGTCGGCCGCCGCTTGCACGCCGTGGAAACCCCCGGCAACAGCCTGCAAATCATCGACCAGAACGGCCACCCGTTTTTTGCGAACGCGTTTCAGGCCAATCCGCCCGGCCAAGGCGAGACGTCGCCGCAACTGCGGACCGATTTCGCCAAGCAGAAGACCGGCATGGATGAACTCCGCGACCGCATGTATTTCTACGCTCCGGTCCACGCCACCGGGTGGACGGCCCTGCTGGAACGGCCCGCCGCGGCGTTCCACAAGCCCGTCGACGATTTCCTGCGGCAGACCGCGCTGCTCGTGGGTCTGTTGATGGTGGGGACAGCGGTTTCCGCGGTTTTCCTGACGACTTTTTACCGCAGGCAGCTCCTGAGCAGCCTGCGCACGGAGCAGGCGCAAATTTTCAACGAAAAGATTCTCGCCAACATGCCCGTGGGGATCGCGCTCATCGACCCGGACGGCGAGCATTTCCTCCACGCCAACGAGTCGTTCCATGAAATCGCCACCTCGCTCGGCGGGATCGAGCGAGGAACCGACATCACGCAGGTGCGCTTCGCGCAGGTCAACGTCGCCAGCCAGGAAGCGCTCGCGCGGGTGGTCGGGTTCGGCGTGCCCTTCCAGGCCATCGAGCAGCGCACGCCCAGCGCCAACGGCCAGACCCGCTACCTGACGACGAATCTGCTGCGGCTCCAGGACAGCCACCAGCGCACGCTCGGCGTCCTGTGCCTGGTCGAGGACAGCACCCCCGCCGTGACGCTGCGCCAGGAATTGATCAGCGCCAACACTTCCAAAGACCAGTTCCTCGCCCAGCTCAGCCACGAATTGCGCAACCCGCTCTCGCCCGTGCTGACGATGGTCGCCGAACTGGAAACCGTGACCGACGCGCTGCCCGCCGCCCGCCAGCCACTGGAGATCATCCGCCGCAACGTCGAACTCGAAGCCCGGCTCATCGACGATCTGCTCGACGTCACGCGCATCAGCCGGGGCAAGCTGCAACTCTCGCTCCAGACCGTCGACGTGCACCGCACGCTGCGCCTCGCGCTGGAAATCTGCCAGCGCGACGTGGACGAAAAGGGGCTCACGGTGGAAATGGAACTGCACGCCCGGCTGCACCACGTCCGGGCGGACCCGGCGCGGCTCCAGCAGATTTTCTGGAACCTGCTCAAAAACGCCGTTAAATTCACACCCAAGGGCAAGCGGATCGTCGTGCGCTCGGTGAACATCGCGGCGGCCACCCGCCCGCGCGCCACCCCACCGGCGGCGGACTTCGTGCGGATGCCCGGCGGTCCGGCGGCGAGCAGCTTGCGCCAGGAAAGCACGCACGCGATCAAGGCGCCGGGCGACGAACCGGACCCGGATTTCGTGCGGGTGGAGGTCATCGACGAGGGCATCGGCGTGGAACCGCAGCATCTGCGGCGGATTTTCAACGCGTTCGACCAGGGGCAGAGCGGCACCACCCAGCGCTTCGGCGGTCTGGGGCTGGGACTGGCGATCTCCAAGGCGATGGTGGACGCGCACGGCGGCCACCTGACCGTGGCGAGCGAGGGCACGGGCAAGGGGGCGGCGTTCAACGTGGAACTCGCCACGGTCGCCGCCCCGACGCCCGAGGAAACGGCGGCGGCACTCCCGGCGGCCCCCTCCCGCGCGGCGGGAGCCCCTCCGGCCGCCGCCGAGGGGCTGGGTCGTTCCGTGTTGCTGGTGGACGATCATCTGGACACGTGCCTGGGGATGTCGCGGCTGCTCAAGCGGCGCGGCTACCGGGTGTCGGTGGCGCATTCGGTCACCGAGGCGCTCGCCACGGCGGACGGGGCGACGTTTGACCTGCTGATCAGTGACATCGGGCTGCCGGACGGCACGGGTTTCGACCTGATGAACACGCTGCGCGAGCGGGGCGGCCCGCCGGGAATCGCGCTGAGCGGTTACGGCATGGAGAGCGACATCGACAAATCGCGCGCGGCGGGTTTCAGCGATCATCTGATCAAGCCGGTGACGGTTGACCGGCTCGACGACGCCATCCGCAAGCTGCTCGCGCCGGGAGGATGAGAGCAACGAGATGATTCCGCACCGGCTGGACGCGTGTTCAGGCCGAGCCGCGCAGATTGGTGCTTGGCCTGCGTCGCGCAAAAAGATGTAAATCTCCGTCATGGACCGCGATGCTCCCCAAACCAGATACCGTTGGGTGATCTGCGGCCTGCTGTTTTTTGCCACGACGATCAACTACGTCGACCGGCAAATCCTCTCGCTGCTCAAGCCGATCCTCGACGAGCAGCTTCACTGGACGGGCACGCAGTTCGGCGCGATCAACTCGGCCTTCCAGGCTTCCTATGGCGTCAGCCTGTTTTTCTTCGGTTGGTTCATCGACCGGTACGGGACCAAGCTCGGTTACGCGGTTTCCATCGGTGCGTGGAGCCTGGCGGCGATGGCGCACGCGCTGGTCAACTCCATCGGCGGCTTCTTCGGCGCGCGGATCGGCCTCGGTCTGAGCGAGGGCGGCAACTTTCCCGCGGCGATCAAGGCCACGGCCCAGTGGTTTCCGAAAAAGGAACGCGCACTGGCTACCAGCCTCTTCAATTCCGGGGCAAACGTCGGTGCGATCATCGCCCCGGCAGTGGTGCCCGCCATCGCTTACAACCTGGGATGGCACTGGGCGTTTATCTTCGCGGGCGTGGCCGGTCTGGTCTGGATCGCCGTCTGGTGGCCGCTCTTTGACTCGCCCGAGCGGTCACGCCGGGTATCCGCCGGGGAACTGGTCTACATCGAAAGTGATGCGCGCGATCCGGGCGAGGAGCTTTCCAGGATGACCTGGGGAGCCCTGCTGCGGCATCGGGAGGCGTGGGCTTTCATCGCGGCAAAATTTCTGACCGACCCGGTCTGGTGGTTTTTTCTGATCTGGTTGCCGGATTTCTTCAAGCGGACGCGCCACCTCGATCTCAAAAATAGCTGGAGCTATCTGGTCAGCATCTACGCGATCATCACGGTGCTGGGCATCATCGGCGGCTGGGTCACGGGGCGGTTGACTGCCGGTGGTTGGAGCATCACCCGGGCCCGCAAGACCGGGATGTTCGCGTTTGCACTTTGCGTGGTGCCGATTGCGCTTGTGACGCACGTCGGCGACTGGCCCGCGGTGATGCTCATCGGTCTGGCGGGGGCGGCTCACCAAGCATGGTCGGCCAATCTTTACAGCACGGTTTCCGACATGTTTCCCAACAACGCGGTGGCGATGCTCACCGGGATCGGCGGCACGGCGGGATCGATTGGCGGCATGGCCTTTCCGGTAATCACCGGACTGCTGCTCGATCACTTCGCGGACGGCTACGCCATCGTCTTCGGTTTCTGCTCGCTGGCCTACCTCGCCGCCTTCGGCATCAACCATTGGTTGGCTCCCCGGTTTGAGCCGGTGAGGGAGTTTGCCGCGCCTAGAGCGCGTCCCGATTGAGTAAGCCTGCGGGCTGTAGGGACGGCGCTCCGTCGCCGTGTCTGGTCCCGTGCGGACACGGCGACGGAGCGCCGTCCCTACAGCCATTTCCCCTGATCAGAACGTCATCCGCACCCCGCCGAGCACGCTGCGGCCGGGCAGCGGCAGCACTTCCTTGAGGAAACTCTCGTGGTTGCGCGCCTCTTCGTTGGTCAGGTTCGAGCCGCGCACGAAAAGTTCGGTGGTGACGGGTTTGAGTCCGTGGCCAAACCGCACCGGCAGCCGGTAACTCGCACTGGCGTTGAGCAGCGTGTAGCCGGGCGTCAGCGTCTCGAACTCGCCGATCTGCGTGTGC
>CAXUHC010000070.1:7764-8111 GCA_964250705.1 uncultured Chthoniobacterales bacterium | reverse complement strand
GCCGGGCGTGCTCGTCTCGAGCTGCGCGGTGCGGAACTGGTGGTTGACCCGCACGCCCTCGATCTTGAGGTTCACGTTTTCACTCGTGTAACCGAGTCCCAACCCGATGCGCAACGGCGTGATCCGCGGCAGGCTGGCGCCCGAGTCCCGGTCCTCGGCGTGGACGTAATCGGCCTTGACCTCGAAATACAGGTCGTTGGGATTGACGATCTGCTCCGACGGCTGGCCCGTGATGCGCGCCCGCACGCTCTTGTCATCGGGCGGGGCCACCGGGCGGCTGAGGGTCGAGGGCAGCAGATGGAAGTCCACCAGCGCGCGCACGGCCGGGGGGTTGCTGCCCGGCCCCC
>CAXUHC010000070.1:4777-7754 GCA_964250705.1 uncultured Chthoniobacterales bacterium | reverse complement strand
CGGATGGAAGTCCACCAGCGCCTCGCCGCCGTAGAAATCGGCGTTGATGGCCGCGTAGTCGAAGATCTGGTTGCCGTCCACGTTGCCCGCTTCCGGCGTGAAGTCGATGAAGTCGGTGAAGCGGTTGTAGAATCCGCTCAACGAACCCGTCACGAACCCGGCGCGGCGGCGGATGGAAAAGTCCACGCCGAACTGCTTTTCCTTGCCCAGATCGGGATTGCCGATGAGGTACTGGAACGTCGCGTCGTGCACGCCGCGCGCGTAGAGTTCCTCGGCGGTCGGCGCGCGTTCGCTGTAGGAAAGCGTCAGCGCGGCGGCGGTATCCTTGAGGAACTCGTACACCAACCCGGCGCTGACCGAGAGCGGCAGGAATTCGTTGACCTTGCCGTCGCCCGGCTGGAGGCTGGTGAGCAGCGGATCGTTCGAGCGGATGCTCACGCGGCTGTATTCGATGCGGCCACCAAACTGGAGGCGCAACGTCGGGTCCCAATCGTTCGGGACGGGGGCCGGGTTTGCCATGTCTTTGCCATCGGTCGCTTTCTGCGGCGGCTGGTCGGCGTGCCGCCCACCGACGAGCTTGGCTTCCTCGAAGAAAAAACCGGCAGGCTGCACGGTGCGCGTGGGCTGAAGGAAGGCGTCGTCGCCGCCCACGGCCAGGTCGCGCAGGAACATTTGCTCGCCGATGCTGCCCTCGAAGATGCCCAGGGGCTTGTGGACCAGTTCCAGACGCTCGTCGAAGCCGCTGGTCAGGAACGTCGAGCCGATGGTGCTGGCTCCGTCGATCTCGCGGTGTTTGTAGTCGGTGGCGTTGATCTTGAAATTGACCACCTGAACGTACGGCAGCGGATCGATCACGGAGGCCCGGATGTCCCAACGCCGCTTGGTCAAGTCCAGGCGCGTGGTCTCGACCCCCGCGGTGGGATCATCCACCTCGGGATCGTCCGGCACGCCGTAGACGGAGAGGTATTGCCCGAAGCTCGTGCCGACGTAGCCCTTGTCCCAGACGTAGGAAAGGCCGACCCCGAAATCCCTGGTCTGCACGTAGGTATTGGGGACGTAGTGAACCGGGTCGCCGCCGGTACGATCACCCAGGGCGACCTGCTGCGGGGCCAATCCCCGGCGAAGCCGCCCGTTGAGCGCATGGCCGGGCACCATCAGGTCGTCCGTGAAAAAGCGCGTGCCGTCGAAGTGAAAGACGAAGTGCTTGGTGATCGCCAGATCAAGCGACACCGCGCCGCTGCGCTCGAAATCCGCGTAGCCCAGGCGGCCGATCACCTCGCCTGAATAACCGCCGGCGGGTGCGGCGGTCGGGACGCGGCCGTCGATGACGTTGACCACGCCGCCGATGGCACTGGAGCCGTAGAGAATCGTCGCGGGGCCGCGGACCACTTCGATGCCCTGGGAAATGAGCGGCTCGATGCTCGGATTGTGGTCTGGCGAGAGGTTCGACACGTCGAAGACCTCGGTGCCGTCGTTGAGCACGCGCACCCGGTTGTCGGCCTGGCCGCGGATGATCGGGCGGCTCGCGCCGTGGGTGAAACCGCTCTGGCTGATCCCGGGTTCACCATTGAGGGCCTCGCCGAGGGTGGTGGCCTGCTTGCTCTTGAGGTCCAGGCCCGAGAGCTGGCTCACCGGCTGCGCCAGGTCGAAGGCCGAGCGGTCCAGCGGAGAAGCGGTCACGACCACGCGGTCGGTCGTGCCGGGAGTTTGTTGGGCGGGGGTTTCGGTGGACGTATCCTGGGCGCGGGCAACGTGGCCCAGCGCGAGCAGCAGCGATGATCGGATGAGAAAAGAACGGACGAAAGCGGACGGTTTCATGGATGAAGCGAAGAAGATGGGACGGCGGTGCCGCCCCCGATGGCAATACGGATAAGGGTGAAGGAGAGAACCGGCGGACCGTTCACAACGGTGCCGGGGGCCAGGTGCGTTCGACGCACAGGCCAAGGATCGTTTCCCGAGGCAAGAAGTTTGCCTACGGTGATCGACGGAACGCAAAAAGCGGTGACGGAGCGGAGCTAACCGACCGCCGGGGGCGCGTGCTCGAACACGCGGTTGGCCGCAAATACGGACGGCACAAAAGCCGCAGGCGGCGGTGGGGCGAGAAACGCAAAGGCTACCGGCACCACGCGCAGCGGCATCATCACCGGTCCAGACGGGACGTTCCCGCCGCCATGCAGGAACAGGACCACCGCGCAATCGTGGTCGTCATCCGCGTCTGCATGCACCCAATGGTGCAGACGCGGCGAGGCCGCCAACGCCATCACTGCCAGCAAGTGGGCAAGCAGGAGGACCGCCGCCAGACGGTGACAAAAGTAAAATTGGCGGTCGCAGCGGCGCACGGCAGGAAAAAGCGAAACGAGGGTGAAGGTGCTGGTCCTGGTTTGGAGCCTGCGAGATTTAGGCAAAAGAAAGTTAAATGCAAGCTGTTTGCTTGATTTGATGCAAATAACTTGCTTCTTAAAGCGGGTTGCGATTGGCTGAGCCTGCGCCGCGCGAGCGGCATCCAAATTCAAGGCAGGGATGCCTCTCCGAGGCACTCCCTGATTTCAAGCAAGAGCGTTTGGAGTTCAACCAAAGCGTCATTCCGCTAGAAAATCCAGGCGGCTGCGCCGCAGGATGACACCGATGGCGCCCCGGGGGCGCCATCCATCGCTCTCAGGATGCCGCGTCGGCGCTGCAATCCCCGCAGCGGCCAAAGAATTCCAGCGAATGCGTGACTTCCGTGAAGCCGTGCCGGCGGGCGATCTGACGCTCCAACTGTTCCACCGGGCAGCTTCCTTCCAGGGGCGTCACGGTCCCGCAGTCGGTGCAAACCAGGTGGTCGCGGTGATGGTGGCTATCCACCAGTTCAAAATGACTCGACGCGCGGCCCAGGTTGACCTTGCGCGCCAGCTTCAATTCCTCCAGCAAAGCCATCATGCGAAACACCGTGGCGAAGTCCGGCGGTTCGCCGCCGCCCGCGTGCCGCGCCGCCGCA
>CAXUHC010000070.1:0-4767 GCA_964250705.1 uncultured Chthoniobacterales bacterium | reverse complement strand
CCGTCCAGGGTAAACGGTTCGGCGGCATCGGTGTGAGAGTGAGGATGGGAGGGGCGGGAACGAGGCATAGGCAAGAGGCGCAAACCCAGCTTCAAACGTACCACAGGATCGGCCGCCGGGAAGACCGCAGCCGGTCGTGCGTGAATTTAACGTTGTGGCAAATCGTTTGCAATTGGAAACGAGGAGCCTAAGCTGCCCGGATGACGAACTCGTTTCCTCGCACGTTTCTCGCGGTTTTGACGGCCAGCTTCTCCTGGGTTTGTGCCGCCTCGCCCGCCCCGCTGAAGGTGGCCTCCCTTTCCACCGTGCTCGCCGACGTGGCGCGCCACGTCGGCGGCGATAAAATCCAGGTGGAGGAACTCGTTAAAGGCGGTGTGGACCCACACGAATTCGCGCCCAGCCCCGGCGACGTACAGTTGGTGGCTGAGGCCGACGTGGTGCTCGTCAGCGGCAAAGGGATGGAAGGCTATCTTTCCAAACTGGAGGAAGGCACCGACATGAAGAAGTTCGTCAACGTGGGCAACAAGGTCGGCAACTCGCTCAAACTCAAAGACGACGGCAAAACCATCGAGGACCCCCACTGGTGGCACTCGGTCGCCAACGTCAAGAAGGCGACCGACGTGGTCCGAGACGCTCTGATCGCCGCCGATCCCGCCGACAAGGACGCTTTCGCCGCCAATGCCGCCGCCTACCAGACGAAGCTCGACGAATTGGACCAAGCCATCAAGCTAAAGGTCGCGGAATTGGGCCGTGACAAACGCAAGCTCGTCACCAGCCACGACGCCTTCCAGTATTTCGCGCGAGACTACGGCTTCAAGATTTATCCCATCGAAGGGGTGAGCACGGCGGACGAGCCGAGCACGCGCAGGGTGGCCGAACTGCTCGGCACCATCAAGAAGGAGAAGGTCAAAGCCGTGTTCTTCGAAAACACGCAAAACCCGAAGGTCATCACCCAGATCACCAAGGAGACGGGAGCCACGGTCGGCGGCGAACTCTACGCGGACGGCCTGGGTGCGCCGGGCAGCGATGCGACGACCTATGAAGCGATGATGCACCACAACGCGGACACGGTCGTCAACGCCTTGAAATGAGCGGGACCTGTTGCAATTTGCTTGCAATCCGAAGGCGACTAACTGACGCTTCCACGTGCGCGGCACCCCATTTTTCCAGGCGATCTTCATGGTCGCCGCGTTTCTACTCACGGGCGTGCCGGTCTACCGGCTGACCCGTCCGGCGGAAACGGTGGTTGTGGCAAGCACCGGGGCGGCGGCGGACTCCACCGTAGATAACCCGGCGGCGAAATCGGTCCCCCTCGAACTGGAGGTGACGTTCGCCCCCGCGCCCGCCGATTTCCAGCTCAAAAACCTCGCCCAGACGGTGCTCGCCGGACACGGGCCGCAGGCGCGATTCACTGGCCGCTGGACGACCGCCGTGCCCACGGAAGGCGTGGACCTCATCATCCAGGCGCATTGGTCCGCGTCGACGGCAGGCGGCAACACCGCCGCTATCAACACGACCCCGGGCGCCGATCCGGCGGCGGCGCGGGTGACGGTGCGATTTCCCGACGGACGGCAGACGGAAAAATCCTTCTGGGCCGGGGCGAACGGCCTGCTGGACGACGTGTGCACCGTCCCCGGCGAACCGGCTCCCACGGTGCCTTGACCCGCTTACTTTCCATGTCGTCGCATCGCCTCCTCATCGAAGATTTGACGGTTTCCTACCGGGGCGTGCCCGCGCTGCACCACGTTAACTTGGACCTGCGTTGCGGCAGGTGCGTGGGACTGCTCGGTCCCAACGGCGCGGGCAAGTCCACGCTGCTCAAGAGCATCGTCGGTCTCACACCGGTCGAAACCGGCCGCGTGCATTTCGACGCGCACGAGCACAGCGACACCCGCGCGGGTAGTTCCATCGCGTACCTGCCGCAGCGCAGCGTGGTGGACTGGGACTTTCCGTTGACCGTGCGCGGCCTGGCCGAGATGGGCCGTTACCCGGCGCTCGGCGGCTGGAAACGATTCGGGCCCGAGGACAAGCAGGTGGTCGAGACCGCGCTGGCCGCCACCCGTCTGCAAGACCTCGCCGACCGGCAAATCAGCGCGCTCTCGGGCGGCCAGCAACAGCGTGCGTTCCTGGCTCGCGCCGTCGCGCAGGGCGCGCACGTTTACCTCCTGGACGAACCCTTCACGGGCCTGGACCGCAACTCGCAAGCGGTTTTGAGCGAACTGCTGCGCTCGCTGGCCGCGCGCGAGGGCAAACTCGTCGTCGTCAGCCACCACGACCTGCGCACCGTGGAGGAGCTTTTCGACGACGTGATTTTCCTGAACGGCGAGTTGGTCGCCTGCGGCCCGGTGAAAAAAGTCTTCACGCCGGAAAACATCGAGCGCACCTACGGCATGGAAATTTTCACGGGCACCCCCGCGTCATGATGTCCCCGACCCTCGCCCTCGCCCCTTTTCGCTGGCTGACGGAGCCTTTTCATTACGAGTTCATGCAGCGGGCGCTGCTGGGCTGCGCGCTGGTGGGTTTCACCAACGGTTTCCTGAGCGCCTTCATCGTCCTGCGGCGGCTGGCGCTGCTCGCGGACGCGCTCAGCCATTCCCTGCTGCCGGGCCTGGCGGTGGGAGCGATCTTCTTTGGCCTGGCTCCGCTGGGGCTTTTCAGCGGAGCCGTGATCGCGGCGTTGTTGGTCGGCATCGGCGGCCAACTCGTCGCGCGCAGTTCCCGGCTCAAGGACGAAACCGCCATCGGCGCGCTCTACACCGTGGCGTTTGCCATCGGCATCATCCTGCTCAAATACAGCCGCGTCCCCGTGGACCTGACGCACTTTCTTTTCGGCAACATCCTGGGGGTCTCCAACTCGGACCTGTGGATTATCTACGCCGTCGGCTTTCTCTCCGCCGTCAGCCTCGTCAGCCTGCAACGCGGATTGCTGTTGACGTTGTTCGAGTCCTCCGTGGCGCAAAGCCTCGGCGTGCCCGTGGCGCGTCTCAATTACCTGCTCATCACCCTGATCGTCCTGGCGATGATCGCCAGCTTGCAGGCCGTGGGCGTCGTCCTCTCCGTGGGGCTGCTCGTCTTGCCGGCAGCGACCGTTTATCTGCTCAGCGACAGCTACCGCGCGCTGTCATGGTGCGGAGGACTGCTGGGCGCAGGCGGGGCGTGCGTGGGGCTTTTGCTGTCGTACTGGACGGACATTCCGAGCGGCCCGGCCATCGTGCTGGTGCTGGGCGTCTGCTTCGTGGCGGCGCTGGTGTTCGGGCCGCGCTACGGCGTGCTCGCGCGCTACCTGCGTCCGCGCCATCTGCACGGCGAATCCCTGGCCCGCTGGGGTAAATCGGCTCCCACCGCTGCCGCGCCGGTCCCTGCCGACGCGGCCAAGGACGGGCCGTTGTCCTGAACACTCCACTGGGTTGGGCGTGAACAGCCTGAACTTTTATGGCAATCTCCGATGTTCAAACCGAAGGCATCGGGATGTCGGTGAACTTCGCCCGGGCGTTGACCTGTTCCAGGTCGCCGCGCACCTCGCGCGCGAGCGCCCGCCAAGGCAGACATTTTCCCCTGCCGCCCGCCGCCGCCCTGCCCGGCACGAACTGATGCTCCGGCAGACCGCACCGAAACACCCGCCGACCCATTCGTGACCCTGCCGCCGTTGCTGCGCACGGGTCTGGAATCGGCGCCGCCGAGCGTTCCAGGGCCGAGATGCGCCCTCGCTTCCGATGGTTTCGCATGATAAATTCCCGCTCACGTTGCATGAAGCCTTCGCTCGCCCTGATTTTCGTTGCCGTCGCGCTGCCTGCTCTCCGCGCACCCCTCCGTGCGGACGGGCCTCCGACCGTGGTCAAATGCACGTTGCTGCTTACCCCTGAAATCGATTGCCCTTCCTGCGAGGACGGCATCAAGCACGTTCTGGCAACGGCTCGCGGAGTGCAGTCCGCCCACGTTGACGTACTCACCAACAAAATCGTGGTGCGTTACAATCCGGCGAGCATCAAGGTGCAGGCGCTCATCGGCCGCATCGCGGTGATGGGTTACCGGGCAAAGGAGGTCAAGTAGCCGTCTGTGGCAGCGTCCCCGGCGCATGTGCTGCCGACCGCAAAAACCGTGGTGGATGGTCCGCCCAAAAGCCGGAGGTCCCGCCGCCGGCTCAGACGCAAGGTCGCTAGTTTTGAGGCGATTTGCGTCTCAGGATGCTCACAAACTGCTTTTGGAGGTGGCGCATTGGGGGTTGACACAACCGCGTCACATCCCTCAATCTCTCGTTTGAAAGCCACCGCCGGAGTAGTCGATGGCGGTGCGGTTTCCAAACAGGAACCGCACCGTAGACCCGGACCGCGTGGCTTTTCTTGTTCAGAGATAGGCCGAGCGGTGAAACATCCGCCTCGCTGCCTTCCATGAACCTTCGCCAGCCTCGCCTTGCTCCCGTTCGTTTCGCCCCTTGCCTGACCAACCCGATGCGGTGGTGTCCGGCGTGGATTCCCCTTTGCGCGATGGCGCTCGGCGCGTTCCCGGGCGCGCAGGCGCAGGACCTCGTGCGGGCACCCGCCGACCTGCCGGGTGCTTCCACGCCAGAGACCGAGCGCGTGATCGTGGTCGGCCGTGCGGACGACTTGCTGGGCCTGGCGACCAGTTCGAGTGAGGGTGTCGTCAGCGCGGCGGACCTCGCCACCCGGCCCATCTTCCGCCCCGGCGAGATCATGGAAACGATCCCCGGCGTGATCGTCACCCAGCACAGCGGCAGCGGCAAGGCCAACCAGTATTTCCTGCGCGGCT
>CAXUHC010000069.1:9537-16745 GCA_964250705.1 uncultured Chthoniobacterales bacterium | reverse complement strand
CGCTGGTCTCGCTGGTCGATGAAGAGCGCCAGTGGTTCAAGGCGAGGTTCGGTTTGGAGACGCCGGAAACACCCCGCGAGTTCTCTTTCTGCGCGCACGCGTTGCAGCAGACGGATTTATTGATCGTGCCGGATGCGACGCAGGATGCGCGCTTCGCCAGCAATCCTCTGGTGACCGGCGCACCGGGCATCCGTTTCTATACTGGCGCGCCGCTGGTCACGCCGGAAGGCGCGGTCCTGGGGACGCTCTGCGTGATCGACCGGGTGCCGCGCACGTTGACGCCGAAGCAGCAGGAGTTGCTCGCGATGCTGGCGCGGCAGGTGATGGCGCAACTGGAATTGCGTCGGCAGACGCGCGAACTGGGCGGGAGCGAACGGTTCCTGCGCACGATCTTCGATTCGTCGCCGGAGTGCGTGAAAGTGCTCGGCCCGGACGGTTTGCTGCGTATGATAAACCCCGCCGGCCTGGCGATCATCGAAGCGGAATCCTTCGGGCAGGTCGATGGCACCTGTCTCTATCCGCTGGTCGTGCCGGAGCACCTGGCGGAGATCGAGGCGTTGATCGCACGCGTCTTTCGCGGGGAAACGGGCACCTTGGACTACGAGATCGTCGGGTTGAAAGGGACAAGGCGCAGGCTGGAAATCCACGCCGCGCCGTTGCGTGACGAGCGGGGCGAAGTCACCGCCCTGCTGGGCATCACCCGCGACGTGACTCGCCGCAAACAGGCGGAGGAGGCGTCCCGGGCGAGCGAGACGCGCTACCGCACGCTCTTCGAGCACGCGCCGGATGGCATCCTCGTCGTCAACCCCCAGTGTCACTTTCTCGAAGTCAACGCGGTCATCTGCCGGCTGCTCGGTTATTCCCGCGAGGCTTTGACCGGAATGCACGTTTCGGACGTCCTCGACGCGAAGGAGGTCCCCTACACCGTGGCGGCGTTGCAAGAGATCAAGGGGACGTCCGACTACCGCCACGAGTGGTCCCTCCGGCGCCAGGACGGTTCGGTTTTCCCGGCGGAAGTGATCGCAATCATGACGCCCGACGGGAATCTGTTGGCCATGATCCGAGACCATACCGAGCGGAAGCGCTCCGAGGCGCGCTTTCGCTGGCTGGTCGATTCCAACTTACAGGGCGTGATGTTCTGGAACATGAAGGGTGAGATCACCGGGGCCAACGATGCTTTTCTGCGCATCATGGGTTATGAGCGTGAAGACCTGGAGGCAGGGAGAATTCTTTGGGAGGAAATGACCCCGCCGGAATATGCCGAGCAAGATCGTCACTCCTTGGAGGAACTCGCCGCCAAGGGCGTCTGCGCGCCGATCGAGAAGGAATACCTCCGCAAGGACGGGTCGCGCGTGTCGGTCCTGCACGGCGCGGCCACGTTTGCGGATAACCCGAAAGAGGGTGCAGCTTTTGTGCTCGACCTCACCGAACGCAAAAAAAGCGAGCGACAATCCCTCCGCGCGCAACGCATGGAGAGCATCGGCACCCTGGCCGGCGGCATCGCGCATGATTTGAACAACGTGCTCGCGCCGATCATGATGTCCATTGCCATGCTGGAGATCCGCTTCCCCGATCCCACCAGTCAGGATCTGCTCGCGAACATCAGTTCCAGCGCCCAGCGCGCGGCGGACATGGTCCGGCAGGTGCTTTCGTTCGCGCGCGGCGTCGAAGGCCGGCGCATGGAACTGCAAGTCAAACACCTCATCCGTGAGGTCGAGAAAATCGCCAACGATACCTTCCTCAAGCACATCCAGGTGCGCACGGAGGTCGCCCGCGAACTCTGGACGGTCGTGGGCGATCCCACCCAGCTTCACCAGGTGCTCCTGAACCTCTGCGTGAACGCCCGCGACGCGATGCCGGACGGCGGCACGCTGACTCTTTCCGCCCAAAATCTCACCCTCGATGCGCACTACGCGGGCCTGGACCTCGAAGCCAAGCCCGGGCCTTATGTTCTCATTCAGGTCGAAGACAACGGCACCGGCATGCCGCCGGACATCGTGGGGAAAATCTTCGATCCCTTTTTCACCACCAAGGAGGTGGGCCACGGCACCGGGCTGGGTCTTTCCACCTCGCTGGCGATCATCAAGAGCCACGGCGGCTTCATCCGGGTCGATAGCCAGCTGGGCAAGGGCACCAGGTTTGAAATCTATCTCCCCGCGCAGACGGAGCCATCTGCGGTCGCGGTCGCGGAGATCCCTACCGAGCTGCCACGGGGCCTCGATGAACTGATCCTGGTGGTCGACGACGAGGTTTCCGTGCGCGAGATCACGCAGCAGACGCTCGAGGCATTTGGCTACCGCGTGTTGGTGGCCGCGGACGGTGCCGAGGCCATCGCCACCTACGCCACCCGCGTCGCGGACATCGCCGTCGTGCTCACGGACATGACGATGCCGGTGATGGATGGTCTCGCCACCATCCGGGTCTTGCGCAAAATCAACCCGGCGGTCCGGATCGTCAGTGCAAGCGGAATATCCGCCAACGGTCACGCCGCCCAGGCCGCCCGCCTCGGCGTGAAGCATTTCCTGTCCAAACCCTTTACTGCCGAGGCTTTGCTGAAGGTGTTGCGGCAAATCCTGGCCAGCGAAGACTGAGCACGGGGCGGGATGGGACGGATGGAATCCATGAGTCCCATCCGCCGCCTGGGTTCCATCCGTCCCATCGAAAGCGTGGATGCATCTTCCATGCATCGCGCCTTCAGCACGGTTGATCGAGCACTTCGCGCACTTTGCGCGCCAGGGCGGCCGGCATGAACGGCTTCTGCAAGAGCGCCACCCCTTTGTTCAACACGCCCTGATGGACAATGGCGTTCTCGGTGTAGGCAGAAGTGAAAAGGATTTTGGTGTGCGGACACAACGCCCGCACACGATCCGCCAGTTCCTTGCCGCTAATATGTGGCATGACGAGGTCCGTGAACAGCAAGTCGACGTGACCGGTGTCGGGCCGTTGTTGCAGGCTCAAAGCGTCGATGCCGTTGGCCGCCGCCAGCACCGTGTAGCCCAGCCGTCTCAACAGAGACACCGCCATTTCACGCAAGGCGGGATCGTCCTCGACCAGCAGAATGGTTTCCGTCCCGCGTGGTAAATCCGCGGGAACAGGACGCCGAACGGAAGCCGGTTTCGCCTGTTCGACTTGCGGTAGATAAACTTTGAAGGTGGCTCCCCGGGCGAGTTCACTGTAAACGCTGATGTGGCCGCCGCTTTGTTTGATGATGCCATAGCAGGTGGACAATCCCAAACCGGTTCCCTGGCCCACGCCTTTGGTGGAAAAAAACGGCTCGAACACGCGGGCTTTTACTTCCGCACTCATTCCCTGGCCGGTGTCCGTGATCGCCAGCATTACGTAGTCGCCCGGCTTCAGCTCCGGGTAATTAGCGACGCTTTCCTGATCGAAGGAAACATTGGAAGTTTCCAACGTGAACTTGCCGCCGTTGGGCATGGCATCGCGTGCGTTGAGGGCCATTTGCATGATGACTTGCTCGAGTTGGCCAACGTCCGCCTTCACCGCGTGCAAACCGGGGGTGGCCACGATCCGCGTGTCGATCTCGCCGCCCATGAGGTGACGCAGCATCCCTTCCATCCTCGTGACGACCCTGTTGAGGTCGAGGACTTCCGGTTGGAGGAGTTGTTTGCGGCCAAAGGCCAGCAATTGGCGGGTCAACGCCGCGGCGCGCCCGGCGGCTTTGGTGATCTCGGTCGCGTTCGTGACCAGCGGGCTCCCGGAGGGAAGGTCGGAGAGGAGCAGTTCACTCTGGCCGATGATGGCGGTCAGGATGCTGTTGAACTCGTGCGCGATCCCGCCCGCCAGCTTGCCGACGGTTTCCAGTTTCTGCGATTGCACCAACTGCGTTTCGAGCCGTTTGCGGTCGGTCAGATCGAGCACGAAGCAGATACCCGATTCAGGGTCGTCTTCAAACGCCGCCGCGCCAATCAGAATCGGCACGCGCGTGCCATCCTTGCGAACGAATTCCTTCGCGTAGGGCGAACAGGTTCCGGTCGTGGCGATCTCCGCCACGACGCGGCGGTCGATTTCGGCGTATTCCGGCGGCGTCAGGGCCACCCAATCGATCCGCCCGGCTTCCAGATCGTCTCGGCTGTAGCCCGTCAGGCTGAAGAAGGCGTCGTTCGCGCCGGTGATCCCGCCCGTGGCGGTCCAGAAAAAGATGCCTTGCACATTGGACTCGATCAGCCGCCGGTACCGCGACTCGGTCCGCTTCCGGGCCGTGACATCCCAGTTGACGCCGATCATGCGCGTGGGCGAGCCGTCGGCGGCCCGTTGCACCATTCCGTGGGCCTGGATATCATGGACCTCGCCGCCGGGCCAGACGACCCGGAATTCGCTCCGGAAATCTTGCGGCCCGACGAGCGCGGCGGCGATTTCGGCCTCCGCCCGCTCCCGGTCTTGAGGGTGCAGGCCGTTTTGCCAGGCATCGAGAGCGCCCGTGAAATCCTGTGAACGGACGCCGTAAAGCGCTAGCATCCGCGCGTCCCACAGCAGCTCGTTCTTCACCACGTTCAGATCCCAGATGCCGATGCCGGCCGATTCCGTGGCCAGCGCGAGACGTTGCCGGCTCTCTAGCAATAAAGTTTCTGACCGCGTCCGTTCGGTGATGTCGCGCTCAATCGCCACGAAATGCGTGATCAGTCCGTTTCCTTCACGAATCGGTGCAACTTGCCATTCCAAGACAAATTCCGATCCGTCTTTACGATAATTGAAGGTGGTGCCATCGAAGACTTCACCCGCTTCCAGATTCCGCCGGAGCCGCTCCATGACCTTCCGGTCCGTCCGCGGCCCCTGAAAAAGCCGCGGTGTCTTTCCGATGACTTCTTCCGCGGTGTAGCCGGTCATCTGCGTGAAAGCGGGGTTGACGAAAAGAATCCTGGGCCCGGGCAAATCGAGTTCCGTGTCCGTAATCATCATCGACTCTTTGGATTGTTCCACGGCGGCCCCGAGCAACCGGAGCGATTCTTCGGTTCGCTTGCGCGCCGTGATGTCGCGGAAGGTCCAGATCCGGCCGAAATAGGTGCCATCGTCGCCGACGACCGGAGCCGAGTAGCGGTCCAGGACCGTCCCGTCCGTGAGTTCGATTTCATCCCGGCTGGTTTCGTTCGGGTGAGAGTAAAGATGGGCGACTTTGACGATGAACGCCGCCGGGTCTTTGGTCATGCCCTTCACCCACAAGACTTGCTTCTCGTCGTCGCTATCGTCCGCGATGTGCTGGGGAATTTTTAGCAGGTCGGTAAAGCGCCGGTTTTGCAGCACCTTCTTTCCATGCCCATCCACCACCAGGATTCCATCAAGCGAGGAATTGGTCTGGGCTTCGAGGAGCGCCGTCTTCCAGCGCAACTCCGCCTCCGCCCGTTTGCGCTCCGTGATGTCGCTGTGAATGCCGATCCATTGCTGGATCGCCCCGTCCTCCGCCAGCACGGGCACGGCGCGCACCATCATGTGGCGATAGGCTCCGTCCCGCGCGCGCAGCCGGTGTTCCACCTTGTAGATGGATCGGCTTTTCACGGCGGCCGACCACACTCGTCCGGTTTCGGCTTGATCGTCGGGATGGATGGCCTTCAGCCAGCCCCAGCCCCGAAGTTCCTGGAAACTTTGCCCGGTCAGCGCGGTCCAGCCCGGTTGTTCCACCTCGAACTGGCCCGAGGCCGGCATGTCCCAGACCATCGCCGTCGTGGCTTCTACCAGCGAACGATAGCGTTGCTCATCGAAACGCAGAGCGATTTCCGCGCGTTTGCGCTCGGTGATGTTGTCGAACACGGCCACGAAATGTTCTTTTTCCGGGCTGTAAACAGAAATGGAAAACCAGGTAGCCACGGAAACGACGTAGCTCTCGTACTTCTCCGGCTTGCCGGTCGCAGTTACCCGGCTGTACATCTCCAGCAGGCCTGGATCATTTTCATGAGTGCCGGGCATCACTTCGGAGGCTAATTTCCCGGCGACATCCTTCAGTCCGGTCAGAGGCTCGAACTTGTTGTTGACCTCCACGTACACGTAGTCATACGCCCGGCCCTGCTCGTCGTAGAGGAGCCGGCAACACGCGTATCCTTCCAGCATATGCTCGAACAACGAGCGATAGCGCCGTTGAGTCTCGTTGTGCGCCAGTTCCGCTTGCTTGCGCGCGGTGACGTTTTCGCGCGCTACGACCACCCGCGCCGGCCCAGCGCCGGCGAAGCGGGTGACGCGCATGAGAAACCAGCGCTGCTCCAGCGGGCCGTGGCATGGATACTCCAATTGAAATTCATCACGCCGCCCCGCCATGACGGCGCGGATGCCGCCGGCGACCGCCGCCGCATCTTCCGCCGCGTTGGCGGAAACCGCATCGCAACTTTCCAGATAGTTGTCACCCACCACCCGCCGGCCATCCTCGAAGCAGTTTTGGTCGGCGAAGCGATCCCACGCCGCGTTGACTTCGACGATCACCCCGTGCTCATCGAGAATGGCGATGTGGGACGAAAGCGCATCGAGCGTGGCTTGCAAGAAGCGTTTCGACTCAAGTAAGACTACCTCCGCATGCTCGCGCTCGGTGATGTCTTGGATTTGGGCGATCAGGTAATTCGGCCGCCCCTGGTCGTCGCTCACCAGTGAGACGTTGAAAGAAACCGTCACCCAGCGGCCACTGGCGTGGACGTAGCGTTTCTCGCCCCGGTAGATGCGGGTAACCCCGGTCACCAGCGCGTGCAGATTCCGCACGCAGCTCTGGATGTCGTCGGGATGGGTGATGTCGTGGCAGGTGCGGGTAAGTAAATCCGCTTCGCAATAACCGACCATGTCGCAGAAAGCCCGGTTCACCTTCAGCCACCGCCCGCCGGGCGACAGGAACGCCACGCCGATGGGCGCGTGCTCGAACGCGACGACAAAGCGTTTCTCGCTTTCCCGCGTCTTTTCCTCGGTCTCCCTCCGTCTGACGTCCGCTTGATAAAGCCGTTGGGCGGTCCAGCAGATGAGAAAAGTGAGAATGCTGATGCTCGCCACGGCTTCTGCCGCGTCGCAAAACGCCACGGAGTAACCTGCTTCTGCGCCGAGATGCGCGAGCCAACCGATCAACGTGGTGATGAGAACGGCTGCCGGCAAGAGCCGCCGCGCCAATTTTCCACCCGTGTTGTCCCCCGCGAAGACCGCCAGCAAGCCGCGGTCCGTGTGCGCAAGGAGAACGCCGACACTCAGGATGAAAAAGGTGATCGCCGTATGCACCGCCATCGCGC
>CAXUHC010000069.1:7238-9527 GCA_964250705.1 uncultured Chthoniobacterales bacterium | reverse complement strand
GAAGGGGCCGAGGTGGTAAAGCGGCTTGACCCCGTAGGCATAACCCAGAGCGGCCAGGAGCGACACCAGGCCGACCACCACGGCGGCGCACTCCACGCCCCGACGCACGGATCGTTTTTCCACGTCCACCAGCAGGAGCGCACCCCCGAGCAGCAGGAAATTCAGCACCGTATTCGGCGCCATGTAGCTTCGCGGTTCGGGACCGTTCGCCAGTTTCGAGGCGAAGAGCCATTCATCGACCCCGAAGTTCCAGCCACGGAGGATGGCGGCAAGTCTGGCCGCTGCGATGAAAAGGACGGCAAGCGCACACCAATGTGCCGCCATCGTCAGCGCGCGGGATTTTCGGTCCTCGCCGTGTGGGAACCAGAGGGGTAGCGCGAGCGAGAAGCCGGCGAGGATGAAGGCGGCTGCCGTGGCAGGATTCATCACGCTAAAACCGGGGAAGATGCGCGTGAGATCGTCCAATGCGAACATCCACCCGGCGAGCACGGCTCCGCCAATGATCACCGCCGCGAGCGCGGCGGCGAAGGCGGCCTTCCCCGAGTTTGTGCCAGTATTGACCATGATGATTGCAGGATAAAATTCGCCGGGATGCGGGTTGTTCACCCCGAATCGGTTTCAGTGGTGTGCGGCTTCGGCTCTTTGTAGCCACGGCACTCCGTTGCCATGGCTACAAGCAACTGAAAACCGCTCTAGGCATCGCGTTCTTGGGTGTCGGGCGCGAAGTCGCGGACGGCATCCCTTTCCGCGCGTCATGTCACCGCCTCTTCGTGAAAGATTGCTTCGCTGTCCAGCAGCTCACGCACTTTCCGGGCAAGCGCCGCCGGCGTATAAGGTTTGGCCAAAAATTCGATGCCCGTCTCCATGACCCCGTGTTGGGCTATAGCGTCATCCGTGTAACCCGATGTGAAAAGGATTTTCAGATCGGGGGCCGTGGTTTTGAGCCACTCCGCCATCACTCTGCCGCCCATCAGCGGCATGATGACATCGGTGATCACCAGACAGATCGGCGACCCCTGATGGGTGCTCGCCATGTGCAGCCCTTCCTTGCCGTTCGCGGCCGACAACACTTTATAACCCTGGGCTTCCAGCACCCCCCGCGCCAGATGCAGCACGGCGGAATCGTCTTCCACGACCAGCAGCGTCTCCGTCCCACGCGGCAACGGCCCGGTCTGGACGGAATTGGACGCCGCATCGAGCCCCTGTTCGACGCGCGGAAAATAAACCTTGAAGGTCGTCCCCTTGCCCAACTCACTGTAAACACCGATGTGGCCGCCGGATTGCTGGACGATGTTGTGGCAGGTCGCCAGCCCCAGACCGGTGCCCTTGCCCTTGGGCTTCGTGGTGAAAAATGCCTCGAACAAGCGCGCTTGGACTTCCTCGGACATCCCCGTCCCCGTGTCACTGACGCTGAGCATCACGTAATCGCCGGGAACCGTGCTTGCGTGGGTCTGCGTATCATTCTCGTCGAGCGTGACGTTGTGGGTCGAGATGGTGAGCTTGCCGCCATTGGGCATGGCGTCACGGGCGTTGACGACCAGATTCATTAGCACCTGCCCGACGTAGCCGACATCCGCCCGGATGCGACCGGTTTGTCGTCCGGGAACAACGGTCAACTCGATGTTCTCGTCGATGAGCCGCCGCAGCATCTTGTCGAGGTCGTTCACCACGCTGTCGAGATCGACCACGACGGGCTCCACCGTTTCCTGACTACTGAAAAGGAGGAGTTGCCGAGTCAATCCAACCGCCCGGTCCGATGCTTGTCGAATCTCCTCGGCATAGGGTTTCAGTGGACTGCCCGGGTCCAGTTCGTCCCCGATCAAATCGGTGTAGCCGATAATCACCGAAAGGATGTTGTTGAAGTCGTGCGCCACGCCGCCGGCAAGCTGTCCCAGCACCTCCCGCTTCTGGGCTTCGATCAACTGCGCCTCCAGACGCTGACGTTCGGCTCGCGTGACGACCTCCGTCATGGCGCGGCGCACCGCCGGGCCGAGACGTGAGAGACGCTGCTTGAGAACGTAATCCGTCGCGCCTTTCTTGAGTGAATCGATGGCCAATTCCTCGCCCAGCGACCCTGAGACAAGAATCACCGGCAGTTCGGGCCAACCGGCTTGCGCGATGGCAACCGCCGACAACCCATCGAGCATCTGCGTCAGTGTGGCGACGGTATTTGTCACAATTGCAGGAGATCTGCACATCGATCCCGCGAAAGCAGACATGACGTTAGGGCGTGATGGCGATCCGACCATCGAGGATCGGCCCATGCGGATGCGGGGCCTTGCTTGGAAC
>CAXUHC010000069.1:0-7228 GCA_964250705.1 uncultured Chthoniobacterales bacterium | reverse complement strand
CCCATCGAACGCGGGCAGCGAGAAATCCGAGAGGATCAGGTCGATGCCGCCGTCTTCGAGCGCCGCGACAAAATCATTGCGGTTGCGCACGCAGGTGGTCGCATTCTTGATGCCCGCTGCTTCCAGCGTGGATTGAACGAGTTCCGCATCGTATGGATCGTCTTCCAGATGCAGAATACGGAGTGGGGATTTCATGGTGTTTTCTTTTCCTTTTCGAGCAGGACTCCCCGGGCATGCTCGGTGCCGGATTCTTCTCTCGGGTTGACGAGCGGTGGCTCGTTGACCGCCGCCCAAAATATGCCGAGTTGCTTGACTGCCTGTATGAACTCCGCGAATCCCACGGGTTTAACCACGTAGGCATTCACGCCATGCTGATAGAACTCGACCAAGTCCGGCGTTTCGCGGGAGGAAGTGAGCACCACGACGGGGATCACTTTCAGGTGCTCGTCGGCTTTGATAATCTTCAACACTTCCAGCCCGCTGACCTTCGGCATCTTGTTGTCGAGCAGGACGACGATGGGATTGCCGCCGCCACGCCCTCTGAATGGTCCCCGGCAAAAAAGATAATCCAGCGCTTCCGCACCGTCGTTGACAACAAAAACCTTGTTTGCCAGATTCTGCTCTTCCAGGGCAGTCAGGGTGAGTTCCACATCCCGTGGATCGTCTTCGACCAGGAGGATACATTTGACGTCAGATTTTTGGTTGTCCATGGCTGCGGCCCTCCGGGATTGGAAGCGAAAAGTAAAAGGCCGCGCCGCCGTCTACCACGCCGTCCGCCCGTACCCAGCCGCCGTGCCTTTGGACAATGCGCTGGACGTTGGCCAGCCCGATCCCTGTGCCCTCGAACTCGGTCTGGCTGTGCAGGCGTTGAAAGACGCGAAAAAGTTTCTCGATGTATTGCGGATCAAAACCCGCACCGTTGTCGCGAACGAAGACCACGGTTTCGCCTGCGTCGCCGGGAGCCGTGCCGATCTCGATTTTGGCTTCCGCGCGCGCACCGGTGAATTTTACCGCGTTGGAAAGTAGATTGAACAGCACCTGTCGCAGCAGCGAACGGTCGGCCCAGACCGGCGGCAGCGGGTGGATGTTCCACACGATGTTCCGTTCTTTCGTCTCCACCTGTAAATCGCTCAATGTCTCCGCAACCAATTTATCGAGATCAACCTCCGTCTTCACCATCTCGGAGCGTCCGATGCGCGAGAAGCTCAGCAGGTCGTCGATCAAATCTCCCATCCGTTTTGCTGACTTGGAAATCGTGGTCAGATGCCGAAGGTTTTTCTCAGGGAGTGATGCCGCGACATCTTTTTGCAATAACTCCACGAAGCCCATGATGTGCCGTAACGGCGCGCGCAAATCGTGGGAGACCGAATAACTGAAAGCCTCCAACTCCTGGTTAGCAGCTTGTAGTTGCGCGGTGCGTTCAATAACGCGTTGCTCCAGTTCCGCGTGCAAGCGGCGGTTTTCCTCTTCCACGTGCTTGCGCGCCGTGATGTCACGGATGTTGCACTGGATCACTTTTTTATCACCTGCCTCATAAACGTTGCAGACAAATTCCACGGCGATGTGGCGGCCATCCCGCGTCTCCAGCGGGAGGTCTTCGTAACGGACGTACCCGTGCCGTTGCAACCGCTCCAACATGTTTTGATTAGTGAGGGCATCCCTGAAGGGACTCAGGTCGCCGACGGACTTGCCGACCATCTCTTCGCGGGAAAAGCCCAGGAGTTCGACGAGGAACGGGTTCGCGTCGGTGATGCGTCCCGTGTCGACTTCCAGGATCAGGATACCATCCCTCGCCGCCTCGAATAGCCGACGATAACTGAGTTCCGACGCGCGCATCGCCATCTGACTCTGCGACTCGGCCTGTTGCGTCCGCCTTTCCGCCTGTTGGGTCTTGGCCTCGGCAAGCTGGATTCTCGCCGTGGCTTGCATGGCACGCGTCTCGGCCTGATCTTCCTCGATCCTTGCTTGCAGTGTCCGCGTCTCGGCCTGCTCGGTCGCCGTGGTGGCTTGTCGCGTTCGTGTCTCGGCTTGTTCGGTCCTGGTCTTCGCTTGTTCAGCGCTGGTCTTGACCTGACTGGTTGCCATTTCGGCTTGTTGCGCCAGCGTGTCATGGTCTGGCGCGCTCGCATCCGAATTTCGCTTCTCGTCTTTGGCACGCGCCGCGATAAAGTGCGGACCGTCTCCTGATAATGGTTTGCGCCCGAGGGTGGATGGATCTTCCGGGTTCATGGGCGATAGATTTTTGGGAGAGCTGGCGCTGGTGTTTGGCGAAGTGAACCCGGCACGAGACTTTCTGAATCAACGAAGTCCACCGCGGCAAATAAGACCTGACACAAACGGGTCAGGGCGAAGAATAAGATGCAGAATCCAACGGCTTTCCACGCCCGCTAAAATCTTAAGCTCCTTCTGCCTGTAAAGCAAATAGGCTGAACGCCCTGAAGCCCGGCACCACGCCGATCCGGCTGGATTTTCAATTCGACCGGCCGGTGGGCTCATCCCCCCCCGAAAACCGCCTACCACTCAACATTTGGATACTTAATGAGCCCGTAAATCCGCAAGGATTGGTCAATTCGATCCGAACGGTATCGGTCGAGCAACGCGGGAAGCGATTGTCGGTGAAAACAGGGGCTCCCGCCGCCGAAGCATCAGGAGCGGGAAGCCCGAGCATTCCTGCGCAGACGGAGCATCCACCAGAGCCCCAATGCACCGGTGCCAACCGCACAGGTGCTCGATGGCTCCGGCACGCCGTTGACTACATCGAACGACCAGCCGCCGCCTGTGCCGGACAGCTTTGAAATCACCAGTCGATCCACGTTCTGGTCCGGCGTCAGCACATCCAGCGGGCTGTTGATTTGGGGATTGCCTGCGGGGGCGGTTAGCGTGCCGTTGGACGAATCCCAAGTAGCCCAGGTGGCGTCGGGGGTGATGCCGGATTGGCCGGAAAATGAACTGTGCGTCCATCCCCCGAGGGAAATCGGCACGTAGGTCCCCTCAACGAACGCGTACGCCTGGATCTGATACTTCTCGGTGGTGTCCACGTCACCGAACATGATGTGCGAGGATGCCGTCAGAGGCAGCGTGAAATTGAACTGCAGGGACGCCGTGGCATCCGTGCCATCCCCACCCAACAATCCGAAAGTTCCGGCCGTCCCGGTCCCAGTCCCGGTGGTTGGCGAACCGAGAAATGAGGTGATATAACCGGGATTATTGCCTGGGGTGGCCCCGCCAAAGGAGTTGTTGACCAAACCGGCGACATTCCCCGCAATCCTGGTGACGGTGACGTCGTTGGTGCCCAGAAAGCTTGTGGTGAAAGTACCGGTATTGTTGAGCTGCGTGGCTCCGTTTTGATTTGAATCATTGATCCAATGGATGGCCGGCACGTTCTGTGCCCGTGACAGCAATGGGGGGCCGAATGCAAGCAGGCATGCCATAGCTGTCTGCGGCAATAATGAAATGGATAAATTCGTTTTCATGGTAGTTCCTGAGATGGTTGTTGGCAGTCGTGTTTCCTTCGTGGGTTGTGAGGACAAGGAGTTGCCCCTCGTATCATCCACCTCTCTCTTTAGCTTGAAGCGGGCGAGATCCCGCCGGCCGAGTTTGTATTCGGCGAGGATGCAAGTGTGTAGCCTGCGGGCTGCGCGTTTGAAAGGCGTTCACCAAGCGCCAACGATTCGTCGCTTTGATCCGGCGCGCGCGACAAAAGCGCTCGTGGTGGGGGTACCCATTGCGTCGTACGACGGCTTTTGCATCTCAGCACGTCGGCTCCCTCCAACCATCTCGCCACAGAGATCCAAGTAGGCATACGGCAAATCCAAATTGCCGTGCCGCAACCCCACACCGAAGCCCAATCGGCGTTTCCTCTGTTATTTAAGAAGCCGAATGGCCCCGCACAACCGAATCTCATCTACCCGCTGAGTTGAGAGAGTAATTCTTTGCTGTCGGCAACCCTACGCCGATCTCAATCTCGCCTCACTACCACGAGCCTTCCGGCTTCCTCCAAGGGAGGCAGCGCGTACCCCGCCGTCCTCGCCTGTTGCTGCTGGGGGGCAAGTGCTTCAATCGGGTCTTCCTCCGTGAAGTTCTGCACGCTGATTACGAGGTCGAGGCTTTCACCTACACCGTCGAGGACCGGGACCGGGGCGTACCCGTCGCAGAGATGCAACAGGCTCGTTCAACTATCATCCCACTAAGAAACGACAACGGCGATCTGACCGCTTTCGCCAGGGTTTGCCGCAACCTCACCGAGCGCAGGCAGCAAAAAGACGAGCGCGTCCGCCTGCTGGCCTCCGATTTAGTCAGCTGTTCCCGTCGAAAGAACCGGAGAAAGCTCTGGAGGCTGCGCAGGCACGATCGAGTACGGCTGCACACCGACCCGCAGCCCAGCGCAATGCTGCTTCGAAAAGCAAGAAACCCGATCGGGGCCGGTAGATGACGACGCCACGCAAACGAACACTCTTTGCCAGATGCCACTACCATCCACGCCAGCTTCACCCGAAGAAAACGTCCTGCCCCAGCTCGCCAGCTTCCTCCGCGAGCGTCGTGAGCGAATCACCGCTCTCTGGATGGATGCGGTCCGGCGAAATCCGAAGGTCGGCTCCGCCGATCAGTTGGATGCTCAGGCTCTAGCCGACCATCTGCCCAAGCTCTTTGACGATCTGGCGGGCTTTATGCGTGGCGACACCTCGGTTGACGAGGTCGCCCGCGACGCCGAAAGCCACGGCCAACATCGTTGGCAGCAAGATTACAGCCTGCCCGAGGTCACGCGCGAGCTAAGCATCGTGTGCCGACTCGTGCTCGAACATGGCCTGGACGCCTTCGAGGATGCGTTTCCCGTGACATCCAAACAGGAACTGCGGCGGGCGCGGGAGCGTATTCTGCGCTTCTTTGAAGACACGGCTGCCGACAGCGTGCAGGAGTACACTCGAAGACAGCGCGAACGGCTTGAAGTGCTCCATGAACAATTGCGTGAAGCCGACCGTGCGCTGGCGGCCGCCGCGCGCTTCGAGCGCGACCAGTTTTGCCAGCTTGCCAATGCGATGCCGCAGATCGTCTGGGCCGGGCCTCCCGACGGGGACGCCGATTACTTCAACCAGCGATGGTACGAATACACCGGGGCATCGTCCACAAACGCCGGCAACGAGTTGTGGGAAACGATCCTTCACCCCGACGATTTGAAGCGGTTCAACGATGGATGGACCGCCTCCGTTGCTTCGGGTCAACCCTACGAGTCGGAGTTCCGGCTCAAGCGAGCGTCGGACGGCGCGTACCGCTGGTTTCTCGGGCGAGCGTTGCCCGTCAAGGACGCCGGCGGCCAGGTCTTACGCTGGATCGGCACCGGCACGGACATCCACGACTTCAAACATCTCCAGGAGCAGAACGAGCTGCTGCTCAACAGCGAGCGGGCCGCCCGCGCCGCCGCCGAGCGTACCAGCCGCATCAAGGACGAGTTCCTCGCCACGCTCTCGCACGAGCTGCGCACCCCGCTCAACGCGATCTACGGTTGGGCGCAACTCTTGCGTGGAGGGACTGTGGCCGCGGGGGAAGTGGAGGAGGCCCTAGCCACGATTGAGCGCAACGCCCGGGCGCAGAAGCAAATCATCGACGATTTGCTGGACATGAGCCGCATCATTTCGGGCAAGGTGTATTTGGACGCGCAACGCATCGATCTGGTACCCGTGTTGAAAGCCGCGATGGAAACCGTTCGTCTGGCGGCAGAGGCCAAGGGAATCCGTTTACAAGCGACGCTCGACGCGGCGACACGGCGCATCACAGGTGATTCCGTCCGCCTGCAACAGGTACTCTGGAACCTGTTGAGCAACGCCATCAAATTTACCCCCGCCGGTGGTCAGGTGCAGGTGTCGCTCAGGGAGTTGAACTCACAGCTCGAAGTCAGCGTGCTCGATTCCGGCGAAGGGATCGCGGCAGAGTTTTTGCCGCATGTGTTCGACCGCTTCAGTCAGGCCGATGCCTCTTCCAGCCGCCGGCACGGCGGCTTGGGTCTTGGCTTGGCCATCGTCAAGCAAATGGTCGAACTTCATGGCGGCACCGTGCACGTCCAGAGCGCGGGACCCGGTTTCGGAACGACCTTCCGCTTGTTGTTGCCGTTGGCGGTGGTTCAGCCTGCCATCGATCCAGCGGAGTTCACCCGGCCCGGTTTCCAGCCCGAACCAGCGTCGCTGTTGATGGCGACCGAGCATTTGAACCTGCCTGGAATGAAAGTGCTGGTCGTGGACGACGAACACGATTCCCGCACTTTGATAAAGCATCTGTTGGAAGCTCATCAAGCCAACGTGCAAACTGCCGGTTCCGCCGCGCAAGCAATGGCACTTATCCGGTCGGAACGGTTTGACATGGTGGTCAGTGACATCGGCATGCCCGGAGAGGATGGCTACGCATTGATCCGGCAGATCCGGGCCTTACCGCCCGAACACGGGGGCGGTACCCCAGCCATCGCGCTGACGGCGTACGCCCGCTCGGAGGATCGTTTCAAAACCATTCAAGCTGGTTTCCAGATGCACGCCACCAAGCCAGTCAATGTCGCGGAGCTGCTCGCGTTGGTGGCGAGCCTTGCACGCCCCGGGTCGATACCGCTGTGAACTGTTACGACCAGCGCGAAGACTCCGACCGGGATTGAGGCGGCTTCGCTTTGCGGCACATTTTGTTGAAAGCCTTCCCGCCTTAAAACCGGCAGAAACCCTTGGAAGCAGTCCGGTGTCCTTTTGCGGCGAAGCCTTTCTTTTCGCCGGGGGTGACCAAGCCCTTTACACAAGGCGTCTTCAATCAGCGGCGAATACTTCACGCTCGGCTTCTACCAGCGCAGCATCGAGTTCGGTCAGTACAAAAGGTTTGAGGAAGTGTTGTTGAACCGCTTGGGCGCGACCACGCCGCAAGCTCCTCAAGCATGTTGATGAATTACGGGCGATGTCACGTTACGCGTGCAGAAGCAGATTGTGCAACCACGACACCGGCTGCGATGAATACCGAGCAACTTGGCGTATACCCTATGGCTTTGGAGAGCAGGTTCCAGAACACCCGTCGTCAACGGTTAGGATCACCGCTGATTAGGCGGGCATTCAGATTGATCCAGGCTCGCAAGCAGATGCCTTTGGCGGCGGTCGGGCGCATGGTTGCCACGGCGACCACACCCCGTCCTCAGCCACCCGGTTTAACACACCGTTGGAGCCGATGATCGACGTGTTCACCGCGCCGGAGAGAATCAGCGTGCCGA
>CAXUHC010000068.1:0-16753 GCA_964250705.1 uncultured Chthoniobacterales bacterium | reverse complement strand
CCTCGACAGCCCCATGTCACGGAGTTCCGCCACGCCGCGAAACATCCGGTTGCGCAGACCGCGCCGCCGCAATTCGACCGGCGGAGGGGTGTCGCTCCCCGCTTGCCGCGCCACTTTGATACGACAGGTTTGGCCGGGAGCCAACCGGGTCGAGACGACCACCGCGTCCCCTCGGCGCTCCCACGCGGCGTCCGCGCCGTTTATCGTCACGTTCGCCATGTCGGGATCGTGCGGGTCTTCCCGGCGCACGGTGTAGCGAAGCGACGCCGGGCTCTCGTTGCGCAGGTCGATCTCGTCCGAGAGCATCCGGACTTCCCAGAGGTCCGCTTCGAGACGGCGCTGGCGGTACAGGCCGCGGAAGATCTCGCCCAGCCCTGCCCAACGCACGGACGGTTCGAGGCGGGCCACGAGCGACGCCGTCTCGTTGAAGGCGGTCCGGCCCTGGTCGAAGAGGTCCTCGTGCGCCATGAAAAGGACGGGATTGTCCAGAAATAGATCCAGCGCAATCGCCCACTCGACCCGGTTCTTCGGATAGTCGCGGCGAATCGCGGGCAAACCGGTCGGATGGGAATTCACCACGCCCAGGCAATCGGCGAGGTTGGTCGGCGGGAGCGACCCCAACGGATAATTGTTGTAATTGGCCGTGCCGGCAAAACCCAGACGTTTGAGCAGGCGCAGCGTGCCCGTCGAGCCGATGGCATGCGGGAAGACCATCACACGGTCGTACGTCAGGCCGGTCACGGCGGAGAATTCCTCCATGCGGCGCAGCGCCTGCCGCAAAGTCATCTCTTGTTCCGCCAGTCCCTTCACGCGCCAGGGGTCGCGTTCCCGCCAGCGTTGCGGACCGTAAAACTCGAAACTGTCGTGGTTGTTGCCATGCACGGCGATGCTCAACCAACGGTGATTTTTTCGGACCAGGTCAACCACGCCGGGAGAGTTGCGGTCGTAATTCCAGGGCACGAAACCAATCGTAGCGTGGAAGCCCACGCCTTGTGCTTCCGCCAGCAATGCGGGGTAGCTCAGCCGCCCGTAGGGTTCGGTCAGCCGGGGATCGTCGATGCACAGGTTGGCAAACCGCGCGGGGGCGTGCCAGCAGGCGTCCCCACCGGCGGCCCGGAGGAACAGCAGCACGGGCACGAGCAGGTGCGGGCGACGGCCAAAATGTTCGCGTTCGAAGTGCCGGCCGCCGACCTGGCCCGCGCTGGCGGCAACGACCCAGACGGCGTGATCCGCCAGGGTGACCCGCGCACAACAGGGTACCGCGCCGTCGAGGCTGGCGCCGCTGAGGGAGGCAATCAGGTCGGTCGCTGAGTGATCCACCGCCAGCCGCAACCCGAAAAAGTCCCCGGCGGGCGCGGGGATACGCTGGCCCGCCAGCGGCCCCGCCGTCGCGCGGTCCGCGCAGATTTCGATGCTGGCGGGTGGCGCTGGTCGTAATGGAAACACTTCGCGCACGGCCCCGCCCGTCGCCTGTTGAAGCGCCGCCTGGTCCGTGGCGGCGTCCACCCCGAGGATCAGGACCGGCACCGCCCGGAGCAAACCCCGGTTCAGTGCCGCCAGGTTTAACCAGCCGCCCAGCCTTTCAGCGTTGACCACCACCGCCACGGGTGCTTCGCTCCAGGCGTCGGCACGGTCGGGCAGTCTATCCCCCTGGCACTCCATGGCTTCGAACCCGTAAAAGCGACGGCACGCATCCACGATGGGAAAGGTTTCCGTGTCTGCTCCGCCCTCCGGTGCGCCGATTAACAACACCCACGCTCGCGCCCGGGAAGTATCCGATGTCGCCTCCTGCGCGATAGCCGTTTCCATTACACCCGTGAGAATTTGTCGGTCAGACCTCGGAATCCAAGCAAAATGTTCCTGAGCAGATTCCACGCCGCCTCATCCGGGCTGCCGCATGGGGTCGGCGCATTTCAGGATTCCACCGGCATCGTCTTTACCCCGGTCGGCTTCACCAGCGAATTCACGCAGGCCAGGAATCCCCCGAACATCCCTTCGATGGAGGCGTCGCGCAGGATATCCTCGCGCGCATGGCGGGAAAACTCGGCGCGCAAGGCGTCGTCGCGCAGCAGGGCGAGCGTCTTGCGCCCGAGTTCCGCCACGTCGCCTTCCGGCACGACGAAGCCGGTGCGGCCCGGCGTCAGGTAGTGGATTTCCGGCGGTTGCAGGCCGCCTTCCGTCACGACCGGCAGCCCCCAGTAAAACGCCTGGTTCATCCCGAGGCCCACGTCGCCGGGGATCACGAACAGGTCCGCCGCCTTGAAGAGTTTGCTGACCTGCACGTTGTCCGGGTCGAAGAGTTCGCCCAGACAGAGCACGTTGTCGCGCTTGATCAGCGCGGGCAGATCGTAGTCCATCGGGTCGCCCACGATGACGCAGCCGTAGCCGGGCTCCTCGATCCCGTTGAAAACCTCGATCAGGTGCTCGACTTTTTTCACGTCCCGCATCCGCCCGACGAACAGCACGGTCTTCTTGAACGGGATGTGGAACTCCTTCTTGATTTCCTCGCGGCTGGCCGTGATCTCTGGGAAGACGCTGAAATTGACCGTGTTGTTGGCAACGAACACCTTGTGCCGATTTTTCGGTTTGATGTCGGTCAGCTCATGCCGGGAATACAGGATGATGGCGTCGCACAACGAGTGAATGTAATAGAAAGGCTGGTTGCGCAGGCCGGGGTTGCGAACTTCCAGGTTGATTCCCTTGTTCCAGTAGACCACCGGGATGCCACGCAGCTTCAGCCAGTGCAGCAGCGGCCAGATGATGAGGTCCTTGAGGTGGAGAAAAACGATGACCACGTCGGGCTGGATGCGCTCGATCTCCCGGCGGTAATCGCGAAAGGAAAACGGCATTTCCTTGAAGTCGAACTCCGGCGGGTAAGGGTTGTTTTTCTGCAACGCGTTGCCGCGCACGAACAGTTCCCAACCTTCTTCGCGGAACCGGCGGGCGAAGTAGTTGTAATTGGAAACCCGATAGTGAAAAATCTTGTTGGAAACGAGCAGGACTTTTTTCATGGGCGAGGTTCCCCGGTGTGAGCGGGGGGCAGGCTGGTGGCAACGAACGTCGATTGGGTCGAACGCGGCGGCGTGTAGAGCGGGAGCAGGGTGCGGCAGACTTCTTCCCAGCGGTATCGCTGCGCCTTGGCGGCGATTTCCCCGCGCGGGAAGCGCCCGGACAGGGCGAAAAACGCGGTGAGCGCCTCGGCGAGGCCGGCGGAGTCGTTGGTGCGGCTGACCAGTCCCAGGCCACTGCCTTCCACGAACTCGCGCAGCGAACCGACGTCGGTGGTGACCAGAGGCAGGCCGAAGCGCGGACCAAGGAAGACCAGCCCGCTCTGGTAGATATGGCGGTAAGGCAGGCAGAGCACGTCGCAGGCTTTGAAGAACACTTCGGCCTCCTCGTTGGGGATGAAACGCTCGTGAAGTTGCACGTCGCCGCGCCGCCGCAGATTTTCCAGCTGCCGCAAGATGGCGGTGCGGCAGGCCGGGTTGCGGAATTCGCCCGCCACGACCAGGCGCGTCGACGGGAGGTCGAGTTGGTCGAAGGCATCGAGCAGCCGGTCGAGCCCCTTGTATTCGTCGATCTTGCCGAAAAAGAGCAAGGCGCGCGCGCCGGGGTCCAGCCCGAGGCGTCGGCGAGCGGCGGCGGGCGTCAGCGCGGTGACGGGCATCTCCTCGTTCAGGCCAATGGACGTGAGCCGGATTTTGCCGGGCGGCACGCCGAATTCCTCGACGAGCTGCTGCCGGGCGCGCTCCGTGTGGACGAGCAGAACGTGCGGCAGGCGGTAGACCAGCCGGTACACCCGCCGGAAGAACCGGCTACGCTCCCGGCCGTGAGGCAGGACGTTATGAACGGTGTAGACGTAGCGGCCCGCCGCCAGACGCAGGGCGAAATTGAGCGCCAATCCCTCGAACAAAATGCGGCCGTTCTGGAACATCCCGGTGAAATGCACGACCCCGCCCCGGTGCCGCCACAACCGTGCGCAGGTCCACGCGTAGTAACGCAACAGGTTGGCGGCCTTGCGCCAGGCGGGCCGGTTTTCCGCCACGCTGCCGCGCGCGTTGATCTGCGCGACGCCCGCCGCGCGCAACGCCGGGGCGACGTCGTCGTCGGACAACACGAGCAGGGGCACGGCGTTGGCTTGCAACCCGCGCACGAAGCCGAGGGTGTAGTTGCGCTCGAACCCGTTGGGAAGGATCAGGATCATTCCTCGTCGGTGAAATCGGGGGCTTCGCCGTTGCGCCAGGCGTGCAGGCGCGCGTCGTGCAACGCCCGCATCCGCGCCACTTCCTCCTGAGGAAACGCCATCACTTCCGCGGCGCGCACCGGCACGGGTGCCCATGCCGATGCGCGCGGATCATTCTGCTCATCGCCGTCGGAATTCAGCGTCTGGCCGCGCACCGCGCCGGTCACGTCGACCAGCGACAGCAGAAAGAGCAGCCAGAGGTGATGGTCGCCGCGCAGATGGCTCGTCTCGGTGATGTTCACGAACAGCGCCACCACGAACAGGATGACCTTCCAGCGGCCCGCCTCGAAGTCGCGCGGAGGCTCGTCAAGCAACCGCCGCGCGGCGGTCAGGAAGGCGCCCGCCATCAGGCAGATGCCGACCCAGCCGGTTTGCAGGTAGGTGTCCACGTAGCCGCTGTGCGCCTGGCCCAGGGTCCAGGTCATCCGGCGTGAAAACTCGATGTTGGCCTCCTGGCCGATCCAGAACCCGCCGAAGCCCACGCCGAAGAGCGGGTTGGACGCCGCCGCGTCGTACACCTCGCTCCAGATCGTCGTGCGGTCGGTCAGCGTGATGTCGCGCCCCAGCTTGGTGATCAGCCAGCCGAAGATCGAGTCCTCCCGGAACATGACGACGCTGTGCACGGCCACCAGGACGATGAGCCCGAACGTCAGGGCCATCATCTTCCAGACGAAAGGCCGGATGGCCTCGCGCCGATCCCGCAGCATTTCCAGGCGCAGGAAGACGAACAGGCCCAGGCCGAACACGGCGACCGAGGTCATGCTGATCTCGGAATCCGAGCCCTTGAGCAGGTACCCGCCCATAACGATGTAGAGCACGCTGAGATTGCGCCAGCCCAGCCGCCGCCAGTGGTGGATCACGTCATAGATGAAGTAGAGCACCGCCACCATCACCACCTGCCCCAGCACATTCTTCGACGACGCGATCCCCTGCCACGCCTCGGCCTTGCCCGACCAATCGAAGCTCACGCCGATGTGGCGGAAGTACTTGATGCAGACCACCGACATGGGGATGTGGACGTAGGCGCAGCGGCGGATGATCGCCTTGATCGCCTCGAAGGGGTGTTCCTCGGTCAGGATCACCAGCGCCATGACGATGGACCCCGCCATCTTGATGAAGCGTTTGAAGGAAATGTACGGGTAGGCCGACCATGTGACGCTCAGGAGCATAAACACGGCAAAGACCACCAACCAACCGTTCTGCCGCCAGATCCGCCCCCAGTCGATGGACCGGCGGCGCAGGATGCGGATGCCGATGAAAGTCAGCGATAGGTAGAAAATGCGCTCGATGAAACTGCCATCCTCAACGCTGTTGGACCCCGGCACCGGGATGCCCCAGAGGATCAGCCACACCCCGACCGGCCGCGAGGAAGCGACCATGTACCACAGCGTGGGCCAGAACAACGCCCTGGAAACCAGCGTCGTCCGCAGCCGTTCACGCGAGAACGCGTAGGCGGCCAGGGCAAACGCGAGCAGGAGGGCGAGCGTGGGAGGCATGGTGGGGAGAGGAATCTGATCGCTACGCTCAAACGGTCTCCCGCGCAAAGCGGGGGACCAGCTCCCGGTAGAAACTTTCGTGCCGCGCCGCCGCCGCGGCAAGGCTGTAGCGCGTCTCGACGAAACGACGGCCCGCCCGCCCCATGCGTTCGCGTTCGCCCGGGTCGCCCAACAACCGCGCCAGCCGGTCGGCCAGAGCGGCGGCGTCGCCCGTCTGCACGAGGAAGCCCGTTTCTCCGTCCACGATGCCCTCGGGCACCCCGCCGGTGGCATAGGCGACGACCGGCCTTTCCATCGCCTGGGCTTCGACGATGATCCGCCCCAGGCCTTCGTGGTGGTAGGTGGGAAAGGCCACGACCGCGCTCGCCGCGTACCAGTCGCGCAACTCATCGCCGGTCAGCGCGCCCAGGAAAAGCACCCGGTCTTCCAAACCGGCACGGGCAATCTCGACGCGCAGCAGCTCGACGAAGCCCGTGGATTCCACCCGGCCCGCGAAGCCGACCACGAAATCCAGCCCGCCGTCCCGCAGCCGTGCCGCCGCCCGGATCAGGTCCAGATGTCCCTTGGGCCGCACCACCCGCGCCGGAAGCAGGATCAACGGGGCTTGCGGAACCGGCTGGACCGGGCCGGCGGCCCCGGGTCGGAAGGCGTCGGTATCGATGCCGTCAGAAAGGTTGCGGAAACGTCTTTGCAGGTAGGCGGGAACGTCGCGCCCGTTCACCCCGGCCACACCTGCGGCCAGCGTGGCGTGCTTGCGGACCGAGAGATGCAGGAAACGCTGGTTGGCATAGTGGTTTTGCACCGCGAACGGAATGCCGTGCCGCCGCGCCTGCGTGACGATTTCGTCCGCGTCGCTGCCGCCGAAGAAATGCAGCAGGCAGAGGTCCACGGGCTGCTGCGCGAAAATCTCGGCGGCCTTGGCGCCGGCGCCGACGACCTGTCCCGCCCGCCGGGGCAAAGGCCGCCGCAGAACGAGGCGTTCCGGGCCCAGCGGCCAGACCAGCGGATGATAGAGCACGCCGTCGCGAAAACGCTCGGTCCAGGTGCGCCCCGAGGGCTCGTCGTCGGAAGCGATCTGGAGGCTGTCGCCCGCGGGCAGCGGCAGCGGCACCAGCGTCAGCTGACCACGCCCATGCTGGAAGGTGCGCTCCTCCAGGCGCGTGCGGTCGGGCGCGATGTGGAGCCGGAAAATCGTCATCGCGTTGCGTTCGAGCAGGGTGCCGTCGAGGTCTTCGAGCAGCCGTTCCATGCCGCCGCCCGATTCGAAGGCATGGGCGAAACGCAGGAGCGTCATCCCGTCGAGGGGTCCGCCGCCCGGCGCACGCGCGGCGGGCGCGGCGTCGCCGGACCCGGCAGGGATCAGACTGGCGGGCAGGTTGGTCATCGTGTGAAGGGCAGCCAGGCGGTGTCCAGCCGGTCGCGCCGCAACGTCCAGCAACCGATGGACGAATCGTTCAGCCCGCCGTAGATCTCGATTTCATCCGCGCCGGGGACGACGGCGGTCACATAAATGATCGACGCCGGCGCGCTGGGCCAGCCGCCGACCAGCGGTCCGGCGCTGACCATCGCCGGCAACAGGGTGGCTTTGTCGATCAACACGGCCCAGAAGAAGTAACGTTTCACCGGAAAAACCGCGTGGACGACGTGCAGGAAATGCCGCTCGTCGTACTCGACCGGGTTGATGCTGTTGCGCAAAACCGCCGGAAGCACGTTGGGGGGCGGACGGATCTCGCTTTCCCGGACCGTCGTAAAATCCAGCTCCGGCCAGCGGGCCGCGCGCAGCAGCCGGTAGGGAGCGAACGAATAAATCAGGTGCAACTCGCCGCCTGCTTCGAACATCGCCCAGTTTTTTTCCACCCGCCCCGTGGGCCGGTCGAGGCGCGGCGTGCCCAGAAAATCCAGGGTGCCTCCGTCCGGGTCGAGCCGGGCGAGACCGACCCTGGTCGTGAGTGTTTCCAGTTGCAGGGCGCGGCCCTCTTGCGGGTGGCCTCCGGCGACCGAGGTGAGCGCGCAATTGCTGAACAGGTCTTCCCGAAAACGGAACAAACGGAAGTCCTCGACGCGCGAATTGCACCAGGCCGCCGGATCGCCGCCCGACAGCGTCAACTCCCGGGCGCGGAATTTCGCGGTGGCGTCGGGAGCCGGTTCCAGGAGAACCGGACGGGCCGAGTTTATGAACGTCACCTCGTCGGTTTGCTGCGCCGCCCAGGACGACCGTTCGCCGCGCGCCAGCAAGATGGTCCTTCCCCGCCAGCGCGACGCTCCCGGGTTCAGCAAGCCGGACGTGAAGCCGAAGCTTCCCCGCCCCGCCAACCTTCGCAGGCTGCCCGACCGCGCGAGCGGCGGGCTGAAAACTGCCAGCGCCTCGGCGGTGCGGGCGCTCGCCTCCGCCGTGGGGGGTCGGGCCACGCCGGTCCGCTCGCTGCCAAAGACGAAGACCACCGACTCCGTTGGGGCGCTCCAGGACAGCAAGCCCACGGTGCCAAGGGCATCACGCAGGCTGAAACCCGCCTCGCGAAACGTCCGCGTCATCCGACCCAGATCACGATCGCCGCTCCAGAGAAGCCCCAGCGTGAAGCGCAGGAGGATCGTTTCCACCTCGCGGAGGGCGTCTTCGTCCTTCAGGATTTCGACCGGTTCGACGCTCCCGGCATCAAGAATGACAAGGTAGCAGCCCGGTGTCTTTTCCCCACGCCACGCGGCGAGATCGGGCAGGAACGCCACCCCGCTCTCGCCGAAGATGCTCAGCAGGTCCGTCTGTATCTGGAGGTCGCCATCCACGCAACGGACCCCGGGAATCCTGCCGTCCGCGCGGTGTTTCATCTCCGTACGGAAACCGTGCAAAGCCTCGCGCAGCGTGGGCGGCGCGGGTCCGTCCAGACGTGAAAGAACCAGCCGCCGCCGGAGGAGGAACTTCCGCAAGGTTGCGCGCAACGGGTTCATCGGACCACACGCATCCGCCCCTGCCGGTTCACCACGCCAAGCCGTCGACCGTGGGTCCGCCCTTGGCCGTGGTCACTCCCGTGCGGCTGAGTTCGAGCACATGTTTGTCTTCGCAACGCCGGAGCGCCTCGATGATGCCCGGCTCCTTGTTCACGACCACGATGAGATCGGATGCCGCCATCACCGCGTCCAGATCGTCGGTGATGAACCGCGAGATGTAGGGAATCTTCTGCATGATGTAATCCCGGTTGGCGCCGGTGAGCTTGGCCACGTGGATGTGCGCGTCATAGATGCTCACGTTGAATCCCTTGCCCAGCAGCGGCTCGATCACGTCTAGGATCGGGCTTTCGCGCAGGTCGTCGGTGCCGGGTTTAAAGGCGAGGCCCAGAAAGCCAACGTTCTGTTTGCCCGCGGCCAGGATGCGCCGGAGCACCGTCTCCTTTTGCAGCGCGTTGCTGCGTTCGATGCTCTCCAGCAGCGGGGCCTGGATGTAGTGGTCGTGGGCGATGGTGCACAACGCCTTCAAATCCTTGGGCAAACAGGAGCCGCCGAAGGCGAAACCCGGCTTCAGATACGCCCTGGAAAGATTCAGCGACGTGTCGCGGCAGAAAATGTCCATCAACTCGTGGGAGTCGATCTCCAGCGCCTTGCAGATGGTCCCCACCTCGTTGGCAAACGTGATCTTGAGGGCATGGAAGCTGTTGCAAACGTATTTCATCAACTCGGCCACGGGCTGGCGGGTGGCGATGAAAGGCGCGTCGATGGTCGCGTAGACCTCGCCCATCACCTCGGCCGCCCAGGAACAATCCGTGCCGATCAGGGTGAAGGGTGGGTGGTCGAAATCTTCCACGGAAGTGCCCTCACGCAAAAACTCCGGGTTGGCCACCACCGCGAAATCCCGGCCCGCCTCGCGTCCGGAGGCCTCGGCGATGAGCTGTGACACCATCTGCCCCGTGCCGGGCAGCACGGTCGAGCGCAGGGCGACGACGTGCCGGCCCACCTTCTGCCGCAGGGCGTGGCCAATCTGCTCGGCCACCTTGCGGATGGCGGTGAGATCCAGGTGGCCCTTGGGCGTCGAAGGGGTGCCGACGCAGATCATGGAAACCTCGGTGCGCCCCACGGCATCCGCCGTGTCGATGGTGGCCTCGATCAACCCGGCAGCGTGGCAATCCGCGAGAATGCCGTCGATATCCTTTTCGATGATGGTCGGCTTGCCGGCGTTGATGAACTCCACCTTGGACTTTTGCGGGTCGACGCCGACCATGCGGTGCCCCTGCCGGGCCAGGCAACCCATGCCCACGCAGCCGACGTAACCCAAGCCGAAAATGCTGATCTTCAAGTTTGTGTCCTTTCCACGATTTGCGGAACTTCCCCGGGCAACCGGCCCGCCGCGGCCAGGGCGGCCGGCCAGTCCGCCGACGGCGAATCCTCCGTGCGCAGCAACGAGGCGACGTATCCCAGAAAGCGGGTCTTTTCCTCCTCCCAGAGGTGTTTGCGGTAGATTTCGATGCCGCGTTCGACAATCTCGCCCGTTTCCCCGGGATGCGCGGCCACCCAGAGAATTTTCTCGGCCAGATCATCGATGTCGTCGCGGTCGAACATCAGCATCTCACCGGGGCCGAAATAATCCCGGATGCCCTGGGTCGAGGGTGCGACGACCGGGCGGCGCATCGCCAGGTATTCGAAGAGACGCGTGGGCAGGTTGATGTCGGTGAAAGCCGAGCGCCGGTTGGGGACGACGCCCAGGTGGCAAGCGCGGATCGCCTCGGCGATCTCGGCTTGGGATTTCGGCCCGTGGAAGTGGATGCAATCGGCCACGCCGAGACGTCGGCCTGTTTCGAGCACGATCTCCAGAAAAGGCGTCGGCGAACCGTAGATATCGAGCCTCACCCCGGGAAGTTTCCCGCGCACCTTGGCCAAGGCCTCGACGAGCCGGTCAACTCCGTGGCGATGCACGATGGAGCCGTGGTGCATGAGCCGGAACTCGGCGGCAGGATGGCCCTCCCGCAAATCGGGCCCGACAGGCAGGTCCGTCCGGTCGGGATCAAAAATCTGCTGCTGCGGTGAGTTCATCACGATCTGCATTTTCCCGGGCGGACAGGAACGCGAGACAAACAGGTTTCTGAAGGTGATGTTGGGCGTGATCGCCAGATCGGCGAAGCCGATGCTCCAATGCTCCAGGCGCCGCAGCAGGCGCACGAAGCGATGGTCGCTTTCGAGTCCGTAGATGCTCATCATCAGTTCGGGCATCGGGTCGTGCAGATCGAGCAGGACGCGGGCGCCGCGCAGTTTGGGGCTGAGCGCCGCGAAGACGAGGACGTCGGGCATGTTGTGAACGTGCACCAGGTCGTACTTGCGCCGCCAGCCGCGCCACGCCAGGAGAGCAAAGGAGTACAGGATGAACTGGCTGTAAAGCGTCAGGTAAGCGGTCTTGCTCCCGCGCCGCTTGCGCAAGGGAAGACGCAGCACGCTCACCCCACCCGTTTTTTCGCGCGTGGGCTCCTCGTCACCTTCGCGCAGGCAGATGATGTCCACCTCCATGCCCGCCTCGGCCAGCGCCTCGACGGCCCGCCGCGGGCGTGGGTCGGAGGGGTGATGGGAGTAGAGCAGCACCGCCGCTCGCCGCTGCTGGAAATCCGCCCGGCTGAAGCTGGCGGTCGACAAAACATTCTCCGGGCTGCCCGAAGCCGGGGGCGGGTTGGCCGCGGTGTACCAGGTGGCGAGTTCGCGCGCGCACGGATTCCAACAGCGGTCGCCGTATCGGCTCGTGATGTGTTCCAGCAGTTCGCGCAGCCGGGCGAGCGGATATTTGCTGCGCGAAGCTTTGGCGTTGGCCGAGAAATCGATGTAGTCGGGATGGATATTCACCAAGGCCATCCCGCCGCGCGAGGCGATCCAATCCAGCTTTTTTATCCACACGTCCGCCGTTTGCTCGCCCAGGAGCAGGAACAGCGTCGAATCCTGGGGCAGCGTGTACGGCATTTCCACGTAGCCGGGTTTCTCGGCCGGGCCGGGTTCGGCCATCCCGCCGGGAGACGGCACCCAGAACGGAAAAATGGTGTGGCTGCCATCGGGCTGCGGCTCGAAAGGGTCGGTGTCGAACGTGGAGGCGTCGTAACGAATCTCCAGGTCATGCAGCCAGCGCAGGTTGTGCAGCATGAACCCCGAGCGGAACCCCGAGGCGTTCCAATCGCGCAGGTAGCGATTGATGCGGACGGCCTTGCGCATGAACTGCTCGCGGGATTGGTAGAGCCGGCCATCGTGCTCGAGATCGTGCACGCCGACTTCGAAGCCATTGGCCGTGAGTTCCGAGCGGAGTTCCGCCGGCACGTGGTAACTGCCTTCCGGGATAAAGTTGAACGAAGAGCGAAACTTCATTTCCCGTTCGAAATCGAACAGGGACCGGGCATGGCGCAATCCCAACGGGCCTTCCACGTCGTGCGTCAGCACAAATGCGAATTGCTTGCCTTCCGGCCAACCGGACCAATGCGGAGGCGGGCGCTCCGACCCCGGCAGGATGGGCCAGACATCGCTGACCCGCCCACGCTTGCGCCTGGCGAGGTTCCGGCGCACGGCCATCCGCAGGAACTTTGGTAGGAACGGTTTGATCCCGTAGTAAATTCGGTTCTTCAGCACGGTAAGGTCACCTCCTTTCCATCAACAGCCTGACGATGCGGACGCCGGGGAGCGGCACCCCGCTCACGCATCCGCCTTGAGCAGCTTGGGACCATACGTGCGCGTTTTGTTGAGCACGCACGCTACGTTTGCCCGCGCATCGACCAACTCCTTGTAAGCGCGCCGCACCATGCTCGCGCCACACTTTTCCGCTTCGGTGACGAGCAGCGTTTTGTCCATCAGGCCGGACATGGATAGGGCTACGCTGCTCTGGTCGAGCGGGGGCATGTCGAAGATGATGTAGTCAAAGTTGCTCGCTTTCAGGCTGGGCATCAGTTCATAGAGCCGCTTCGGGCCCATTTGCATCTGTTTGCTTTCCGCGTCGGTCGCTGTGGTGGCCAGATAGAGATTCTCGGCCGCGGGCGCAATTGGGCACGCGGGCTGCAACGCGGTCATCAAGGAGTAGGCAGGCTTGCCGCCGAAGAAGGGGTGCAGTTCCGGGCGTCCGATGTTCATGTCCACCAGCAGCACCTTGCCCTCGCCCATTTCCGACAACGCGGCGGCGATGCCCCCGGCGATGGTGGAGGTTCCCCCGCCCTCGGAAAACCCAGTGACGGCCACCAGCTTCGGTTTGTGCGTCAGGTTATGCAGCTCAAAATAAAGCCCCAGGCGGTCGCGGATCGCCTCGGCGTAAGGACGTATAAAATGTCCGACCTCCCACGGCGACGCCTTGACCCGCCGGGCCTCTTTGATGGCTCTCGGAGTGACCGCCTCGCCATTGGCCGTCAGCATCGGCACGGCAGGCGCGGACGAGCCGTTTTTGAGGTAAGGGATGGAGAGCAACAGGGGAATGTGCAGCCGCCGCTCGAACTCCGCAGGGCGTTTGATGGTCTGGTCGAAGACCATCTCAATAAGAAAGGCCAGACCCAGGCCGAGGGCCAGGCCGCCGCCAGCCAACTGCAAAAGGATTTTGCGCAGGTCGCCGGTGGTTCGCAACGCCGCCGACGGTTTTTGCACCACGCTGATGTTGGGAATCTTCGACGGGTCGAGCGCCTCGTCCACGCGGGCTTTTTCCAGACTGGCGGCAAAGTAGCGGTAGTTGTTTTCCTCCAGTTCCTTCTGGCGTTCGACCTGCGTGATTTGCGGGGCAAGCGCAGCGAGTTCTTCCGCCTGTTGCTGGGCGCCGTGGAGCTGGCCCTTGAGCGTCTCTACCCGTGCTTCCACGGCGGCCAGATGCGCGCGTTCGGTGCGGATGTCGGGACCCTGCTGCGGGATGACGCCGCCGCCGGTGGCAGCCACTCTGGCTACGAGGTCAGGGAATTTCGTAGCCAGCGCTGCCCGGCGGCGTTCGAGTTCTCCGATTTGGGAGTGGATAATCTGCACCTGCTGGTTCTCCGGCCTGTATTTGGTCAGGAGGTCCAGTTCGGTCTGCCGCAACGGCCCCAAGCGCGCTACCAACGCCTCGTATTCCTGCACCTCGGCGTTGCCCGCGGGCTTGGCCACAGCAGGTCCTGTCGGCGTCTGGCTCGTCGGTTCCTTAGCGGCGGGGTCGGCGAGCGACTTCGCGATTTCCTGCACGCGCGCGATCTGCTCGGCACGCTCGGTTTCGGCCAGCGCAAGCGCCTGCTGGGCGCGGTTGATCTCGGCGCTCACGGAAGCCGTGCTTTCGGCCAAGGAGATGATGCCCGCTTTGTTCTTGAGCCGCTTGAGGGCGTCCTCGGTCTGGGTCAGGCGCCCGCGGATCTGGTCGGCCTGCTGGGTGACGAAGTCGAATGCGCCCGCCGAGCGGTGCACCTCCAGATGCTTGGTGAAGTAACGGTTGACCAGTTCCTGCAACACGTTGGTCGTCAGAGCCGGATTTTCGCTCTTGTAAGAGACCAGGATCACGTTGCCGTGGGGCACGACGAGCATTCCCCTCTGGATGGTCTGGGCCGCGATGGGAAGGCTGCTGGCCTTGCCCTTCCCGCTGGGCACCAGTTGCTCGACCCCGACCGCGTCTGCCACCTGAATCGCCAGGTCCCAGCTCGTCAGGATTTCAATCTCCGAGGCGATGACGCTGTCGTTGGCACGGCCATAGCCGACCGAGTTGTCCACCGGATCGACCACGTTGCGGTCGACCACGTAGCGGACCAGCAGCTTGGCGTCGGATTCGTAGATCGGCGCATGGGTAAGATACACAAACGCGGCCGCGCCCATGCCCAGCAGCGCGAAGAAGAGGACCTTCCACTTGTGCTTGAAAACGACATACAAAATATCCTGCACGCCGATGCTCGCCGACGTGTTTTCCAGCTTGGATTCAGGCATAAAAATCAGGGGTAAGAAAACGAGGCCGACGAATCAGTCAAGGTGCGGATAAAGAACGGTGCCCGCCAGACGGTTCAACACGGAGGGCAGACGGCGGAAGACCGCCGTGTGGAATCCGGCTGTCTTGTCGCGCGAAACCGCCCAGGCAGAATTTTTCAGATCGAACTGAAAGTACTCCATTCGTTCTTCTTTCGCACCCCAGGCCAGTTTGAAGCGTCTCAAGCCTTCGTGATGGAGCGAGGTGCGGCCAAAGTGCAGGGACCTCGCCCCCAGGCCGCAGAGGTGGCGGATGCCTTCCCACATGGCCAGATTATTGGGGCGTTCTTCCTGAAACGCCTCGTCGGACGCGCCAAACTTGTAGATTGCCCGCCCTGCCCGGCAGAAGTACACGGCGGCGGCGACTGGCCGCGCCTGGCGCATTGCCAGAGCGACAAATCCTAATCCGGGTTTGATGACTTCTTCCCAGATGCGGAAAAAGAAAGCGATTGGCTGTGGAGGCGCACCGTGGCGGCGGCGGGTCTGGACGTGCAAACGGTAAAATTCCCGCACGGCCTCACGGGTGTGCACAATCCGGGCGCCAAGCCCGCACCGCTCCGCCTTGCGAATCGCCCGGCGCACGGACCCGTCAAATCCGGCGAAAAGCGGTTCCGGACCGGCACGCAAGTCGAGCGTATGCCCGTAGAACGTCGTGGACGGCAGCGCTCCGACGGGCGCCGACCCGGGCCCCCGCACCTCGAAGTGCCGCCACCGGCGCTCCCGCGCGAGGTCCCGCAGGGTTCCGGTGATGGACGCAAGGGCGGCAGCCTCGTCAAACACCAGCGGGCCGCAGAGATCGGTGAACGGCAGACAAACACCGCGCCGTCCCGTCAACGCACTGTCCACTTCCATTAGCGGCAGCAGGGCCAGCGGCTGGCGGGGATCGCCGCAACATGCGTACCACGGCCGATGGCCGTAAGTCTGGTGCAACACGCGCGCCCAGGCGCTGCCGTGGAAAAAACCGGCTTCGGGATGCGCGGAGATCATCTCCTCCCAGCGAGCGTCTTCCAGAGGATTGAGGATTTGCGCTTCCAAAGTTGGGTGAGCACCCCGCCGGACTCCCGCCGGGCGTGCCCTGGTTTCGTCATCGTACTGCGACGCCGGCTTCCACGACTTCTCGCACGCCCTCGATGGTACGGTCCACCTGTTCGGCGTTCAGTTCGGGGAACATCGGCAGCGAAACGAATTCTTGCGCCACTTTTTCCGCCACCGGGAAGTCGCCGACGCCGTAGCCCAGGTAAGCGTAAGCCTCCTGTAAATGCACCGGAATCGGGTAATGAATGCCGGTGCCGATTCCCATTTCCGCGAGGCGGCGCCTCACCTCGTCCCGCTCCTGCACGCGGATGGCGTAGATGTGAAAGATATGCTTGGCGTAATCTGCCGTCAGCGGAGTGACCACTTCTTCCAGGCCCGCAAACGCCTGGTCGTACCGCAGGGCGTGCGTTTGCCGGAGCTGATTGCCCCTGTCCAGGCGCGGCAATTTGAGGCGCAACACCGCCGCCTGCATCCCGTCCATGCGGCTGTTCCAGCCTACCAGCGCGTGGTGGTACTTCTCGGTCTGGCCGTGGTCGCGCAGGATGCGAATCTTCCGCGCCAGTTCGGGGTCGTTGGTGACCACCGCGCCCGCTTCGCCCAACGCGCCGAGATTCTTGCCCGGGTAAAAACTGAAACTGGCCGCGTCACCCATCGAACCGGCGCGCCGGCCCTTGTACTCGGCCCCGTGCGCCTGGGCGGCGTCTTCGATCACGAACAGGTTGTGCGCGCGGGCGAACTTCAGGATCGGGTCCATGTCCGCCGTCTGACCGAAAAGGTGCACCGGCACGATGGCCTTCGTGCGCGGGCTGAGGGCTTTTTCCAACCCCGCCGGGTCCATCGTATAGGTGCGTTCGTCCACGTCTACAAACACCGGCGTCGCTCCCGTGTGCGTGATCGCCTCGGCGGTCGCCATGAAGGTGCCCGGCACGGTGATGACCTCGTCGCCCGTGCCGATGCCCATCGCCAACATCGGCAGCCAGATCGCTTCCGTCCCATTGCCCACCCCGATGGCATGCTGGCACCGGCAGTAAGCCGCGAATTCCTGCTCGAAACCGGCCACGTAGGGTCCGCCGGCGAAAGC
>CAXUHC010000067.1:2706-16831 GCA_964250705.1 uncultured Chthoniobacterales bacterium | reverse complement strand
CGTTGGCAACCGAGGCCCGGCTTTTGCCCACTTTGCGCGCGATGTCTTCCTGCCGGAGGTTGAATTCGGCCGCCAGCCGCTCGTAGGCGCGCGCTTCTTCGACCACGTTGAGGTCCGCGCGTTGCAGGTTCTCGATGAGCGCGAGTTCCAGCACCTCCTGGTCGCTCGCCTCGCGCACGATCACCGGAGCGTGGGTGAGCGCGAGCGACTTGGCCGCCCGCCACCGGCGCTCCCCGGCGATGAGTTCGAAATGCGTGCCGGTTTTCCGCACGATCAGAGGCTGGATGATCCCCTGCTCCTTGATGGATTCGATCAGCTCGCCGAGTGATTCTGGCTTGAAGTCCTGGCGCGGCTGGAAGGGACTGCTGCGGATGTCGTCGAGCTTGATTTTCCGCACGACCTCACCCGGCGCGGGTCCGATGGCGCCTGTTCCGGGCAGCGTCGCGCCGCTGTTCCCCGCGCTGCCGGGCGGGCGCGGCTGGATCAAGGCACCCAAGCCGCGGCCAAGAACATTTTTTGCCATGCGCCACCAATAACGGAAAAAGCGCCAAGGCAGAAGGTAAAACTACGGGTCAGCTTTGCCGGGGGCAGCGTGCCCGCGTTTCTCAGGGCGCGGCTTTTCCCAACGCGCTCTGATGTTTGCGGTATAATCCGCGGAATTGATCATAGCTCAGCCCGAGCAGGGCCGCCGCTTCCCGTTGCTTGAAGCGCGCTTGCTCCAGGGCTTGCCGCAAAAGCCGTTGCTCCACCTCGGAGACCATCCCCGGCAGATCGACCGGGAGGATTGCCGGTCCGGCCGTGGCGGCGGACGGAGCCGGTTTCGACGCAGGTTTGCCCGGCTGTTGGAAGGGGTCGAAAACGATCTCTCGTATCCCCCCGCCCTCGGCCCGGCTGACGGCGCGTTCGATCACGTTTTTCAGCTCGCGCACGTTTCCCGGCCACCGGTATCCGCGCAGGGCGGCCTGCGCTGCCTCGGAAAATTCGGGCACCTCGGCCAGACCCAGCTCATTCGCCATCGACGCCGCGAAATTTCGTGCCAGCAGGTCGATATCCCCGCGTCCCCGGTCGTGCAACGATGGCACGAAGAGCACTTCAAAACTCAGCCGGTCGAGCAGATCGTGCCGGAACTGCCCGGCCTCGGCCATCGCGGGCAGGTCCGCGTTCGTCGCTCCCACCAGCCGGACGTTGACCCGCACGGGCTCACTGGCGCCTACCCGCTCGAAACTCCCGTATTCGACCACCCGCAGGATCTTCTCCTGCACGGGCATCGGCATCTGGCCGATTTCGTCGAGAAACAACGTGCCGCCGTTTGCCGCCTCGAAACGGCCCACCCGTCGGCGCGCCGCCCCGGTAAACGCACCCTGTTCGTGCCCGAAGAGTTCGCTTTCCAACACGGTGGGCGAGAGCGCCGCGCAGTTGAGTTTGACCAGCGGCCCGCCCCAACGCGTCGACAGGAAGTGGACGCGCGCCGCCGCGAGTTCCTTGCCCGTGCCGCGTTCGCCGATGAGCAAGACAGGCCGCTGCACCTTCGCTACCCGGGCTAATTGTTGCTGGAAATCAAGAAAAACGTCGGATCGACCGAGCGCCTCGGTCATCGCCTCCCGGTCGTCCGCATCGGTGGGAATAGCAGCGTAAGGGTCAGAGGTATTTTTCACCAGAGCTTGGTTTTATCCACCAATTAATGTTTTGACAACACATCATCCTAGAAAAGCGTTTTTATCGTAATCTGTTCAACGCAAAAAGCTTACACAATTTAAAAATCGGTTGGCATGGCCGTTGCTAAAGGGATTCTCGTTCGCAACCTAAACACCATCGCCCATCGCCCAACCCTTCAAACTATATTCGCCATGAAAACCGATACCGCCTTCCCCTTCTTGTTCAATCCGGAAACCTCCGTCGTTGGCACCTGGTCAGCCCCGAGCCAATCGAAGCGGCGTACGGCACCCCGCTCGCTGCCAATTCGCTTCGAGACCCAAATCGGCTGCAAGCAGGAAACCATCTGCGGCGTGATTCTGGTCCTCTGCGCGCTGTTCAGCCTGGCCGCCTTCGTTGCCCGGTTCACGCTCGCCTGACCGACCGTTCTCGCACCAACTACCCACACTCACACCACAAATCCCAACCTTATGAGCATCTTCAGCCGCTTCCGCGACATCGTGAATTCCAACATCAACTCCATGCTCGATCAGGCCGAGGACCCGGAAAAACTGGTCCGCCTGATGATCCAGGAAATGGAGGACACCCTCATCGACCTCAAGGCCTCCTGCGCCGGGGCCATCGCCGCCCGCAAGAAGGTGGGCCGCAGCCTGGACGAATTGGTGGGCCGGGTCACCAACTGGGAAAAGAAGGCCAAACTGGCCATCGAAAAAGGCCGCGAGGAACTTGCCCGCGAAGCCCTCCTCGAAAAGCGCCGCGCCAACGAGGGCACCGGCGCGCTGGAGAAGGAAACGCTCCAGCTCGACGAGGTCATCCGCAACTATCAGGGGGACATCACCCAACTGGAGGAAAAGCTCTCCACTGCCCGCGAGAAACAGCGCGTGCTCGTGCAACGCCACATCCACGCCCAGCACAAAACGCGCGCCCAGCAGACGATCCGCCGCTCGGAAACCAGCGACGCCCTCCTGCGCTACGAACAGTTCGAAGCGCGCATCGAGCGCATGGAAGCCGACGCCGACCTGGTCAACTACGGCCGCAAGCCCTCGCCGGAGGAGCAATTCGCCCAACTCGAACGCGACGAGGACATCGAAAAGGAACTTGCCGCCCTCAAGCACGCCTCGCAGAAAACCGGCGAACCTTCACACTAAGGAAACACCCGGCTTGCAGAAAAACCGTGTCTTCCTGCGGCTTGGTGTTACAAAATCTATCCATCCCTATGCTGCCCTTTCTTGCCAGCTCCGTTGTAGTCCGTAAAGCCGATGGCTCCGAGGTGAAGATCAACGGTGACGCGTCGTCGGATGAAACCGACGGCGAAAGCTCCGCGACCACGGCCCACACCGGCACAGCTTCAGGACCCTCCAAACACCGCGAGTCGCAGGACGGCGGGTTCGCGGCGGTGCCGATTGTCGCCATGGTGTTGGTCTTCCTGTGGCTGATCATCAAGGCGCTCATGGCACCTTTCACCCAACGCGCCGCCCGGCGCGCCCGATCGGAGTCCACCGGCGCCGAGGCGCTCAGCGAAGAAGAGCAGGCCGTCCTCCTGAAACTCCAACGCACCATCACGCAAATGGAACGACGCATCGAATCGCTCGAAACCATTCTCATCGACAAACATCGTACCAAAGAAAATTATGGGTCTAAAATCTGAACTCCGCGAAACCCTGGGCAAGTTCCGCCAGCGGCTCTACCGCTCCGACAAAGGCAAAGTCCTGGGCGTATTCAGCGGGATCGCCGAAAGCCTCGGGTTTTGCGTCTCTTGGACGCGCGTGGTCGGCGTCTGCGTCCTTCTGGGCATTGCTGGCTCCGCCGGGGCGGATGGCCTGAGGGTCCATGTGCTCGTCGCAGGATTCTTCTACCTGCTGCTGGCTCTGGTCATGCAACCACCCCGCAAGCTGGGCGCTGCCACCGGATTACAAGATGACGACGACGGGTTCAACCCGCCGCCGATCCCCCGTCGGCGCGGCGAGCGCCCGGCCGCCGTGCCTTTCCACCAGGCGGCGCGCCCGGCGGGCCGGGTGGACCTGCTCCAACTCGACCGGCAGCTCGACGGCCTGAACCGCCGCATCCAGCGCATGGAAACCATCGTGACCGACCGGCAGTACGACTGGGACCGCCGCATGGATACCTGAGCCTGGCGCGACGCAAACCAATGCCCGCGCCACCCGATTCGCCGGATGCCAACCGCTGCCCCTCCCGGGCGGCGGTTTCTTTGTTTGGCGCGGCTCTCGCCGGCCTGGCAGCGTCACTGCTGGTCACGGGCTGCGCCGACCGGCACCACGAGATCGTGATCAGCGTTCCCGAACAACGTATGGTTGTACTGAACGACGGCATCCCGATGGCGCTTTACCCCGTGTCCACTTCGCGCTTCGGCCTGGGCGATGCGCCCGGTTCCAACGGCACGCCTTTGGGCGAACTCGAAATCGCGGAAAAGATCGGCGGGGACGCACCGTTGGGCATGAAATTCAAGAGCCGTGAGCCCACCGGAGAAATTGTGCCGGTCGATGCGCCCGGACGTGACCCCGTGGTCACGCGAATTCTCTGGCTACGCGGGCGCGGCGCCGAAAATGCGCATGCGCACGACCGCTACATTTATATCCACGGCACGCCGGAAGAACGAAACATCGGTCAACCCGCCAGTTACGGCTGCGTGCGGATGCGTTCGCGCGACGTGGCGGCGCTTTACGACGAGGTCGGACGAGGCGCGCGCGTGTTTATCGCGAACGAACCGCTGACGCGCGCGGCGGCGCTTCATCTGGCTGCCGGGACGAGTCTACCGCCCGCCCAACCATTCTGACCAGGCACGCGCCGATCCACCCGGCGCTTTTGCCGCAGCTTAAGCTTATTGCACCGTGACGGTGAACTTCAGTTTCGCTTTGCTCTTGGCGGAATCCTTAGCTTTCACCGTGATGGAGGCCGTGCCGGTTTTGCCCGTCGCATAGGTGAGCGTCAGCTTTTGACCATTGAGAGTCGGCGTCACGAGGCCGGGATTCGAGCTTTTCGCCGAAAAGCTGAGCGCGGCAGCGTCGCCTTCTTTTTTCGGCACCAGGGGCAGGCTCGTGATCGTGTTGACGTACACGAGGTCGGTCAACTGGACCATACCGCCGGTGTAGCTCGGCAAAACAGGCAATTCGTTGAAGGGATCATTAGCGTTGACAATTTGTAAGGCTGCAATGGCGTCCGCCACCGAAAGACCGTTGCCCACGATCCGACCGAACACCGTGAAAGGCCCCCCGTTCCCCGTGTCGTCCAGGTTCGCGTTATCGCGCAGATTGAAAAACCATTGGTCCGTGCCGCTGTTCGGTCCCGTACTCAGGGCATAGGACAGGGTGCCACGGGTATTGGCAACCGTATGCTCACCAGCCACCGGGGAATTTTCAGGGATCACGTTCACGTCACCGTCTGCCACCCAATAGCCGCCGCCCTGGATGACGAAGTTCGGCACGGAGCGGTGAATGAAACTGTTGTTATAGCTGCCGCCGTTGACGTAGGTCAGAAAGTTCGCCACGCTCACCGGCGCGACATCATTCAACAGCGCCACGTCAATGTTGCCCGCACTGGTGGCAAAACGCACGATCTCACCGGTTACCCCTTGTAAGGCGAACGTCTTTTTGAGTTTGATGACCGTCGGCGCCGAGTTCGCCGAAACCGTGACATCGCTGATCGGCTTGGCCACGTATGGCGCAGTCGATTCCTGAGCGAACGACGCGGTCGAAGCGACACAGCAGAGACCGAGCGCAAGTGCCCAGCGGGACGGGAGGGAAAAGGGTTTCATCGGGCGCTATTGTGGTAGAAAATCCTCAAAAGTCAACCGGACAATTGGTCCGGTTTTGTCGGCTGAATGGCCCCTCAAATGGCTGGTTAAAACGCTACCGCAGCGGGCGTGGCGTCGTCAGAGCGCGCCACGGGCGGCAGGAGCATCGATCCAGCGCCCATGTTCGCGGATCAGGTCGGTCAACCGCGCGACCGCCTCGCCTTCGGGGATATTAAATTTCACCGCCTGTTTGCCGACGTACAGGTTTACCTTGGCGGGCGCGCCACCGACGTAGCCAAAATCCGCGTCCGCCATCTCGCCGGGTCCATTGACGATGCATCCCATGATGGCGATTTTGACGCCTTTCAGGTGCCCGGTGGCCGCCCGGATTTTCGCGGTTGTGTCCTGCAAGTTGAAAAGGGTGCGCCCGCACGACGGACAAGCAACATAGTCGGTCTTGAAGACGCGGCTGCCGGCCGCCTGGAGGATGTTGTACGCCAGCCGCAAACTCTGACCGGGGGCTTCCTCCCCCTGCACCAGCACGGCGTCCCCGATGCCGTCGCACAGCAGCGCGCCGATGTTCGCCGCCGCGACCAAAAGCGTGTGGAGAAAATCTTTCCCGGCGTCGCTCACGGGCGAGAGAGTGTCTTTTAGGAGAATGAGGTGGCGTTCATCCAGCCGGGCCGCGAGCAGACGAAACGCACCGACGACGGGCAGGTCGATGCCGTCACGTACCGTCACGAACCGCGCGCCGTCCTGCCGGTTCAGGTCTTCAATCGCCGCCGCATCGCGGGGATCGACCTCCACAATCCCGGCCTGCTCGTAAATGATTTCGGGCTGGAAATCGCCCATCCGGTCGAGTTTGTGCGCGATCTGATCGAGCGTCGCCTGCCGGACCAGCACGCGCGGCACCTCGCCAATGCCCAGCGTCACGTCACCAACTTCGGTGTGCGCCGCCGCCCGCCGCCGGTAGGAAAACGGATCGAACGACAAGGCAACGTCGTCCGGTGCCACGGCATCCCCGCCCTGCCCGCCGTATAGGCCCACCAGCGCCCGCGCCACGGGTACCTCGTGAATGCTGTCCTCGGTGAGCGACACCCGCACCGTGTCGCCGATGCCGTCGTTGAGCAGTGAACCGATGCCGATGGCGCTCTTGATGCGGCCGTCCTCGCCGTCCCCGGCTTCGGTGACGCCGAGGTGCACCGGATAATTCCAGTCTGCCCCCTCTTTTGCCAGGCGGTCGACGAGCAACCGATAAGCGGCGATCATTACCTTCGGGTTGCTGGCCTTCATCGAGAAAATGAAGTCGTGAAACCCGTTGTCGCGGGCGATGCGCGCAAACTCCAGGGCGCTTTCCACCATCCCGAGCGGCGTGTCGCCGTAGCGGTTCATGATCCGGTCGCTGAGCGAACCGTGGTTCGTGCCGATCCGGATCGAAATCCCCCGCTCCTGGCAAAGCTTCACCAACGGCGTAAACCGCTCCCGGATACGTTCCAGTTCGGAGGCGTACTGCTCGTCGGTGTATTCCTTGACCGCGAATTTCTTGGAGTCGGCGAAATTGCCCGGGTTCACCCGGATTTTTTCGACCCAACGCGCCGCTTCCAGCGCGGCGTCCGGCTTGAAATGGATGTCTGCCACGATGGGCACGTTGAAGCCCCGTTCGCGCAGCCCGGCCTTGATGAACTCCAGGTTGCGCGCATCCTTGATCGTCGGCGCGGTGATGCGGACGATCTCGCAACCCACCTCGGCCAATTCCACGGTCTGCTGGATGCTCGCCGCCGTGTCCATCGTGTCGCAGGTAATCATCGACTGCACGCGGATCGGGTTGTCGCCGCCGATGCCAACGCTGCCAACCTTGACCTCGCGGGTGTGCCGACGGTTGACCGGGCCCGAAATCTGGAGGCGAAGCGATGGGTTCATAACTGAAAAACGGTAACTCTAAGGCGAAGTCGGCGTCGGTGTCGGCGACGGAAACTCCAATTCCCGGTGGCTTTTTTGTCCCGAGGCGAGGTCGCCCACGTCGTAGAAACTAACGTAGAGCATGTACCCGGCAATCAGGAGAAAGCAGGCCGTTTGGATAACTTCCAGCAACCGGATGTTCACCGGCTTACGGCGGACGGCCTCGATCAGCGCGAGCAAGATATGACCACCGTCCAAAACCGGGATCGGCAGCAGGTTCAACAACGCCAGGTTGACGTTGAGGATCACACTGAACCACAGCGCTAGCCGCCAGCCTTCCTTGCTCGAAAGCAAATAGAAGTAGGTCCGCCCGATGAACACCGGACCGCCGAGATGCTGCACACCGATGTGCGACTTGGGCGCAAGCACCGCGCCGAGCGTGTTGCCGATGGTGGCGACGCTGCCGCGAATCTGGTCGAGCGGCAGCTCCGATACGATCCGCGTCTTTCCGCCGTTGCTCCAACCGATGCCGTCCGCGTCGTAAACCTGACCGATGCCAATCATCGGCTCCGTCCGCGGCCGGTCACCTTTCGGCAGCGGCACCAGCGGGGTGACGATCACCGTGCGGGAAGCTCCCTGGTGCGAGACCGAGAGTGTCATCGACTGGTCGGGATGCGCGGTGATCGCAGCCCTCAGGTCGACGAATTTCCGGGCGGTCTCACCGTTGATCGACTCAATGATGTCCCCTTCCTTGAGTCCGGCGCGGTCCGCCGGACTGCCAGCGTACACTTCACCGATCTTGAAAGGGATCGGCGGCAGGGTTTTCTGGATCACCTCGGCGCCGCGCTGCACGGTCAATTCGATGGGCAAGCCATAGTTGCTTTGCTCCGCGTCTTGCGACAGGTCGAACGGGTGAAGCACCGGGTGGCCGTTCACCGCCGTGATGACATCGTTTTCCTTAAGTCCGGCCTTGTCCGCCGGGCTGCCGGGTTTGATCTCCGCCACCATGCAGGTGTAGGCCGGGTCAATCGAAACCTCGCGCAAGCCCTTGCGCCGCCATCCGCCCGGAGAGTTCGGCGCAAGAGGAACCGGCTGGAACGTCAGCGTCCGTTCGCCGCGTTTCACCTTGAACGGGATGCTGATGCCCTCGCTGCGCACGACGTACCAGACGACGCTGCCGTTCATGCCGTTGAACCGGGTGACCGGGTGGCCGTCGACCGCGAGGATTTCATCGCCCGGTCGCAAGCCCTTCGGCACGCCGGGATCATCGCAAACCGCGTTGGCCGCCGGGGAATCCGGCACGACATAGCCGATCTTGAGGCTAGTCTCCGCCTCGCTGACCGGCCTGCCGACCGCCCAGACCACCACGGCGAAAATGAAGGCCAAGCCGAAGGAAAACACCGGCCCCGCCAGCGCCACGATGATTTTGTCCAGCGGCGAGACCGCCGGCAGGGCGGCGCGATCCGTGGTGGCTTCGCCCTCGATGGCATCCATCGGCGCCATCTGCGGCAGCTTGACGAAGCCACCGAAGGGGATCGATCCGAGGCTGTAAACCACCCCGTTGTAAGTTCGCTTCCAGATCGGCTTGCCGAACCACACCGCGAACTGCTCGACCACCAAGCCACGCCAGCGCGCCGCGAGGAAGTGGCCGAGTTCGTGGACGACGATAAGCAGGTTGAAAATGAGGATGACTTCGAGGATAACGACCAGGAAGTTCAGGACGGTACGGGCAATCTCCATTGAAAACGGGGGTCAGTGTCGGGTGGCGGATCGTGACCGCACCCCGCGATTTCTAGCACGGCGACGATACAAGAGCCAACGCGCGGGATCGGGCGTCGGCGTCGGCATGCAATATAGCATCGAGATCGGGCCTCGCAACGTGGCGGTGGTCGGCCATCACCTCGCCGACGATTCCCCAGATGCGCGGAAACGCGAGCTTTCCGGCCAGGAAGGCGGCGACCGCGACCTCGTTGGCGGCGTTGAGCACGGCGGGCAGCGTCCCCCCGGCTTCCCCGGCGGCCCGGGCGAGGCTGAGCGCCGGGAAGTCTTGCAGGCGCGGCGGCTCGAAATCCAGCGAACGCAGGGTGGAAAAATCCAGGGGCGGCAGGCGGTTGGCCACCCGTTCGGGCCAGGTGACCGCGTACTGAATCGGAAAACACATGTCCGAGTGGCTGAGCTGCGCCAGCACGCTGCTGTCGATAAACTCGACCATGGAATGCACGATGCTTTGCGGGTGGACCACCACGTCTACCCGCGACATCGGCACGTCGAACAGCCAACGCGCCTCGATCATCTCCAATCCTTTGTTGAAGAGGGTCGCCGAATCGACCGAGATCTTTTGGCCCATGTCCCAGGTCGGGTGTTTGAGGGCCTGCGCGGGGGTCGCCGCGGCGATTTGCTCGGCGGACCACTTGCGAAAGGGACCCCCGGACGCGGTCAGGATCAAACGGCGTACCGTGCCGGGATCACGGCCCTCCAGACATTGAAAGATTGCGTTGTGCTCGCTGTCCACCGGCAGAACCTTGACCCCGCGCGCCGCCGCCGCCCGCATGACGGTTTCCCCCGCCATGACGAGAATTTCCTTGCTGGCCACGGCGAGGTCGCGCCCCGCTTCGATAGCCGCCAGCGCCGGGCGCAGGCCGCCCGTGCCTACGATGGCAACCAGCACGAGATCGGCTTCCGTGGCCGAAGCCGCCAGCTCCACTAGCCCATCTTCACCGAGAAGCAGGCGGGGATGGTAGTCGGCAGCGAGCCGGGCGCGGAGTTCGTCGACCTTGGACACGTCCACCAGGCACAAGGCTTCGGGACGGAAGCGGTTCGCCTGGGCGGCGAGTCCGGCGGCGTTCTGGTTTGCCGCCAGCCCGACCAGTTGCACCCGGTCGGGCAAGTCGGCGGCCACCTTGGCGGCGCTCTGGCCGATGGAGCCGGTGGCACCCAGGACGATGATGCGGCGCTTTCTCATGCTCAGTACGGGATCACGAAAATCCGCAGGTAGAAAAACAGCAGCGGCGCGGTAAAAAGCAGGCTGTCGATCAGGTCCAGCACGCCACCGATGCCCGGCAGCATGTTGCCCGAATCCTTGACGCCTGTGCTGCGCTTGAGAATGGACTCCGCCAGATCGCCGATCACCGCCGCGACGCTCAATCCCAGCCCGAGCACCAGTAAATCTACCCCGTGCAGCAGTCCAAGTTTCACCGGCATCAACGCGCGCAAGCCGTAGCTCGCCAGCAGGGAGAAAGCGAGCGCGCCGCCGAATCCCTCCCAAGTTTTGGCCGGGCTGATGTGCGGCACCATCTTGTGCTTGCCGATGACGCTGCCCGTCAGATAGGCACCCATGTCGCTGAATTTCGACACCGCGATCAGGTACAAAACGTAGTACTGCCCCTGTAAACCGCCGTCGGCTGCGCGTGGCACCAGGTAAATCAGCTTGCTGATGAAATTGAAGAGCCACGGCACGTACATCAGGCCAAACACGGTGTAGGCCATCGTTTCCAGGGGCGGAATATTTTCCGCCGCCCGCGTAAAAAGCTGCCGCCCGAACACGCCCAGCAGAAAGACCAGCAAGCTGGCCACTTCGAAGTTGCTCGAAGGCGGCCTTCCCGGATGGCGGGCCAGCACGTAAAAACTGCCGACGAAAAAGATCGCCGCGCACAGCATGCCGAAGACTTTGAAGTTCGGCCGCTTGCCGTGGTCAAGCATCCCGTAGAATTCCCACAACCCCGAGAGACCGAGCCACGCCGTCAGCAGGAAATAGGCGACCGACTTACCGGACACCAGGACCGCCAGCAACAGCGACCACATCGCGACGCTGCTGATCGACCGCCGCAAAAGCACGGCGCGCTTGCTCCGCGCCACCGGCGTGATCGACGCGGGCGGACCAGGAACTTGAGTAAGGGCATCTCCTTCGCTCATGGGGATCGCCTCAAAGGCGGGCGGAGATCTTGGTGAACGCTTTTTCCAACGAATCCACCCGCTCCAGCACGGGTTCATAACGCTCTTCCTGCACGTTGCAAAACACTTCCAGCGGCTTGTAAACCTGCGCGAGCCTCTGGTAGAAAACGTCGATGGCCTGGCGGATGAGATCGCCAATCGCGCGCGTCAGTTCCACCTGCTTGGCGGCCATCTGTTCGCGGTACGATTCGATGACCTGCCGCCGCTTGCCGACCACACCTAGCACCCCGACCGCCGCCGTCACCACCGCCAGCGTGCCGGTGATGTCCACCACCGCCGCCGTGGCGATGTGCGCGGCGATGACGGTCAAAATCGTCCCGGCAGCCACCGCCCCGACGGGGACGCGCACCCACGTCACCGTTTGGGCAAACAAATTCTGGAGCAATTTCTCGATCTCGGCATCGGCCATGTTCTCAATGAGGGCCAGGTGAATCTGTTCGAGCAGGCGTTTGCGCTGCTCGGTAAACTCGGCGATGCCCGGCCCGAGTTGTTTGCGGGTCTCGTCGCCGAAGTTGAGCAGGAGCTTCTCGTGCATCTGGGTCCAGACGCCTTTGAGTTCGCTTTCCATGAGTCCCAGGGCGTGTTCCATCTGCTTGGAAATCGCCGTCTGCAACATCGCCTCGATGTTGCGCTGGAATTCGGTTTGCCATTCCGCGTCTTTTCCGAAGACCAGCTTGAACGAGCGCCAGAATTGCAGCCGGTCCTTGAGGATCTGCTCACCCTGCTGTTGCACGCGGGCATAGGCCGTGTCGATGCCGCGCAAAAATCCTTCCACTTGCAGGTCGCTGTGCTTGCGCATCTGCACCACGGTCGCGGCGAGCCGGGTGAGCTGTTCGCGGTCCGCCGCGATGATCTTCTGGCTGCTGCGCGCCTGCTCGGAAAGGTCTTTCAAGACCACCTGCGCGGTCTGCGCGACGCTTTTGAGCTTGGTCCGGCGGGTCTCGCCCGTGCCGACCGTTTCGTTGATGTAATCTTCGAGCGGCCCGAACTTGCTCTCCTCCCAGAGACGCTCCTTGTCCACTCCGCTGGTCTTGGACATGAAGGCTTTTTTCGCCGAAACCGGAAAAATCGGGAACGCCTGCCCGAAGCGCGTCATCGCCGTCTGGCGGAGATGCTGGACGACCGCCTGCACCTCGGTTTCCTCGCGCAAATCCTGTTGCTGGAGAACGAAGATCACGTTTTTGAGCCAACGCTTCTGGAGCAGTTCCAGAAATTGCCACGCGCTGGCCCCCCAGGGATTGACCACCGAAAAGACGAAGATAATCAGGTCCGCCTGCGGGACGAATTGCTCGGTGATCGTCTGGTGATCCGAGACGATGGTGTTCGTTCCGGGCGTGTCGACGATGTTGAAATCGCGCAGGAAGTTGATGGGCTGGTAACGCTCGATCAGACTGGGCGAGATCGGCACGTCCCGCGACTGCTCGCCAAATTTAAAGATGTTGACCCGGTCGGTCGCCGGGAGCACGTCCACCCGGCAAAAGTCCTTGCCGAACAGCGCGTTGAGCAACGAGCTTTTCCCGGCCTTGACCTCGCCCGCCACCACGAAGAGGAACGGCTCCTTGAGTCCGGCTTGCAGGCTCTGGAGCGTGTGCAGCGATTCCGGCGCGGCATGGCTCTCGTTGGCCAGGGTGATGAGCGTGAACAACGCCGTGCCCAGCTCGGCCCGCAATTCGAGGTAATCGCTCGCGATGGGGGTTTTGTAAGTGGTCCCCATATCGGATGAAACGGTGTCGCTCACTGGGCAGGCGCTCCCGTGATCTTTTCCGGCAGGGCCGCCGTGGGCGAAGGCCTTGCGTTGGGGTGCCCAACAGCCGCGGTGGCAAGAGAAGTGCCGGGCTTCGGTTTGACAGGCTTCGGCGGTTCCGGCTGGTTCATGGCGATCAACTCGGAAACCGTCACAAACTTAAAGCCCTTGGCGAGCAGCTTGTCGAACGTGTCGGGCATCGCCTCGACCGTGCCGGGATGGATGTCGTGCGAGAGGATGATCGAGCCGCTGCGCGTGCCTTCGAGGATGCGTTGCTCGACCACCGACGCGCCGGGCCGCTTCCAGTCGAGCGGATCGACGTCCCAGAGGACGATGGTGTAGCCCAGGTCGTCGTGCACCCAGCGGCGCTGCTCCTTGGAGAGACTGCCGTAGGGTGGACGCATCAGCGTCATCTCCTTGCCGGTAGCCAGCTTGACCTCTTCCTTGGTCCGGTCGAGCTGCGAGCGCACAAAATCGTCCGGTTTCCGGGCGAGGTCCGGGTGGTCCCAGCTATGGTTGCCGACCTCGTGCCCCTCGACGAGCGCCCGCTTGAGGATTTCCGGGTGTTGCTTGACCATTTCGCCCAGGATGAAAAAGGTGACGTGCATCTGCCGTTCCTTCAGGATGTCGAGCAGATGCGGCGTGAGCTTGGCGCTCGGTCCGTCGTCGAACGTCATGGCGATGAACTGGCCATCGACGTGCACGTCGCTCCACACGGACTTCGGCGCGGTGACCACCGGTGCGGCGGTCATCCCGACCGCGGCAAGTGCAGGACTCGAAACGGCTGCCGGCTGCTGCGCACAGGCGGCGGAAACCACGCTCCAGGCGGCCAGAGCGGCGGCGGTTCGGCGGAAGGGAAAGGCACTCATCAAAACGTGTCTTTAGTAGCAGATCAGAGGCCTAAAGCAAGCGGCCAGCCCGTGCACGGCGGTCCTACTGCCGGTTTTCGACGCGTTGCAGAATGACGGCGAGTTTGTCCCGGGTCGAACCGGGCCAGAGGCGGGCAGGCGTGATGATCGCCGCGTCCAGCGCGCGGTGCTCGGGCCAGTCGGCCACGGTCGACAGCTGCTGCCGCCAAGTGGTGCCGGCGTCGAACAGCTCGATCGGCAGGGCGAACGGGAAGTCCA
>CAXUHC010000067.1:0-2696 GCA_964250705.1 uncultured Chthoniobacterales bacterium | reverse complement strand
ATGTCTTTGGCCGTCTCGGCGTTGGCCAGCAGGTGGCCGATGACGGTTTCCACGCTGACCGGCTCCTCGTCCGTCTTCCAGCAGTCGTAATCCGTCACGAATGCGACCGAGGCCATCGCGATCTCGGCCTCGCGGGCCAGCTTCGCCTCGGGGAGATGGGTCATGCCGATGACGTCGAACCCGAGCTGGCGGTTGGCATTCGACTCGGCGCGGGTGGAAAAGGCCGGTCCATCCATGTTGACGTAGGTGCCGCCGTCGTGCGCCGGCAGCCCCATCTCCAGCGCGGCTGCGTGCACCAGTCGGCGCAGGGTCGCGCTGGTCGGTTCGGCAAAGCCCACGTGGGCGACGATGCCCGCGCCAAAGAACGTGTGCTCGCGCCGGCGGCTCGTGCGGTCAAAGAACTGGTCCGGCAGGACGAGATGCCGGGGTGGATATTCCTCCTTCAAGCTGCCGACCGCTCCCACGCTCAGCAGCCAGCGCACGCCCAGTTTTCGCAGCGCGTGGATGTTGGCTCGATGGGGGATTTCGGTGGGCAGCAGCCGGTGGCCGCGGGCGTGGCGAGGCAGGAAATACACGTCCCGTCCCGCGAGCTTGCCGGCAAAGATGGTGTCCGACGGCGCACCGTAAGGGGTATCGACGTTGATCTCGCGCTGGTCGGTGAGAGCCTCCATCTGGTAGAGGCCGCTGCCGCCGATGACGCCGATGGCCGGTTCGCTTGCGAGGTGCATATGGAAAAGTTTGCGAAGAAAATTTACGTTGGGGCCGTCCGCCGGAGCCGCCGTTGCGTATCGTACGAGACAAACGTACATTTTTCGACGGCCTGGTCCACCCTGACAAGCCGCTGTTTGCAGAAAACTCGTCGCGCGCGGCGGGTCGCGTTTCTGCCAGAGCCACCTGTTCATGGGATACTACATTCTTCAAGCCTCGACCCCGGCCCGGCCCGGCCCGGCCCAGATCGCCGCGGCGGACCTCGACCGCTGGCGCGATGAATTGGAAAACGGCTCCGTCCAATTGCGGCTGACCGCCTTGCGTCAGCTGATCGCGGCCAGGGCCGAAGATCGACTCGTGCAATGCTTGGCATCGCCGGACGCCGCCGTCGTGCAGCTCGCCGTGTCCGGTCTCTGGGAATGCTGGCTCGGGGAAGAAGGCGAGGAGGCCCGGCGCGAAATTGACTTGGGCACGGAAGCCATGAACACAGGCGACTTGGACCAGGCCGCCGAGACTTTTTCGGGCCTCATGGCGAGCTATCCCGATTGGGCGGAGGCGATCAATAAGCTCGCCACCGCGCGCTACCTCCAGAACCGGCCTGAAGACTCCATCGCGCTCTGCCGCCGGGTGATTTCGCTCAAGCCGGACCATTTCGGGGCCTGGAATGGTCTCTCGCTTTGCGCGATCCAGCTGGAAGATTGGTCGCTGGCGCTGCAAGCGACCGGGGAGTCGCTGCGTTTGCAACCCCATTCTCCGACCAACCGTCAACTCTTGACTCTTGTGCAATCGCGGATGTCGGCGGCATGAGCCCGGGGTCACCGCCAAAGCTCGCCGGTGAGTGGATCGGGCGCTATCTCGGCCATCTTGACGAAACCATCGTGATTCATCAGCGTGACGAGAGGGTGGAAGCCGTGAAAGTTACCGGCGACGATCACGTTCCCGCCGGGGAAATCACCTGGCGTGCCGATCTCACCACGCTACGAGGCGAAGGGCAGATAGCCGACCGGGAATACCGCCGGCCACGGTTTGTGCCGGGCCGTTTGGAGATCGTCAACGCCGATTTGATCGTTTTCCATTGGGCAGGGGTCGGGTCGGTCGAATACCGCCGTGACGACTGATCCCACCAATTGCTATCGCTCGCACGCGTGGTAAATTAAAAGATTAGCGCGCCCGAACCTTCCACGCGCTTCGTTACACGTTTGAACATGGACTCTGACAACCGTTCCCCGAAAGATGGCAAGCCTCCCCGCCCCGGTGCTGGCGGCGGCGACCCGAATTTCAACTGGCGCTCTCTGATACTCGTCGCCATCGCCATCAGCCTCGTCGGCGCTTACTTGCTCGTGCACAGCAATGTGGTCGCCAATTCGCACGATCTGCCTTACGACCAGTTCGTTATTGCGCTGAATAATGGCCAGATCATCAAGGATCAGGACCATCCCCTCAATCTCCTGATCGAGGAGGGCAGCAGTACTCAGACGCTGAGTGGTTACCACTCTGACCTGATCCCGCCGAAACCTGACACGATCAAGCAATTCCGTACCGTCGTCTCGCTGGACTACGATAAAGACCTCCAAGCGGTGCTCAAGGCTCACGACCGGACGCCTAACATCCTCAAAAATTCGAATCTGATCGCCACCACCATTGTCAGTTTTCTGCCGATCCTGGTGTTTCTGGTCATCCTGTACCTGCTTTTCCGTCAACAAATCCGCATGGCTGGCAAAGGGGCGCTCAATTTCGGCAAGAGCAAGGCGCGCATGATGGCGCGTGATAAGAACAAGATCACCTTCAAGGATGTGGCCGGTGTCGACGAAGCGAAAGACGAGGTGCAGGAGCTGGTTGAGTTCCTCAAGGACCCGAAGCGGTTCCAGAAGCTCGGCGGACGCATTCCCAAGGGTGTACTGATGATTGGGTCACCCGGCACGGGCAAAACGCTCCTCGCCCGGGCCATCGCCGGGGAGGCGGACGTGCCGTTTTTCTCGATCAGCGGC
>CAXUHC010000066.1:0-17027 GCA_964250705.1 uncultured Chthoniobacterales bacterium | reverse complement strand
TGCCGATGGCGCGCTGAAGACTTCCGCCTTCGTGCCCCCCGCCTCCAGCCGTCCCAAAATCTCTTTCGCCCGGTCAATGATTTCCCCCGGCAGCCCCGCCAGTCGCGCCACTTGAATCCCGTAGGAGCGATCCGCCGCGCCGGGCACGATCCGGTGCAAAAAGACGATCTCGTCGTTCCACTCGCGCACGGCCACCGTGAAATTCTTCGCCGCCGGATGCGTGACGGCTAGCTCGGTCAACTCATGGTAATGCGTGGCGAATAACGTCAGCGCGCCGGTCCGGTCGTGCAGATGCTCGGCCACGCTCCACGCAATCGAGAGTCCATCGTAGGTCGAGGTGCCGCGGCCGATTTCATCGAGGATGACGAGGCTTTGCGCCGTGGCGTGGTGCACGATATTCGCCGTCTCGTTCATCTCGACCAGAAACGTGCTCTGGCCTTTCGACAGGTCGTCATTGGCCCCTACACGGGTAAATATCCGGTCCACCAGCCCGATCTCCGCTTCGGCAGCCGGCACGAAACTGCCCGTCTGCGCCATCAGCACGAGCAGCGCCGTTTGCCGCAGGTAAGTCGATTTGCCCGCCATGTTTGGCCCGGTCAGCACGATGAGCCGGTTTTCCGCCTGGTCGAGCGCCACGTCGTTGGGCACGAATTTTTCCCCGGCGAGTTGTTGGTCCAACACCGGGTGCCGTCCCTCGCGGATGCGGATCGCGCCCGGTTCCGCGAGCCTTGGCCGGCAATAGTTGAACTGCCGGGCGGTTTCGGCTAGGCCCGCCAACGCGTCGAATATCCCGATGGCCGCCGCCGTTTTTTGCAGCGAAGCCGTTTCCTGCAACACCTCCTGCCGCAGTTCGATGAAAAGCTGCGTCTCCAGTTGGTGGGCGCGTTCCTCCGCGCCGAGGATGCGGCTTTCCGTTTCCTTCAATTCCGGCGTGATGAACCGCTCGCCGCCCGCCGTCGTCTGCTTGCGCTGGTAACGCGCCGGGGCGTTGCCGAGGTTGCTTTTCGTGATCTCGATGTAGTATCCAAAAACCGAGTTGTACCGGATCTTGAGCGATTTGATCCCGGTGCTCTCGATCTCGCGCTCCTGTAGGGCGGCGATCCAGTCGCGGCCTTCGGTGGTGGCGCGCCGGAGTTCGTCCAGTTCCGCGTGGTAGCCGTCGCGGAACATGCCGCCGTCCTTCAACGTGGCGGGGGGTTCCGGCGCGAGCGCCTGTGCCAGCCGGGCGGCGAGTTCCGGCAGCGGCTGCATTTGCGGTTCGAGGCGCGCGGGCAGGCTGTCGTCCGGCGTGCCGAGGGACCGCAGCACACGCTTCAACTCGGGCACGGCCGCAAGCGAAGCCCCCAGCGCCAGCAGATCGCGCGCGTTGCCGTTCGCCTGGCTCAGGCGGCCGACGGTGCGTTCGAGGTCACGCACCTCGCGCAAAGTTTCCCGCGCCTGCCGCAGGCAATCCGGTGCGCCCAGCAGAGCGGCGATGCATTGCTGGCGGGCTTCGAGCGCCGCGACGTCGCGCAACGGATAGAGCAGCCACTGGCGCAACCGCCGCGCGCCGATGGGCGTCACCGTCCGGTCGAGCGCCTGGAGCAGACTGGTGCCGCCCTCGCTCCGGGGCTTGACGATTTCCAGGTGCGCTTGCGACACCGCGTCCAAGACGAGAAACGAGTCGGCCCGGTAGGAGCGCAACGCCGTGACGTGTTCCAGCGACCGGCGCATCTGGTGCTGGAGGTAATGCAGAATCGCCCCCGCGGCGCAGACCCCGCGCGACAGGTTGGCGCAACCGAACCCGTCTAGCGATTGCACGCGGAAATGTTGGCTCAACGTCCATTCCGCCTGCTCGAACCCGAACGCATGCGCGTCGTACGTCTGCGTCCCGCCGAAATCCGCAAATGCCTGCGCCTGCGCGGGATCGTCGCTGACGAGAAATTCCGCCGGGGACACCCGTGCCAGTTCGTCGAGCAGCGCGGCGGCGTCTGCCAATTCCGTGACCTGGAAGCTGCCCGTGGTGAGATCGAGCGTGGCAAACCCGTACACGCCTTTCCGGCAACACGCGGCGGCGAGGTAATGGTTGCTCTTGGCGTCGAGCAACTGCACCTGGCTGACCGTGCCCGCGCTCAGCACCTGCGTCACCTCGCGTTCGACCAATTTGCCGGGTGTCACGTCGCCTTTTTGCTCGCAGATAGCGACGCGTTTGCCTGCTTTGATGAGCTTGGCGATGTACGTTTCCGCCGCGTGAAAAGGCACCCCGCACATCGGGGTTTCCTGTCGGCGCGTCAGCGTGACGTTGAGAATCGGGCTGGCGATGATTGCGTCGTCATTGAACAACTCGTAAAAATCTCCCAACCGGAAAAAAAGCAGCACGTCTGCGGGCAGACTCTGCCGGATGCGCAGGTATTGACGCATCATCGGCGTTGTCGCGGCGGTCGGCTCGGTTGGGTCGGGGGAAGACAAGCCGTCAGATTATCCGGGCGGTCGTTGGCCCGCAAGCCTTCCGCTTTGTAGGGCGACTGTCCCGGTCACCCTACAATTTTCCCGAGATCCGCGCTCAACGTCCGTGGTTGACATACCGGCGCAAGACCGCCCCGGTGTGCGCGTTCACGTCGATATTTTTCACCTTTACGACCGCGCTGCGGCCCGGCAACGCCTGCTCGAAATGCCACAGGATCAGCGCGTGCTTGTCGTCGTAGGCGAGGTTTACGGTCGTGGCTTCCGCGTCGATCACCCTTTTGGAAATCAGTTCGGCGGAGACCTCCGCCAGCGGCTTGATCCGCAGTTTATCCGGTTCGGCGGCAAACGGCGGCAGGTCGATTTCGCGGATCACGCTCCCGTCCCGCCGCAGTTCGATTGACGCCGTATAAACCCGGATGCCATCATCCGGCTGCCCAAACTCGAACCACAGCAGATACGTGGGCACCTCCCGGCGAAACCGTTTTGACGCCGGCAACGCCCGGTGCAGTTCGTCGAGATTGACCGCTTCGCCGCCCGCGAACTTCATCCGCGCGTAAAAGTCCTTCCCCAGCCGCTCGGTCAAATGTGCGGCCACACTCTGCCGCACGCCGCTGGCCACGTCCCTCCACGCCTTGAGTTCTCGCGGCTCGTATGGATAGTAGGCGACCGGAGCGGTGTGAGGCGGCCCGATGGCGCTGTTCTGGCTCACCGGCGTGAAGAGGCTGCCGTGAAACGGCGGCGCGGCCCAACCCTCAGCCCCCGGCCACGCGCAAAGTAACCCGAGCACGAGTGCCGCTCTGGCCGGTGCCGGGACGGTTTTCCCCCACCGCCTGGAGTCAGGGAAGATTGCACGAACAAGAAGATCGGGGATGGACATCGAGGAAACCGGCCAACGGGAAAACTGATAATCAACCGTGTTTTATCAATTAACGAATTGGCCGAAAATCGGCCACCTTGTTCTCCAGCAACCTGCTAGATTTATTTTCCCGCCATGAACAACGACCCCGCCACCGCTCCTCCCTCCACCCGCCTGCGCGATGGCTTCGCCGGGTTTCTTCGCGTCATTCTCGGTCCGGTCCTGCGCTTCTTTTACCGCATCAAGGTGCTCGGCGGCGAAAACCTCCCTGCGACCGGCGGCGTGCTGCTCTTGCCGAACCACATCACCTGGGTGGATGCCGTCCTGCTGCAGCTCGTCAGCCCGCGCCCGATCCGGTTCCTCCTCTACGACGCCATCTATCGCCATCCCGTGCTCAATCCGGTTTTCCGGCTGGTGGGCGCGATCCCCATCGCTCCGGGCCGGGCCAAGGAAGGCCTTCACGCCGCCAGCGAACGGCTGCGCGCGGGCGAGATCGTCTGCATTTTTCCCGAGGGCGAACTCAGCCGCACGGGCACGCTCCTGCGTATCAAAAAAGGCTACGAGGTCATCGCCCGCCGCGGTGGCGCCCCGGTGGTGCCCGTCTGGCTGGACGAACTCTGGGGCTCCATTTTCTCGTTCGAGGGAGGCCGCTATTTCAGCAAACTGCCGCAGCGTCTCCCTTACCCGGTGACCATTGCCTTCGGCCCGGCGCTCGCTCCCGACGCGGCCGATGTCGCCACCGTGCGCGAGAAGATGCTCGAACTCAGCGAGCAATGCTACGAAGACCGCCCCATGCTCCAGCGGCACCTCGGCGAGGCCTGCATCCGGGGCCTGAAAAAACATCAGTCCCACGTCGCCGTCATCGACGGCACCGACCACTCGACGCTCACCCGCGGCACGCTCCTCGCCGCCGCGGCGGCCCTTTCCCGCCGCCTCAAGGCCGAGGTCCCCGGCCAGCGGGTCGGCATCGTTCTGCCGCCCAGCAAGGGAGCTGTCCTCGCCAACCTCGCCGTGCTTCTCGCCGGGAAGACGCCGGTCAGCCTCAACTTCACCGCCGGACGCGACGCGCTCGAATCCGCCCTGCGCAAGGCCGGGATCACGACGGTCGTCACCGCCACGGTTGTCGAGCGCAAGATGGAAACTTTTCCCTGGCCCGAGAACATCCTGCGACTGGACCAAATCCTGCCGCCGATGAAAAAAACCATCGGCCTCTGGCGGGCGGCGGTGGCCGTGCTCCCGTGGTTCGCGCTGACGCGGATTCTGGGATTGCCCAAGCGCGGCGGCCACGACGAAGCCGTGCTGCTGTTCACGAGCGGCAGTTCGGGCGAGCCGAAGGGTGTCGTGCTCAGCCACCGCAATATCCTGGCCAACATCTCGCAGTTCCGCCTGATGGTGAATCTCCAGCCCGACGACGCCCTGCTCGCCTCGCTGCCCTTCTTTCACAGCTTCGGCTGCACGGTCACGCTCTGGTTCCCGCTCATCGAGGGCTTGCGCGCGGTCACCTATCCGAACCCGCTCGACGTGGTCAAGAACGCCGAGTTGGTCCAGAAATACGGCTGCTCGATGCTGTTGGCGACCCCGACATTCCTGCGCTCCTACCTGCGCAAGGTGGAGAAGGAGCAGCTTGCCAGCCTGCGGCTGCTGATCACCGGGGCGGAAAAATTGCCCCGTGCCATCGCCGACGCCGTGGAGGAGCGTTTCGGCAAGCAGGTGCTCGAAGGCTACGGCCTGACGGAAACCGCTCCCGTCCTGAGCTGCAACCTGCCCGACGTGAGTCTCAACGACGCCGGCAATACCATCCAGCATGCCTACCGCGCCGGAAGCGTGGGCAAACTCGCCCCCGGCATCGCCGCGCAGATTCGCGACCCCGACACCGGCGCGCACCTCACCCTGCACGACACCGGGATGCTCTGGGTGCGCGGGGCCAATATCTTCGAGGGCTATCTCGCCGAACCCGGCCTCACGGCGGAAGTCCTCCAGGACGGCTGGTTCCGCACGGGCGACCTTGGGCGCTTCGACGATGACGGCTTCCTCTACATCGAAGGCCGGCTCTCGCGTTTTTCCAAGATCGCGGGCGAGATGATCCCGCACGAAACCGTCGAAACGAAAATCTCCGAGGCTCTGGCCCTGCCGCCCGGCGAGCGGCTTTTCATGGTGGTCGGCGTCCCGGACGAAGCGAAGGGCGAGGCGCTCGTTCTGCTGTCCACCGTGGACATCGTCCAGAGTGATCTTCGCGCCAAGCTGTCCGCGTTGGGCGTGGCGAATCTCTGGGTGCCGCGCACGATCAAGCGCGTGGACACGCTCCCGGTGCTCGGTTCGGGCAAGCTTGACTTGAAAGGCTGCAAAGACCTGGCGATGGCCAGGGATTGAAGAATCTGCCTCGCCGGGTCGAAAGCCGCTCCCTCTTCCCGCATCGCGCGTTGACTTTGCACGCGAAATGCTGATACAAGCGTTCCGCACGCCACGCCCATGCTTCGCCCGTCCTGCCGGATTTCTCCGGTGCTGCTTTCCCTGCTCTGTCTGCTGAGCATTTCCCGCGTTTATTCCGAGGTCGTCCTGTGTGATTTGGAACAACCGCCGCACTTCGCGTCACCCACGCCCGAATTCTTTGCCGCCGCCGTCAGTGGCAATCTCGTGCAGCTGCAACGATCTTTCGCCGAGGGAATCTCTGCCGACGCCGTGGTTCCCGCGCCCCTGCCGCCGGAGATGGCCGCGCTTTTCAATCCCCGTTCGCGCGGTGGGCTGCTGCTCAACGATCCCGGCGCCACCGCTCTCATGCTCGCCACCGCCGCCGGGCGTAGCGACGCCATCGTCACCCTCCTCGAAGCGAAGGCCAACCGCGAGGCCCGCACGAAATCCGGGATGCGGCCGCTCGATATCGCCGCCGAGCGCAACGACACCGGAACGATGCAGCTCCTGCTCGGCGTGACCCCGAACAGCGAAGCCGCCCACCTGTCCATCTCCGTGGACCTCGCCACCCAGCGTGCCGTCCTTTCCCGTGACGGTCTGCCGGTCATCGAGACCAAGGTTTCCAGCGGCAGGAAGGAAAAGCCGACCCCCCCGGGCAAATACGTCGTGACCCAGAAGTACACCGATTGGCGCTCGTCGCTCTATCACAACGCCAGGATGCCGTTTTTCCTGCGGCTGTCCTGTTCGCCGGTCGGCCTGCACGCGGGCGTCGTCGAGAACCACCCGGCGTCGCACGGTTGCGTGCGGCTCCCGGCGGAAATCGCGCGCAAATTCTACGAGATCGTGCCGCGCGGCACCCTCGTGACCATCCAATAGCGAAGGCGAAAGATGGCCGCGCCCGGTCTGTACCTCCAGCTATACAGCCTGCGCCACGAAACCGCCGCCGACCCGGAAGGCACGCTTCGCCGCGTCCCGGGACTGGGATTCGACGGGGTGGAGATGATCGGTAGTTACGGATGGCCGGCGGATCGCTGGCGCGCGCTGCTGGCCGAGACCGGCCTGAGCGTCGTCGCTGCCCATGCCGGTCTGGAAACCCTGGAAAAGGATTTCGGGTCCCATCTGGCGTTCTACCGCGCGCTCGGCGCCCGCCGTCTCGTCGTGACCGCGCTGCCCCGAGCGCCGCAATCCCTGGCGCGTTATCACGACGGCGCGCGCCGTCTGAACATCGTCGGACGCCGCTTGTCGGCCGAAGGATTTTCCCTGGTTTACCACAACCACGCTTATGAATTCGAGACGCCGGAGAAAGGCGCGTCTGTTTGCGGCATGGACCTGCTCCTGGCGCAAACCGATCCGGCGGTCGTCCGTTTTGAGTTCGATACGTTCTGGCTCGAATCGACAGGACGCGACGCCGTGGCGTTCATCCGGCAGCATGCCGACCGGGTGGCGCTGATCCACGCCAAGGACCTGCGCAAACGCGACCGGGAGGATGTGCCCGCCGGGCAGGGGGACGTAGATTTTCGGACGCTCCTGCCCCTGTGCTCGGCCAACGATTGGCCGGTGATCTTGGAGTACGAGCGCGGCCACGCCATTGAAGCCGTCCGCCAGGGTGCGCAATATTTGCGCGGCCTGCTGGTCTAAAATGCCGTTTACTTGCGCAAGTGTTCTGCTGTAGTCACGGCGCTCTGTCGCCGTGCCCGATAGGCGCAGAAATGGCGACAAGACGCCACTACAGCGAGAGAATCCGTTCTCGCGGCTACACCAGATCCGCCGCGTCTACCCCCCGGAACGCGTAGAGCCGCTTGATCGTTTCCTCGATCAAATGATTCGGACAAGACGCGCCCGCCGTGACGCCCACGACGATATCACCGGCGGGCAGCCAACGATCCACCGAAACCTCGTGCCCGGCGTGCAGGTCGAAGTGCGTGATCCGGTCCTCGCTCTCCAGACGGCTCGCATCCCGGATGAAGAACGTCGGCAGCTGCGCATTACCCATCTCGGCAAGATGGGAAGTGTTCGAACTGTTGTAACCTCCGACGACCAGCAGCAGGTTCATCGGCAGCAGCAGCATCTCGCGCAGGGCGTCCTGCCGCTCCTGGGTCGCGCCGCAAATGGTGTCGAAGAATCGGAAATTCTTGACCCCTTCCATCGGGCCGTCCCGGTCGAGAATCGCCTGCCGGATGCGCCGCTGCACTTCCTCGGTCTCGCCGCGCAGCATCGTGGTCTGGTTGGCGACGCCGACGGTGCGCAGGTGCAATTCGGGATCAAAGCCCTCAGAATGGGCATCGTACCCGAATTTTTGCAGAAACGCTTCCCGGTCGCCGCCGTGCCGGATGTAATCGCAAACGTAATCCGTTTCTTCCAGCGTGAGCACGATCAGATAATGTCCACGCCCGGCTTTGGAGCGAGCCTGCGAGGCCGTGGCCTTCGTCTCCTCGTGCGTCGCCTTGCCATGAATGATGCTCGTGACCTCGTCCGCCGCGTACGAACGCACCCGCCGCCAGACGCTCATCACGTCGCCACAGGTCGTGTCGACGATGTAGCACCCCAGCGCCTTGATCTTTTCCACGATGCCCACTTCCGCGCCGAAAGCCGGTACGATGACCACGTCGTCCGCCGTCAGATCGCCGATTTCCGCTTCGCGTTTCGGTCCGATGAGGTTTCTGATCCCCAAGGCGGCAATCTGTGCGTTGACCTCCGGGTTGTGGATGATCTCCCCCAAAATGAACAGCCGCTTGCCCTCGAACTCCTTGCTCGTCCGCGCTGCGTAGGCGAGGTCGATGGCGCGCTCGACGCCGTAGCAGAAGCCGAACTGCTTTGCCAGACGCACCGTCAGCCCTGCCGCCGACAGAATCCCGCCGCGCGCGCGGATTTTCTCGACGAGTTCGCTGCGGTAATGACTCTCCACCTGCGCCTGCACGGAAGCCATGATGTCCGGCGTGCGCAGATTGATGCGCTTGCGGGCTTCCGGTGCGGGGGGCGTTTCGACGGGGCTGGGAATGCTCATGCGGATAAAACTGACACCATTTTAGCACGAAAACCCACGCCGGAGAACAACAAAGGAGCCAGGGACGGCCCTCCGAGCCGTCCCTGGCTTGGAATCAATAGGGCACCAGGCCACCGCCGGGAGGCGAGTCGAACACCCGGGCCGACGCCATGTACGACGGCGCCGGATCGGGGTCGTTATAGTCGGTTGGACGCTGGACGTTCGCGCCGATGGTCGCGTCCTCAGGCTGGGATTGCGCGATGTCCACAGGCGTGCCCGTGTGCACGAGCGCGAAGAACTTCGGGGCGACGTTGCGGTGCAAGCGCAGGCAGCCGTGCGAACGCGGCACCGGCCAGACGTAGCCCTGATGGAAGCCGTACTGCGACTTGAATTCGCACCAGAACGCCATCGGATAACCGACGTACTGGCCCGAACCGTGGCCCGCTTCCGCCGGGGTCACGACATCACCCTTGCGGTAAAAGCCGTAGGAGCCGCTGCGTTTGTCCCTCTCTTTGCGGTAGATCGTGAAATGGCCGGTCGGCGTGGGCTTGGCCGGGATGCCAATCGTCGTGGCGGCCACGAGCAACGGCTTGTTGCCTTCCATGACGTAGACCACCTGCTTGTCGAGCGACACCTTGACGCGCACGTTGCCGGGATTGTGCGGCTTGTAGGCCACGGGATTGTAAGCCTTGCTGCCACCGCCGACGCTGGTCTGGGTCTCGCAGCCAGTCAGGAAGGTGAGCGCGCCCGCCGTGGCAGCCAGGGCGAGAAACGAAAGGAAACGGGGATTCATGCTTGGGAGTTGGAATGAAGATGGACGCACGGACGGAAGCAGAAAATCGCCCCCGACGCAAAGTCCATTTTCTGCGGAGGGCACATCTCGGCCACGCTCCTGCCCGCTAATTGCCCGCCGCTTCCAGCCGCTTGAGCGTGAGACTGAAAGTCGCCCCCTCGCCCAGTTTGCTGCGGCATTCCAACTGGCCGTTCATCGCCTCCGCCAGCCGCTTGACGATGGAAAGCCCCAGTCCGCTCGACGATTCCCCTGCCGTGGGCCGGGCGCTCAGGCGCACGAATTTGCCGTAGAGTTTGCGCTGATCTTCCGCGCTCAATCCCGGCCCGGAATCCTGCACCTCGACGCTGGCGTGCTCGGCGCTGCCGTTGGTCGCCAGCACGCGCAAGGTCACGGGCCGCCCCAGGGGCGAAAACTTGATCGCGTTGGAAATCAGGTTGTCCAGAATCTGGATCGTGGCGTTCGCATCCGCCGCGACTTTTACCGGTCCGTCGCAAGGCTTGAAGACGAGCACGATGCTCTTGGCCGCCGCCGCCGGACGATGATTTTCGAGCGTGACGCCCGCCAACGTGATGAGGTCGCATTCTTCCAGACGGAAGTTTAGCTTGCCTTCCTCGATGGCCTGCGTGCTCAGCAGCCGATCCAGCAGGTCGCGCATCTGCGCGCCGGACGAGTGGATGCGCGCCAGCGAGTCGCGCTGCAACTCGTCCTGTTCGTTCCCGCCGAAGTCCTGCAGGAGCCGGGAAAAACCCATGATGGAATTCAGCGGGCTGCGCAGGTCATGCGCCGCCATGCTCAGAAAGGCGCGGCGTTCCGCGTCGAGCAGGTTCAGCCGCTCGTTCGCCCCGGAAAGGGCTTCCAACGCGGTGTTGAGTTTCTTGAGCGACAATCGCCGCCCCCGTTCAAAGAAGATGCCAACGGTCGCCATGAACAAGGTCAGGCTGAGGTAGCCCGCCGCCGTGATGACGGTTTCCCACCCGCGCGGATAGAGCCGGGGTACCCGCACCCCGGCGAACTCCAACGCGCAAAATACGAGCATGATCCCCAGACAGACCACGCACCAGACCCGGCCCATGTGTTGATCGACCAGAATGCAGGTGCACAGCGGCACCACCGCCAGCCAGGCGACCGCGTGTCCGTAAATGCCCCCTTCGATGCCCGTCAGCGCGGTGAAACCTGCCACGAGCACGAACGCATAGATATTCCCGGCCTTTTCCAGTCCCGCCGTCCGCACGATCCAGGGCGCGCCGCCCATGCTCGCCGTGCAGATGAGCACGATGGCGGCTCCCCACACATGGCCAATCGCCAGGTAAAACCCCGCGAACAGCAACCCGAAAACCACGCCTTGCATGCTGAACGCCACGAAAAGCAACGCGCGCCGCCGCACTTCGGCGTCCGAATGCGTCGACACCAGACTGTCCAGCCCCGCCGCGAAACGGTTTTTCCAGGCTAAGAACATCGTCGACATCGATTAGCAACCCGTATGCATGGGCGGAACAGTCTGCGGCATAAACCCCAGGCGGGCTATGGGGATATTACAGGATTTATCGCACGAACCGCCGACTCGTGCGTCCTATTTCTCCAGAGGGCCGGCTGCCAGCCCGGATTGGTTCCCAAAATGTGATGTTCCAAGCGGCTTGCCGAGCCTCCTAAAATGTTTACCTTGGCCGACGCCTCCTTTTTCTTATGCTCGGCAAGCTTCTCCAGCCCGAAGTCCAGAGTCTGATCGCCACCCGCGATTTCGTGCGTCTGCGTGAGATCTTTGCCGAATGGGTCCCGGCGGACCTGGCAGACGTGGTCGCCGATCTGCCCGAAAAGGACAAGGTCGTCGTTTTCCGGGTGATGCCGCAGGCGCAGGCCGCCGCGGTTTTCGAGTACCTCGACTCCGACGAGCAGGAAGAACTCATCCACAGCATGGGCCGCGAGGACGCGGTGCGCATTCTCAACGAGATGTCGCCCGACGACCGCACCGCGCTGCTCGAAGAACTGCCCGCCGAGGCGGTGCGCGGCCTCGTGGCGTCGCTGTCGCCTTCCGAGCGGGCGGTCGCGCAGAGCCTGCTGGGCTACCCCGAAGGCAGCGTCGGGCGGTTGATGACCCCGGATTTCATCGTCATCCGCTCGGACTGGACCGTCAGCCAGGTGCTGGATGACGTGCGCACCCGGGGCCGCGACAGCGAAACGCTCAATGTGCTCTACGTGCTCGACGATGACGGCAAGCTCATCGACGACCTGCGCATCCGCGAGTTTTTGACCCGGCCGCTCGACGCCAGGGTGAGCGACCTGATGAACGACCAATTCATTACCCTGGCGGTGACCGACACGCAGGAAAGCGCCGTCGCGCTGTTCCGCAAGTACGACCGCACGGTCCTGCCGGTCGTGGATAGCGGCGGACGGCTGGTGGGGGTCGTCACGGTGGACGACGTGCTCGACGTGGCCGAGGAAGCCGCGACCGCCGACGCGCACAAGTTCGGTGGTCTCGAAGCCCCGCTCGACCTGCCGTACATGAGCAGCGGCCTGTGGGAAATGTTCCGTAAGCGCGGCTCGTGTCTGATCATCCTGTTTGCCAGTGAGTTGCTGACGGCCAATGCCATGCAGTCGTACTCCGATGAAATCGGCAAGGCGCTTGCGCTCTCGCTTTTTATTCCGCTGGTGATGAGCAGCGGCGGCAACTCCGGCTCCCAGGCTTCGACGCTGGTCATCCGCGCGATGGCGCTGGGCGAGGTGTCGCTGCGGGATTGGTGGCGGGTCGCGGGCCGGGAAATCATGAGCGGGCTTTCTCTAGGCGTTTTGCTGGGAACCGCCGGTTTTTTGCGAATCTCGCTTTGGACGCTCCTGGGCTGGGACCACGGACTTTACAGCACGCATCCTTATATTTTGGCGCTCGCGGTAGGCATGGCGCTGGTCGGCATCGTCGCCTGGGGCAGCTTGGCGGGATCAATGCTGCCTTTCCTTTTGAAGCTCTGCCGCTTCGATCCCGCCACAAGTTCCGCGCCGTTCGTGGCAACCTTGGTAGACGTGACTGGGTTGATTATTTATTTCACGGTAGCCGCGCTCGTTTTCCTGCCCCACCTCAAGCACTGATTTTCCGGCCAGACCGTCCAGCGGCTACGCTGGCAGAACTGCCAGCAGGGCACTGAACTCCTCCAGACCTACGGTTCCTTGGGCCACTACGCGCAACGACGCCAATGCCACGGGAATGTGCGCCAGAAATTCCGGCTTTTCGCGCACCAAGCCGAGGAACCCGTACGCGCCCAACGCCTGCATCAACCGCTGCAACGCGCACAAATGGTAAATCTCTTCAAATTCCTGGCGCGATTTTCCCAGGTCGTTGCGTCGGCCCAAGCCGAGGTAAAAGTCGATCAGTTCGCCGCGCTCCGCCGCGTTGAGGCGTACGTACGGATCGTATAACAACGAGGCCAGATCATAATGCGCCAGGCCGGGACGCAGGCCCTGAAAATCAATCAGATGCGCGTGGCCGTCGTGCATGAGGATGTTTTGCGACTGGAAATCCCGGTGCACCAGCACCCGCGGCCATGCCGCCAGTTTTTCCGCGATGGTTTCCCATACTGGCAGCGCCGCGAGCCTTTCGATCTTCGCGGGATCGCCCAGGTTGTCGAAGTACCGGCCCACGCAGTGGTCGAAGAAATACTTTTGCTCCCAGCGGTAAAGCGCCGCGTCGAATTCGATTTGCAACGTGAACGGGAACCGGGACAGCCCATCCCAGCCCCGCGCGTGCAGCCGGTACACCTCTTCCAGCGCGGACTGGTAGGACGCCCGGCGCACCGGCCACGGTTCCTCGCGGTAGCTCCACAGGTCGTGTTCGCCCAGGTCTTCCATCCAGATCAGACCCTGCGACTCATCATGAAAATAAACTTTTGGCGTCCGCACTCCGAGCGCGTCCAGCACCTGCGCGATGCGGACGTAATGCCGGTTTTCCTCCCGCTGGTCGTTGTACTTGACCAGGATGAGCGAACGGCTGCCCATCCGCACCCGGTAGAAACGACGCTCGGACCCGCCTTTTTCGATGGGCGCGATGCTGATGTCGTCGTCCGGCAGAGCGAACCTCGTCCGGGTTTGGTCGATCAGTGAATCCTGGGAAAACAAAGTCAAAAATCCTGGTTTTTCGCGGTGCCGGCCGCGGTTTGAGAGGTGCGGACGATACAACCTTTCAACACCGCGGAGGAAGCGATTTCCGCGCCAGACCACAGAATGGTGTCGTCTAGAACGGCGTGGTCCCCCACCCGTGCCCCGGCTCCGACGACACTGGCACCCTGGACCCTGGCGGTGGGCGCAATCGTGGCGCTCGGGTGAATCCAGTCCAGCCAGGCCGGGTCCGGCGCGCCGTAGCGCGGAAACGCGGGTGCCGCTCCCGAGCGCAGGTCCCGGTGCGCCTGCAAGTATTCACGCCGGGAGCCGAGGTCGCGCCAGGTTCCGTCGTCGACGAGAACTCCCCCCAGTTTATCCCCGCGCCGGATCATTTCCTGAAAAATCGGGATCACCGAGACTACCTGTCCCGCCGGGATGCGTTCGAGAAACGCGGGTTCGACCAGATACACGCAACTGAACGCGTAAGACTCGGGCAGCCCGGTGCCGAGCCGGTTGCGGATGTCGAGCACCTGCCCGCTCGCCGGGTCCCACGCCAGATGCTTCGGCCCATCCCGGGAGCGCAGGACCAGCGTGACCTCGTTGCCCGACGCCCGGTGGTAGTCAATTGCCGGTCCGATGGACAGGTCCGTGAGGATGTCCCCGTTGTAGACGAGAAACGTTTCCGGCTGCGGACCGAGCAGGTCGGCGATGTTTTTGATGCCGCCGCCGGTGTCGAGCAGGGTCGGCTCCTGGCGAAAACGGAGGGGGCGTCCGCGATACCGCGCGTCGGGAAATGCGCTCTCGAACGCCTCCGCCCGGTGGTGCGTGTTGACGATAAACTCCTCCACCCCCGCATCGGCAATCAAATGATCGAAAGCGAACGTGATGAGCGGTTTGAGACCCACCGGGATGAGCGGCTTGGGCAACTGGTCGGTCAACGGACGCAGGCGCGTCCCGAGGCCCGCCGCCAGGACGAACGCCTTTTTGATGGTTGCCGACACGTTTGGGAAGCGTCAGCGCAGGAACCGGGCCAGATTTTCGTCTTCCCAGCGGCGGGCGCGGCGGTAATGGACAAATTCCCGCTCGCGCCGGGCGAATTCTTCCGTGTGAACCCTGCGGCGGCCATCGGCAGCGTATTCGTCGGGCACGACCGAGTGCAGCATTTCGTGATAAACCACGTATTCCAGGAACCAGGCCGGGACGAAGGGCGCATCCAGCCGGGGGTGGATGCGGATGAGCCGGTCCTCTTCCTGGATGGTGCCGAACACGAAATATTCCTTGGGGGCCAGCTTACGGCGGCGGCCCCAGGTGATCGTGTACCGGCGCAGCGGTTTCGTCCGAAAATATTGCTCGTTGATCTTGTCGAAAATCGCCCGCAAATCGAAATACTGCCCCTCGTGGCTGAAGGGCAGACAACGCTGCATAACCGCTTGAGAATGAGATACTTTTCGCTTCGCTTTGGCCATATTTGCGATGGAAGTTCCGCGTGAAACGTTTGGAAACGCGTCAGCTTATAAGCGGTCCCGCGGACTGACAAGCGCCATCGCGTTTTCCCCGCATTTGAATGGAAAATCTCAAATCTGAGGTCTTCTCAAATGCGTAAACCCAACGCTCAGGACAGGTCGCGGTCCGTGAAATGGGTCGGCGGCAACTGGGTCCGGCCCAGGATGCGCTCGACGTATTTGGCCAGCACGTCGAACTCGAGATTCACCAGGTCGCCCGGCTGGATGGCTTGCAGATTGGTGTGCTCCCGGGTGTGCGGGATGATCCAAACGGTAAAGCTGTCCGCCGTGATCTCCGCCACGGTCAGGCTGATCCCGTTGATGGCAATCGAGCCCTTGAACACGACCAACTGGGAGAATTCCGCCGGTAAGGCGATGTCCAGACGGTAGTCGTCGCCCTTTTTGGTCATGTTGCCCACGAGGCTCGTGCAATCGACGTGCCCCTGGACGAAATGCCCGCCCAGCCGCCCGTCCGCCGCGAGCGCACGCTCGACGTTGACGGCCATCCCGGGGCGCAGCCGATGGAGGTTGGTGCGGTCCAGGGTTTCCTGGAGCAGGTCGAAGGTGATCAGTTCGGCCCGGTGCGCCGCCACGGTTAGGCAGCAGCCGTTGAGCGCGATGCTGTCGCCCCGGTGAAGTCCGCGCGAGATGCCGGGAGCCGAAATCTGGATTTGCAAGCCACTTTGACTGCTGCGCCGCAGCCACATGACGTGGCCAATTTCTTCGATGATGCCGGTGAACATGGGAAGGGCAATATTGCGCGAAGCGGCGAGACTTCCACAAAAAGCCGAACCGCGCTGACGAGGCGTGCTGCTTTCTTCGACGATCCCGGCCTCGGGTGGACGGGTCGGATGCAAATTCGCTCGACCTCGCCGCGAAAATTCGGTGAAACAAGTCGCCGGAGTTGCCGTTCCTTCGCAATGTAGGATGTATATTGCATGGAAAAACTTGTGATCGTCGGCACCGGCTGCGCCGGGCTGACCGCCGCCATCTACGCGGCGCGCGGCGGCTTGCAACCCCTCATCCTCGAAGGCCGCCAGCCCGGCGGACAGCTCTCGACCACCACCCTGGTGGAGAATTTTCCCGGTTTCCCCGAAGGCGTGGACGGCCCGGACCTGATCATGCGCATGAAAGCCCAGGCCGAAGGGTTCGGCGCACGTTTCAAATGGGCGGAATTAACCAATTTCGAGCCGAAGGATGGCCACCTTTCCCTCCATCTGGACGATGAGGAATGGGTGGAGGCCCGCACCCTGATCGTCGCCAGCGGAGCCGCCGCCCGGTGGTTGGGGCTGCCGAACGAACAAAAACTCATCGGCCACGGGTTGACCAGTTGCGCGACCTGCGACGGGGCGTTTTACCGCAACGTGCCGATTTGCGTCGTCGGCGGAGGGGATTCCGCCGCTGAGGAGGCTCTTTTTCTCACCCGTTTCGCCTCCAAAGTGTACCTCATCCACCGGCGAGACACCCTGCGCGCGTCGAAAATCATGACCGCCCGGGTCCTCGAACATCCGAAGATCGAGCCGATCTGGAACACGGCCGTCACCGAATATCTCACCGATTCGGAGGGCGAAATGCGCGCCGTCCGACTCCAAGACCTTTCCGGTGGCGGCGAGCGTGAGTTGGAGGTCCGCTGCGTGTTTGTCGCCATCGGCCACGAGCCGAACACGAAGGCTTTCGCCGGCAAGCTGCCGCTCGACCCTGAGGGCTACCTGCTCAAAACGCGCGGCACGGCGACGGCGGTTCCGGGGGTGTTCGCGGCGGGCGACGTTTCCGACAAGGTGTACCGGCAGGCGATCTGGGCCGCCGGGGATGGCTGCGCCGCCGCCCTCGACGCCGAGCGTTACCTGACCGAGCACGCCCAGGAGCCCGCCGTGGCGCCGCCCTCGGATGCCGCCCACACTCCCGCGCCGGTCGAACTGGCGGTCGCTTGAAAATCTGCGACCTGACCCAGTTTTA
>CAXUHC010000065.1:0-17200 GCA_964250705.1 uncultured Chthoniobacterales bacterium | reverse complement strand
GTGGTCATCTGCTCGGTCATCGTGTTCCTGCTCATGCGCAGCCCCTGGGGACGGGTCATCAAGGGCATCCGCGAGGACGAGGCCGCGATCCGCAGCCTCGGTAAGAACGTCTACGCCTACAAGATGCAGGCACTCGTCATCGGCGGTGTGCTCGGCAGCCTCGGCGGCTTCATGCTGGCGCTCGGCCGCGCCGCCGTGCAGCCGGACCTCTACGGCACCGAGCTCACGTTCTTCGCCTACACGGTGCTGATCCTCGGTGGCGCCGCGCGGGTGCTGGGGCCCGTCGTCGGTGCGGCGGTCTTCTGGGTCGTGCTGTCGCTCACCGACAACGTCCTGAACCAGGCCATCACGAGCGGCATCATCCCCAGCTCGGTGATGAGCACCTCGCAGACCGGACAGGTGCGCTTCATGCTGGTGGGCCTCGCGCTGATGCTGCTGATCATCTTCCGCCCGCAGGGCATCTTCGGTGACCGGAAGGAGCTAGCACTCGATGCCAGATGACATGACGACCGCCCCGGCGTCCGCCGCCGGCAGCCGCAGGGCGCAGCTGCACGCGGTGCTGAGCGCCGTCGAGCAGGCACCCGGCTCCGCCAAGCCCGACCCCATCCTCGTCGCCGACGACGTGCAGCGACGCTTCGGCGGCCTGACGGCCGTCGACGTCAGGCACCTGGAGGTCCAGCGCGGCGCCATCACCGCCCTGATCGGCCCCAACGGTGCCGGCAAGACGACGCTGTTCAACCTGCTCACCGGCTTCGACAAGCCGGACGAGGGCCGCTGGTCGTTCAACGGCAGGGCGCTGTCCGGCGTGTCGTCGTACAAGGTGGCGCGTCGCGGCATGGTCCGCACCTTCCAGCTGACGAAGTCGCTGAACCGGCTGACGGTCATCGAGAACATGCGGCTGGGCGCCACCGGTCAGCGGGGGGAGAGCCTGTTCGCCGCCATGCTCAAGCCGCTGTGGCGCGCGCAGGAGATGGACGTCACGGCCCGGGCCGACGAGCTGCTGGCCCGGTTCAAGCTCGACACCAAGCGCGACGACCTGGCCGGCAGCCTCAGCGGTGGGCAGCGCAAGCTGCTCGAGATGGCCCGCGCGCTGATGGTCGGCCCCGAGATGGTGATGCTGGACGAGCCGATGGCCGGCGTGAACCCCGCGCTCACCCAGTCGCTGCTCGGGCACGTCAAGGACCTGCGCGAGCAGGGCATCGAGATCCGGCACACGATGGAATTCGACAACATCGAAACGGTCAAACGCGCTGTCGAAATCGAAAACGGCATCTCCATCGTGCCGCGGACCAGCGTCGCCGACGAAACCCGCAACGGCAGCCTGGTGGCCGTGGAAATCGAGAGTTTCGAGATGTGGCGGCCCCTGGGGGTCGTCTACCGCCGCCACCGCGCGATTTCACCCGCGCAGAAGCAATTTGTCGCGCTGCTCAAGGAGCCGCGTTGGGTTTCGGAGGAAGGATTGCTCGACCAAAACGCAGACGCCTGCCTATAAGCAGGTGAATGAGGAGGAAAAAGCTGTCCATCGTCTGCGCGCTCGCCCTGTTTGCCATCGGTCTTGCCGTGGCGACGGTTGCCTCGGTCTGGGTGGTCCACCGTTCCAGTCGCCAGCGGGTGTTCGATGATCCGGCGACGGTGCCGGTCAACGACGTGGGTCTGGTGCTGGGTACCTCGCCGCTCACCGCGAAAGGCGAGCGCAACCCACATTTCGACAACCGGATGGCGGCGGCCGCCGAGCTTTACCACGCAGGCAAGGTCCGCCACCTCCTGCTGACCGGCGACAACGGCACGCGCGGCTACGACGAACCCGCCGACATGCAGGCCGCGCTCGCCAAACTCGGCGTGCCACCGCAGGCCATGACCCTCGACGACGCCGGTTTCCGCACCCTGGACTCCGTGATGCGCGCCCGGCGGGTGTTCGGGCAGACCCGGCTAACCGTCATTACCGACCGGTTCCACGTTTACCGCGCCGTCTTCCTCGCGCGCCACCAGGGCATCGACGCCATTGCCTTCCCCTCGCGCGACGTGGACGTACGGTCGTCCCTGAAAACGCGGGTGCGCGAGTGCGGGGCCGACCTCAAGGCGTGCCTGGACCTGTGGGTGTTGCACACGCGCCCTCGATTTCTGGGCGAGCCGATCCCGGTGCGCATCGCTGGACGGTGACCCTTCCTTTTTCCGCCCGATGCTCAACTCTATCTGGCTAGCCTTGATCCTCGTTTCGGTCGGGATCGGCTCTTGGAACGGACATCTGCCGGAGGTGACCAAGGGCGCGCTCGACGGGGCGAAGTCCGCCGTCGTGGACGTGATCCTGCCGCTGGTGGGCACGCTGGCGGTCTGGATGGGAATCATGCGCCTGGCCGAGCGTTCCGGTCTGGTGGATGTGCTCGCCCGGGCCTTGCGGCCCGTCATGCGATTCCTCTTCCCGGACGTCCCGCCGGACCATCCGGCGATGGGCGCCATGGTGATGAACGTCGCCGCCAACATGCTGGGGCTGGGCAACGCCGCCACCCCCATGGGCCTCAAGGCGATGGCGTACCTGGAACGGATCAATCCGCGGCCGGGCACCGCGACCAACGCCATGTGCACGTTCCTGGCGATCAATACGAGTAGCGTGCAGTTGATCCCGGCCACGGTCGTCGCCTTGCTCGCGGCCAAGGGTGCCAAGGAGCCGACGGCCATCGTCGGCACGGCACTCGTGGCGACTTCCTGCGCGTGTGTGGTCGGCGTCGCTTCCGCGAAGTTTTTGCAAAGACTGCCCGTGTTCGCGCTGGCCCCCCGGGGCACGCGCGAGGACGAAATGCAACGCGCATCGCTGCCGGAGGAAACGCCGGAGGAGACCGCGCCGGTACCGCCGATGGTCAGAGGCGGCTGGATCGTCTTGGGAATCTTCGGGTTGCTCACGGCGGCGGTTTTCGTCCACGAAGCGTTTTTCATGGTTCATTCTCCCGGCGACGCCATCGCCAGACAACCCTTTCTGGCCGTCGTCAGCACGATTTCACTGATGGCCATTCCTTTGATGCTGGCTTTTTTCCCGCTTTACGCCGCTCTGCGCGGCCTGAAAGTTTACTCGGAATTTGTGGATGGAGCCGCGAAGGGGTGCAGGTCGCCCTGAAGATCGTTCCTTTTCTGGTTTCGATGCTGATGGCCATCGGCATGTTTCGAGGCAGCGACGGCCTGCGCCTGCTCACGGAGCGTTGCCGCCCGTTTCTCGACTGGATCGGTTTTCCGGCGGACCTGCTGCCGCTGGTGTTGATGCGTCCGCTCAGCGGGGGAGGAACCCAGGGGATTTTCGTGGACCTGCTCAACCACTTCAATCCTGACGGGCTGATCGTGCGGACGGCCGGGACCATTTTCGGCAGCACGGAGACCACATTTTACGTGCTTGCCGTGTATTTCGGCTCGGTGGCCGTGCGCCGCACCCGGCACGCCGTGGCCGCGGGTCTGATCGCCGATCTGACCGGCGTCGTGGTGTCGATCCTCATCTGCCGCTGGATGTTCGGCGGCAGATAGAGCCATTCACCAACGGCGAAGGAAACGAATAGATCAAAGCTCCTTTCAGCGGACGGGGAACGTGGGGCGGCTTGCATTCCAAGACTGGACAAGACGCCATGATCTGTCAAAGTGCCCGCCGAAGAACCTATTCCTATCATGCCATCTTTCGCCCTGTTTCTGATCCGGTTTTTGCAGCGCCCCATGCAGGTGGCCTCAATCATGCCCAGTTCGCAGACCATGATCCGCCGGGTTTCCGACAAGATGGACCTCTCCCGCCCCGTCGTGGTGGCCGAGTACGGCCCCGGCGAAGGCTGCCACACCCGCGAGATGCTCAAGCGCGCGCATCCGGAATCGAAGTTTTTGCTCTTCGAACTCGACCCGGAGTTCTGCCAGGAATTGGAACGGCAGTTCGCGCACGATTCGCGGGTCACGGTGATCTGCGGCGACTGCGCCACGCTGCCCGCGGAACTGGCGCGCCAGAACCTTTCCCATTGCGACTACGTGCTGTCCGGCATCCCGTTCAGCATCCTGGAGATCAACAAGAAGCGTCAGGTGCTCAAGAATACTTACGATTCACTGGTCCCGGGCGGCGACTTCATCATTTATCAGGTGACCAACGAACTGCGCGCCCATTGCGTGCCGGACATCTTCCCGCGCGCCGACAGCGAGTATTGCCTCATCAACGTGCCGCCGATGTTCATCACGGTGTTCCACAAGGATGCGGTGGCGTCGCCGGCCAGCAACGGCAACCGTCCCAACGGCGCCAACGGCCAGGGCCCCAAGAGCCGCAAGAACCGCCAGGTCCCCGCCGATTCGCGAGCCCGCTAACTCTGTTCCGGCTCCGAACCGACGCCACGCCGTCTCCCCCCCCGATGACGACCCCGGCCACCCGCACCGAGAAGGACAGCATGGGCGAAATGCCCGTGCCTTCCGCCGCCCTCTATGGCGCGACCACCCAGCGCGCCGTCCTCAATTTTCCGGTCAGCGGCTATCGTTTCGGTCGCTCGTTCCTGCGCGCGCTCGGCCTGGTCAAACAGGCCGCCGCCCGCGCCAACCAGGAACTCGGCAAGCTCGACGCGGCGCAGGCGCGCTGGATCGACCAGGCCGCTGACGAACTGATCGCCGGGGGACTCGACGAGCATTTCCCCATCGACATCTTCCAGACCGGCTCCGGCACCAGCACGAACATGAACGCCAACGAGGTGTTGGCGAACCGTTGCTCGCAGCTTGCCGGGGAACCCATCGGCTCGAAGAGGCCGGTGCATCCGAACGATCACGTCAACATGGGGCAGTCGAGCAACGACGTGATCCCCACGGCGATCCACGTCGCGGCGGCGGAAACGCTCCAGAACGACCTGATTCCCGCGTTGCAGGAACTCCACGAAGCGCTGGCCGAAAAGTCCCGTGAGTTCTGGGACGTGATCAAGATCGGGCGGACCCATCTCATGGACGCCACGCCGGTGCGTCTGGGCCAGGAATTCGGCGGCTTCGCGCGGCAGGTGCAGAGCGGCAAGACGCGGGTGCTGGGGGCGTTGCGCGCCGTGGAAGAGTTGCCTTTGGGCGGCACGGCGGTCGGTACGGGGCTAAACTGCCACCCGGATTTTCCGCGTCTGGCCATCGCCCACCTGAGCAAAAGCACGCGCGTGCCGTTCCGCGAGGCGGCGGATCACTTCGAAGCACAATCGTCCAAGGACGGCATCGTCGAGGCGAGCGGACAACTCAAGACGGTCGCGGTCAGTCTTTTCAAGATCGCCAACGACGTTCGCTGGCTGAGCAGCGGCCCGCGTTGCGGATTTGGCGAGATCGCGCTTCCGGCCACGCAGCCGGGCAGTTCGATCATGCCGGGCAAGGTGAATCCGGTGATGTGCGAGGCGCTGATGCAGGTCTGCGCGCAGGTGTTCGGCTCGGACGCGACGATCACCTGGGCCGCGGCGGCAGGCAGCAGCTTTGAACTCAACGTGATGATGCCCGTGCTGGCGCATCATTTCCTGGAAAATGTCCGCATCCTGAGCAACGCCGTGCGTGCGTTCACCGAGAAGTGTGTGCTGGGGATCGAGGCCAACACGGAGCATTGCGCCGAATTGGTCGAATACAGCATGGCGATGGTGACGAGCCTCGCGCCGATCATCGGCTACGACCGCGCCGCCGAGATCGCCAAGGAAAGCGCGAAAACCGGCAAGACCGTGCGGCAGCTTTGCGAGGAGCAGCAGGTGCTGCCGGAAGCGGAACTCCGCGCGGCGCTCGACCCCGTCGAGATGACCAAGCCCGGCGGCGAGGGCGCGGCGGGCGGGTAGCCGCGCCGGCGGCCTCCGAAGCAGGGGTAGGGAGGAGCGTCCCTGCTCCTCCCCGATTTGCGCAACGTGTATTGAAACCACAGGGGCAGCGGCGCGAGCAGGCAAGCGCCCTCCGCTTACGGCGGGTTCTGTGCACGCAGCTTTCCCTCTATACCTACGCACATTGGGTAGATTAGGGAGGAGCAGGGACGCTCCTCCCTACCTTGCTGGAAGCCGCTGGCGCGGCTGTCATCGAGAACGCGGCGCGGTCGGAGGCGGTGTTGTGCTATAGGTCGTCCTATGCCTCCCAACCGACGCCCGCCCGCCAACCCTAATCCGCTCGACCTCGTGCTGCGGCTGGTGGCCGCATTTTTTGCCGATGGGCGGGGCGGCCCGCAGAAAGCGGCGAAAGCGAGCTTTGCGGTAGTGGCGTCGTGCGTCGTGCTGACGGGTGGATGGTGGCTGTTCCAGCCGCGCGAGCGCAAACACGAGATCGCCCAACTCGTCGGCAACTATTCGCAGCAGCACAAGCGGATCAAGGTCACCGAGGTGATCTGGGACATCTGGACGCAGTATTTCCACCGTCCGTTTGTGCAGACGCAAGTTGCCACCGGCGACGGGCCGTTGCTCGCGGGCGAGCCGGAACGCACGAGCTTTCCCCACGCGTTGCGCGTTCTCCGTAACGCGGCGTACACGGTCGGCTATTGCGACGATCTGGCGAATCCCGCGTGGGTCGGCTACCGGGTGTTCGACATGCCGGGCCACCCGAAGCCGCCGAAACGTCCATCGAGCTTTTTTCTCGATCCCCGCACGTTGGCGCGGGTCGAACCGGGCGATTACAACTCCAGCGGTTACGACCGGGGCCACATGGCGCCGAACTTCGCCATCGGCACGCGTTTCGGCGTGGCGGCACAGGAGGAGACGTTCAAAATGTCGAACGTCTGTCCGCAGCGGCACCGGCTCAACGCGGGGCTATGGAAGGACCTGGAGGCCCGCATCGCCGACAATTACACCGGACGCTACGGCCAGGTGTGGGTGCTCGACGGCCCGATTTTCGGCCCCGAGGATCGGCTCCAGCGATTGCGCAATAAAGTACCCGTCCCGCAGGCGTTTTACATGATCGTGCTGCAAAAACACGAAGGCGGCGTGCGCGCGGAGGGATTCGTCATGGATCAGGACGCGCCCGGCAGCGGTTCGTTGGATCGTTACGTCACGAGCATCGGCGAGATTGAAGGTCGGACCGGGCTGAATTTCTTTCCGAAGCTGGAGAAATCGGCGCAGACGCAGCTCGAACACCAGGCCGCAACATCCGCTTGGTAATAAGGTAAACCCTGATAGTTGCTGACTGTTCAATGTCGAAGTAAGTTAGAAGGTCCGGCGATGTTGCCGTGTGTATCATTCAGGACCACGAACTACCTATGCACATCCTTGCTGAAGAGCCTTCCACCTCCACGATTACAGCCACCGCGGCCCATGCGTTCCCGCCGTTTAGTCTCACCCGCCTGTTGCGCACCGTCTTCGCTCCGCACACCGATGAAAAGGTGGCGATCCTGATCGACCTGCCCGACCCCCAAAGCATGAAGGATTACGCTTTTCTGGCGGACCCGAAGCTCACGATCCAGAAAATCGCTTCCGAAACCTTCCAACAGGGGCTGAAAAACGGCGTGCTGGCCGAGTTGGGCCTGAGCGGCGGCGAGATGTATGCCTATAAAATCACCGGCGGCAGCAACCTCGACCTGCCCGACCTCGCCGTGGATGCCGAGGGGCGCCAGCTGAGCCTGGAACGCGACATTTATCCGAACTACAAAATCATCCTTTGTATTTCGACGTATTCTGCGACCGCGCCGCTGACGGCGTTCGCCAAGCAGTACGGTTTCCGCGGGGCCACGCTGCACGGGGTCAACCCGGTGATCTTGGCGTCGGGCTTATCGGTGGATTACGATGAGGTCAGCAAGCAGGCGGAAAAACTGCGCCTCGGTTTGACCCGTGCCGAATCGGTGGAAATCGACTTCGGTTATAGCGGAAAAACGTACCGCTTGCGTCTTGATCTCGGCGGACAGGAGGCACAAAAGAGCCATGGCCTCTGTCGGGGCGGCCCCGATGTGGCGAACCTCCCGGCAGGGGAGGTTTATTTCGTGCCCACGGGCGCGGAGGGCGAATTCCCCATGAAATATGAGGACGGCACGCTGGGCCTGATGACCGTACGGGATGGCCGCGTGGTGGACGCCACGTTGCTCCAGGGCGACGAAAAGGTGGTCGCCGCCCACCGTGAAAAACTGAAAGCCGATCCCGCCACCGGCGAACTGGGCGAACTCGGCTTCGGCACGCAGATGCTGCCGGTTTCAGGCCGCGACATCCAGGACGAGAAGATTTTCGGCACGTTCCACATCGCCACCGGTCGCAGCGATCATCTCGGCGGCGGCATCACGCCCGACCGCTTCGAGCACAAGGGTAACGCCACGCACGACGACATTCTGTACTCGCCGACCAAGACGCCGGAGATCATCGGCGAGCGCGTGCTGATGCGGCGCAACGGTGAGTCGGTCACGGTGATCGAAAATTACCAGCCGACGAACTACCTGCTCCGGCTGATCGCGGCGGAGTGATGCCCATCAATCCCTACGAGACCGACCGGCTGCTGTCGGAATACCTCCTGTTTCATTACGGAACGCCGGAGGAAGTTTTGCCGTGGCCGTTCGGTCCGTCGGCGGCGCTGGATTTCGCCGTGCGGGTGGTGAGCGAATGTCTTGACCTCGCGTCCTTGCCGTTGGCCGGACGCGCGCTCGACCTGGGTTGCGCGGTGGGGCGGTCGAGCTTCGAGTTGGCGCGGCATTACCGGGAGGTCGTGGGGATCGACTTCTCCGCGAATTTCATCCGGGCGGCGGACGCACTGCGGGCTGGGGGTGCGCTGGCATATTCGCGCACGGACGAAGGCCATCTCGTGACGCCGCTGGCGGCGCGGGTGCCGCCGGGAATCGCCCGCGAGCGAGTACGGTTTGAAACCGGTGATGCCTGTGCGTTGCGGCCCGATCTGGGGACATTCGACGCGGCTTTGCTCATCAATTTGATCGACCGATTGCCGGAACCGCAGCGTTGTCTTGATCAACTGCCCGGCCTGCTGAACCCCGGGGCGCAACTCGTGATCGCGTCGCCTTTCACGTGGCTGGAGGAGTACACGCCGACGGGCCATTGGCTTGGCGGATATGAACGGGCTGGCGAACGGGTGAGCAGCTTCGACGTTCTGCGCGCGAAACTAGTGCCGGATTTTGATTTTGTCCGCTCGTTGGAGCAGCCCTTTTTGATCCGCGAGCACTCGCGGAAATTCCAGTGGAGCGTCAGCCGGGCCGGGATTTGGCGGAAACGCTGAACGGTCTTCGACGATCAGCCTGGCCTGCTGTCCGCTAGATTTAGCAGGGTGGCCTCGCGTGGCAGCTACATCTTGAGGTTTCGAGCGAAGAAGGTCTGCTGTTGTCTGGACAACCCGGCCCGAAAATCGTAAGTTGATGGCCTGATGCCAGACGCTCCCGCCGCCGCTGCCGATTCGTTCGTTCACCTCCATCTGCACACCCAGTATTCGCTCTTGGACGGGGCGGTGCGGATCAAGGAGTTGATGAACAAAGCCAAGGGCTTCGGGATGCCCGCGGTGGCGATGACCGATCATGGCAACATGTTCGGCGCCATCGAGTTCTACAACGCCGCCAACAAGGAAGGCATCAAGCCGATCATCGGTTGCGAAGTCTACCTCGCGCCCGGTTCGATGCACGACAAGAAGGCGTCTTCGGCCAAGGACGCCGCCAGCCACTTCACGTTGCTGGCCAAGGATGCAATCGGTTATCACAACCTGGTCAAACTGGTCAGCGCCGCATACCTGGAAGGCTATTATTACAAACCGCGGGTCGACAAAGAACTCCTGGCCAGGCACTCGACCGGGATCATCGCGTTGAGCGGCTGCCTGAAAGGCGAGATCAACGGTCACCTCATGGCCGACCAGATGGGCAAGGCGCGCGAGTCGATGGCGAGTTTGCGCGATATCTTTGCGCCCGGCGATTTCTACGTGGAAATGCACGATCACCACATGGAGTTGCAGCGGAAGTGCAACGTCGGCCTGGTGTCGCTCGCCAAGGAATTCGACCTGCCGTTGGTGGCCGCCAACGACGTGCATTTTCTCGAAAGCGCGCACCACGAGGCGCACGACGTGATGATCTGCATCGGCACCGGCGCGATGGTCCACGACGAGAAGCGGATGCGCTACTCGCCGGAGCTCTACTTCAAGTCGCCGCAGGCAATGCGCGCGCTTTTTTCCGAGTTCCCCGAGGCGTGCGACAACACGCTGCGCATCGCGGAAAAATGCGATCTCAAGCTCGATTTCACCACTTCGAAATATCCCGCCTACCAGCCCCCGGCGGGCAAGACCCGCGAGGAATATCTGCGTGAGCTATGCTGGCAGGGGCTGCGCCACCGTTACGGCGAGCGGGCAGGGGACGATCCCGCGCTCGTTCAGCGCATGGAATACGAGCTGAGCGTGATGGAAAAAGCCGGGTTCACCAGTTACTTCCTCATCGTCTGGGATTTCATCCATTACGCGAAGCAAAAGGGGATCCCGGTCGGTCCGGGCCGGGGAAGCGCCGCCGGTTCGATGGTGGCGTACATTCTCGGCATCACCGACATCGACCCGTTGCGCTTCGGGTTGATCTTCGAGCGCTTCCTCAATCCCGAGCGCGTCAGCCCGCCGGATATCGACATCGACTTCTGCATGGAACGCCGGGGCGAGGTCATTGAGTACGTGCGCAACAAGTACGGGCACAAGGCGGTTAGCCAGATCGTCACGTTCGGCACGCTGTCTTCCAAGGCCGTGCTCAAGGACGTTTGCCGCGTGCTCGGCATGAGCTACGGCGACGGCGACCGGCTTTCCAAGATGATCCCCATCGAGGCCGCCAAGCCGCTGCCGCTGGCGCTCGCCGCCGAGAAAAATCCCGACCTCAAAAAGGCCATCGAGACCGAGGGAGCCACCCGGCAGGTGTGGGAATATGCGACGATCCTCGAAGGGCTGACCCGGGGCACGGGCGTCCACGCCGCCGGGGTCGTCATCGGGGACCGCGACCTGGACGAATTCATCCCGCTGGCGCGAGACAAGGAAGAGCAGGTCATCACGCAATATGCGGGCGGGCCGCTCAACGATCTGGGCCTGCTCAAGATGGATTTCCTGGGTCTGAAAACGCTGACCCTGATCGAAGACGCACTTGATCTCATCCACGAGCGCGCACCGGCCTTCGACCTAGAAACCATCTCGTTCGAGGATCAGAAGACCGCCGAGATGCTCAACCGAGGCGAGACGGTCGGCGTGTTCCAGTTGGAAAGCGGCGGGATGACCAGCGTCTGCAAGCAGTTCGACATCAGCGGGATCGACGACATCACTGCCATTTTGTCGCTCTACCGGCCGGGTCCCATGGACCTGATCCCCGATTACATCCGCCGCAAGAAAGGCATGGTCAAAGTGAAGTACGAGCATCCGTTGCTCAAGCAGGTCTGCGCCGACACCTACGGCATCATGATCTATCAGGAGCAGGTGCAGCGCGCGGCCAACGTGCTCGCCGGATACTCGCTCGGCCAGGCCGATTTGCTGCGGCGCGCGATGGGCAAAAAAGACAAGGAAAAGATGGCCAAGGAGCGCGTCAACTTCACCCGAGGCTGCGCGGAGGTGAACGGCATCGACGAGAAAAAAGCCAACGCGATCTTCGACTTGCTGGAAAAATTTGCGGGCTACGGTTTCAACAAGAGCCACGCGGCCGCCTACGCGCTCATCACTTGGCGCACCGCGTTTTTGAAGGCGAATTATCCCGTCGAGTTCATGTCGGCGCTGTTGAGCAACGCGGTCAACGACACGGATAAAATCGCGATTTTCGTTTCGGAATGTCAGCGGATGAAGATTCCGATCTGCCCGCCGGACGTGAACCATAGCCATCTGAAATTCGCGCCAGAAAATACCGCGACCGCCACGCGTCTCGACCACGACATCGCGGACACCGGCGCGGTCACGGATGATGCGTGCAAGGATTGTTGCGGCATTCGCTTCGGCCTGGCGGCCATCAAGAACGTCGGCGCTGGCGCGATGGCGTCCGCCGTGGAGGAGCGCGACCGCAAAGGCCCGTTCGCATCAGTCGAGGATTTCTGTGCGCGGCTCGACAGCCGCGCGGTGAACAAGAAAATCCTGGAAAGTCTCATTCGTTGCGGCGCGTTTGACTTCACGGGCCGCGAGCGTGCGGAGATGTTCGCGCAGATCGACACCGTGATGGCAAGCGCCGCCAGTTCGCACCGGGACCGCGCGAGCGGCCAGGCGTCGATGTTCGATGATTTTCTCGCGCCGTCCGCCACCGAGCCTGCGACCGTTTCGCGGGCGGCGGCCCCATGCGTCCCGTGGACCAAAGCGGAAAAACTGGCCGCCGAAAAGGAGCTTCTCGGGTTTTACGTCTCCGGACACCCGCTCAATCCCTACCGCAAGATGCTCGAAAGCGGGCGTTTTACGCCGATCATCCAACTCGGCACGTTGGAAGACCGCACGGAGTTCCGCGCCGCCGGCTCGTTGAGCGAAGTTTCACGCAAATTTGCCAAGAAAGACGGCAAACCTTTTGCCATCATCATCCTGGAAGACCTCAGCGGGAGCGTGGAAGCGATGGTGTGGAACGAGGTGTTCAACAAATGCAACAAACTCCTGGAACCCGGTCAGATCGTGTCCATCGCAGGGAAGGTGAGTCAGCGCGACGAGGAAACGCGGGTGGTGGTCAACGAGGTGACGCTGCTCAAAGCGCCGAAAGCCGAGCCCGAGATCAAAGCCGGTCCGGTGAGACTGCGTTTCGAGATGGAAAGCCTGCGGCCCGATGAACTCGGACGGTTGCGCGATATTTTGGCAGCATCGCCGGGCGAAAGTCCGGTCGAACTGGAATTTCTGCGCGCGGATGGCCAGCGTTTGTTGATGCAGGCGGGCCCGTCGCATCGCGTCGCGCTCACGCCGCATCTGGAAGCACAGTTGGCAGGACGACTGATCGCGCGTTGAGCAGCTCCAAAACAAGGTAGAGGAGCGTCTCTGCTCCTCCCCGACTTACCCGTCGTGCGTGGGGCGTAATGGAAAAGCCGCGTGCGCAGACCACCCGAAAAGGGAATGGAGTTGGCCTGCTCGCGCCGCTGCCCCTCCGATTTCCGCACGCCGTTGCACGAGTCAGCAAGGAGCAGCGACGCTCCTCCCTCCCTCAACCTAACCCGTTAACGGGCGCAAGTAATACGCGTTCATCGCCCGCGCGATGTCGAACACGCTGCCCAATCCGGGCGCGGGTTCCGCCGTGGAACAAGGCTGTTTCTTGCGCGAGCCGCGCCGCCGGTCCTTCTCCTCGCGCAACTGTTCGGCCTTGACCTCGTGGCGGGTCTTGCCGTGCACGCGGGCTTCAAGTTCCTCGACCAGCAATCGCCGGGCGAGAAATCGGTTGATCCCCTGGCTGCGTTCGCGCTGGCAGCGGACACGGATGCCGGTGGGCCGGTGCAACAGGTTGACGCCCGTGCCCGTTTTGTTGGCTTTCTGGCCGCCGGGGCTGGAAGCCTTGAAGTAACTTTCCTCGATTTCTCCTTCCACGAGCCGGAGCTGACGCATCCGCCCGTTCAAATCCTCCTGCTTCTGATCCGAGACAGGGAATCTCAACATAATTTCGCGCTAAACACCACCGAGGTGGAGCGCTTTGGTGGGGTAAGGGGTGAATGAAACCATGAATATGGCTACGTCGGAAAATATCGGAAATGCTCACGCGTGACAAGCATTTCCTGTGCGGAGACCGCAACGAATTTGTCACGCGTCCCAAAGCGCTTATGTTGTCGACACCGGCTAATCTGGAAGCCGCCATTTATGGAAGCAGAATTGAAAATTGGAGACCCCGCGCCTGCGTTCTCGACGCTCGCGCTCGGCGGCGCTTACGGCGAAGGCCAAACCGTCCGCCTCGAAGACTTTGCCGGTCGACACGTCATCCTGTATTTCTATCCGAAGGACGACACGCCCGGTTGCACGGCGCAGGCGTGCGGCTTGCGCGACCGCTGGCCGGATTTTCAGAGCACGGATGCCGCCGTCTTCGGCGTGAGCATCGATCCGCTCGAAAGCCACCGCGCGTTCATTGAAAAGTACGGGCTGCCGTTCCCGCTGCTCAGCGACGAGAGCGGGGACATCGTGCGGGCCTACGGAGTGTGGGTGGAGAAGACGTGGAACGGCAACACGTCGATGGGCACCGAGCGGTCGACCTTCGTCATCGGACCGGACAGCCGCATCGAGGCGATTTTCCGGCGGGTCAAGCCAGACGAGCACGCCGATCAGGTGTTGTCCGCACTCAAGAAATAACGCGCCACATGGAAGCGAAATCCTCTTTCCTGCACGTTTTCGAGAAGCTGGAAAGTTTTGTCGGCAAGCTGCCGGGGTCCGTGCAAAAGCCGATCTTGCAGGAAGTAACTCCGCTCAAGGATCTGTTTTTGCGCCAGCGCGCGCCGCGAATCGTCCTGACCGGCGACCCGGAAGCGAGCAGCGCCGGGTTGTTCAACGCGATCTTCACCGCCCCGGTCGCGCCGTTCGCGCAGGCGGACACCGCCAACGCGATGCCCGTTTCGTCGGGCTGGCAGGAATTTTCCCACGCGGACCGGGGGGTATTGCGCCTGCTGGACGCCCGGGCGCAAACCGGCGGGACGACGACCGATGTCGTGCAAGCCGCGTTGACCACCGAGCCGCCGGACCTTTTCCTGTTTCTCACGGATTTTTCTGCCGCCGCCGAAATTCCCGCAACCCTTTCTGCCGATCTGGATCGTCTCGAAGCGTTTCTCGACCTGACCGGGCGCGTACACCAGACGCATCCCTGCGTGCTTGGTCTCGTGGTCAATTCCAGCGAGCAGGAGTTGAGTGCGCCGGACATGGACGCGGCCCGCGCCCGTTTGCAAGTGGCGATGGTTTCGCGCCCGAAGGTCGCGCAGCACATGGCCCCGGCCCTCGACGTGGCGACGTTCATGCGTTTCCGCATGGACGGCACGTTCGATCCCGAAAGCGACCGCCGCTTCCACATCAGCGAACTGGTGCATGTCCTCGTGGCCGAGTTGCCCAACGAAGCGCGGCTGGAAATGGCGCGGTTGTCCGGGGCGAAAGAGGCGCAGGCCAAGATTGCGCAGACCCTCGTGAAATCCCTGGCCGCCATCAGCGCGGCGCTCGGCGCGCAACCTATCCCGCTGGCGGACCTGCCGTTTCTGATCACCTTCCAGTTGGCGATGGTCGCCGGGATCATCTACATCAGCGGGCGCGAACTGAGTTTCAAGTTGGCCACGGAGTTTCTCGGGACCATGGGCATCAACGTTGGCGTGGGGCTGGTCTTGCGCGAGGGCGCACGGGCCGCCATCCGCGCCGCCGCCAAGCTCCTGCTGCCGGGCGTCGGCAACGCGATCAGCGGATTCGTGGCGGCGAGCGGCACCTACGCGATTGGCCGGGCGGCGACCGCCTACTATATTGAAGGCGTGAATCTGGCGGAGGCCCGCAAGCTGTTTCAACGCTCGCAACGGCCCGGGCAAGGCTTTTTCCATCTGCTGAACCGCCGGAAAGAACTGCCGGATAAACCCGCCAAGTAACATCGTGGCACCCGTTCCGAAGTGAAACTTTCCGACATCCGGGCCGCTTTGTCGGAGTTGGCAGTCACCCCTTCCAAGACGCTCGGACAAAATTTTCTGCACGATCAGAACCTTGCCCGCTGGATCGTCGGGCAGCTGGGAGCGTCGGCGGGCGATGAACTCTTGGAAATCGGTCCCGGCCTGGGTGCGCTGACCGGGGCCGCCCTGGCAACCGGTGCCCGGGTGACCGCGCTCGAAAAGGACGGTCGCCTGGCTGGCCACCTGCGGGCCAGGTTCGCCGACGAAACGCGGCTGCGCGTTGAACACATGGACGCCCTGGATTTTGACGTGCGGACCCTCTGGCCGAAACGCCCGGTCAAGGTGTTCGGCAATCTGCCTTACTACATCTCGACGCCGCTGCTTTTTCATTTCACCTCGCCCGACGCGCCGGTGACCAGAGCGATTTTTCTGCTTCAACGCGAATTGGCGGAGCGCATCGCCGCCGCTGGTCCGGGCACCAAGGATTACGGCATTCTCAGCGTCATCGTGGGACGCCGCTGGCGCGTAGAATTGCTGCGGACGATGCCTGCCAGCGTGTTCCTGCCGGAGCCGAAAGTGGAGTCGGCCCTGATTTCGCTGACGCCTCGCGGACCCGGTGAACTGCCCGCCTGCGACGTGCCGATGTTCGATCAGCTCGTCCGCGCCGGTTTCTCCCAGCGGCGCAAGCAATTGGGAAATTTATTACGGCCTTTTCTTACGGGGGAGAATGGCTTGTCCTGGCCGCAACTTGCCGGGGTGATCGGCGTCAAAAAGACGGTTCGCGGTGAGGAACTGAGCCTGCACCAGTGGATCGCGTTGTCCAACGTGGTGCGTCCGGTCGAACCAGCGGCGGCGCAGGATGCTCAAGGGGAGACCTTCGACGTGGTGGACGCCGAGGATCGGGTCGTCGGCACAGCCTCGCGCGGCAGGGTACACGCGGAGGATCTCCGGCACCGCGCGATCCATATGCTCGTGTTCAATGCGGCGGGCGAGCTGTTTTTACAGAAGCGTTCGCCCTGGAAGGACAAGCATCCGAGAAAATGGGATTCAAGCGCGGCGGGCCACCTGGACAGCGGCGAGACCTACGACGCGGCAGCCCGGCGGGAGCTTTCCGAAGAATTGGGGCTGCCCGCTGCGATTGCCGACGAGCTGCCTTTGGAGGAATTGGGCCGGCTGCCTGCCAGCGTCGAAACCGGCTGGGAGTTTATCCGTCTCTACGGCGTCCGGCACGACGGACCGTTCCGCTGGCCAGCGGCGGAAATCGAATGGGGCGGCTTTTTCCCGAGGGCGGTGGTGACCGGGTGGATCGCGGCCCATCCGGACGATTTCGCGCCCGGTTTCATCCGGTGTTGGACGCTTTACACCGCTGCGAGAAAAACCGCTTGACCCGGGGCGCGACGCAAAGCACGTTGGCCGTTCCAAAAACACCCGTTTATATGTCGAAAGTTTGCACGATCACCGGCGCGCGTCCCAGTCGCGGTCACGTTATCCACCGCCGCGGTCTGGCGAAGAAAAAGGGCGGCATCGGCCAGCACGTCACCGCGAACACCAAGCGTGTGTTTACGCCTAACTTGAAAGAGCGCCGCATCTGGGTGCCCGAACTCAGCAAGTTCGTCAAGGTCAAGCTGACCGCTCGCGCCTTGAAAACCGTCTCGAAGAACGGAGCGTACAAAACGCTCAAAAAAGCGGGCGTCGTCTGACGCGGACCGCGGACCTCGACGTTGCCCCGTCCTCGCGACGCGCGACATCGGCCTGTCCGCATCGCGCCGTCGGACAGTTTCCCAACG
>CAXUHC010000064.1:15616-17328 GCA_964250705.1 uncultured Chthoniobacterales bacterium | reverse complement strand
AAATCCCGGAACCCGCGCTTCGCCTACGATAGCTACGGCCGCTTCCTCCAGATGTACGGCGACGTGGTCATGGGTGTCCAGAAGCGGCCGGGCGAGGACCACGAGCCTTTCGAGGTCGTCATCGAAGAGATCAAGCATGCCGCCGGGGTCGAACTCGACAGCGACCTGAGCGTCGAAGACCTCAAGCAGATGGTCCAGTCCTTCAAGGATCTCATCAAGGAACGCACCGGCAAGAGTTTCCCGCAGGACCCGCGCGAACAGTTAAAAGGTTCGGTCGGAGCCGTGTTCGGAAGCTGGATGAACGACCGTGCCATCGTGTACCGCCGCAAATACGGCATCCCGGCGGAATGGGGCACGGCGGTCAACGTGCAGACGATGGTTTTCGGCAACATGGGCGAGACCTCCGCGACCGGTGTGGCGTTTACCCGCGACCCGGCCTCGGGCGAAAAGGTGTTCTACGGTGAGTATCTCATCAACGCCCAGGGTGAGGACGTGGTGGCCGGTGTCCGCACACCCAAACCTGTCATCCAGCTCGGCGACGAGATGCCCGCCAGCTACAAGCAGCTCCTGAAAGTCCGCGACACGCTGGAGAAACATTTCCGCGACATGCAGGACCTGGAGTTCACCATCGAGGATGGCCGTCTCTACATTCTCCAGACCCGCAACGGCAAGCGTACCGGCATGGCCGCCGTCCGCATCGCCGTCGAGATGGTAAAGGAAAAATTCATCTCCAAGGAAGACGCCGTGAAGCGCATCCCGGCGGATTCGCTCAGCCAGATTCTCGCGCCGATCTTCGACCGCGCGTCCGCCAAGGGCGCGAAGGTCATCGGTAAGGGTCTGCCCGCCGGTCCGGGCGCTGCCAGCGGCAAGATCGTGTTCAACGCGGAAGAAGCCGTCGAAATGGCGCACCGCGGCGAAAAGGTCGTGCTCGTGCGCGTCGAAACCAGCCCGGAAGACCTGCGCGGCATGATCGCCGCCGAGGGCATCCTCACGGCGCGCGGCGGCGTCTCGTCGCACGCGGCGCTCGTGGCCCGGCAGATGGGCAAGGTGTGCGTCTGCGGCGCGAGCAATCTCGTCATCGACTACGGCAAGAAGACCGTCACCGCCGGGGACACCGTCCTCAAGAAAGGCGACTTCATTTCCATCGACGGCACCAGCGGCGAAGTGTTCGCGGGTGAGGTCAAAACCGCGCCGTCCGAGGTCGTGCAGGTGCTCGTCTCCAAGACGCTCGACGGCAAGAACAGCCTCGCGTTCCAGCAGTTCGATGCGCTGATGAAGATGGCGGACCAGTTCCGCAAGCTCGACATCCGCACCAACGCCGACACGCCGGATCAGGTCGCCAACGCCGTCGCGTTCGGCGCGAAGGGCGTGGGCCTCGTCCGCACCGAACACATGTTCTTCGAGGGCGACCGCATCGACGCCATGCGTGAGATGATCCTCGCCGAAGACGAGACCAGCCGCCGTGCTGCCCTCGCCAAGCTGCTGCCTTACCAGAAGGCCGACTTCGCGGGCATCTTCCGCGAATTGAAGGGCTACCCGGCGACGATCCGTTTCCTCGACCCGCCCTTGCACGAGTTCCTGCCGCACGACAAGACGGCGCAGGAAGACCTCGCCAGGAAGCTCGGGGTGGACGCGGCCAAGATCGCCCAGCGCGTGAGCGAACTCCACGAGTTCAACCCCATGCTCGGCCATCGCGGCTGCCGTCTGGGCCT
>CAXUHC010000064.1:0-15606 GCA_964250705.1 uncultured Chthoniobacterales bacterium | reverse complement strand
TGAGCTACCCGGAAATCAGCGAGATGCAGGCGCGCGCCGTGTTCGAGGCCGCCGCCGAGGTCCAAGCCGAGGGCATCAAAGTGAAGCCCGAGGTGATGATCCCCCTGGTGGGTTTCTCCCGCGAACTGCAACTCCAGATCGACGTGGTCAACCGGGTGGCCGCCGAGGTTGCCAGGGAAAAGAAGGGCAAGAAGCTCGACTATCTCGTCGGTACGATGATCGAAATTCCCCGCGCCTGCGTCACGGCGGACAAGATCGCCGAGAGCGCCCAGTTCTTCTCCTTCGGCACCAATGACTTGACCCAGACCACCCTCGGCATGAGCCGCGACGATTCCGGGAGCTTCCTGCCGCACTACGCGGAGATGGAAATCCTGCCGGTCAATCCGTTTGCGGCCATCGACCAGATTGGCGTTGGCAAACTCATGGAGATGGCGGTGGAACTTGGCCGCAAGACCCGCCCCGACATCAAGCTGGGCATCTGCGGCGAGCACGGCGGCGAGCCGACGAGCGTAAAGTTCTGCCACCGCCTCGGACTGGCTTACGTGAGCTGTTCGCCCTTCCGGGTGCCGATTGCCCGCCTCGCGGCAGCGCAAGCGGCCTTGGAGTAGTCAGCATCTACCATCCGGCTGGGTGATCCGCCGAAATTGAAACAGGCGATCTTCCGGGATCGCCTGTTTTCGTTGATGAATTGGTGATTCCGGCTATAGCCGCGAGGCCGCTGATATATTCAGCGACATCATTATCGGCGGATCTATCTCCCGCAGTGGGAGCAAGACAGTCTCCCGAAACCGTTACAAAACGCTTACCCGCCGCTTTCAGGAAAGGGGCGGTAGACAGCCTGTTGCGCACGTCGTTCAAAGTTTTTCGTAAAATAATTTTGACACTGCCTCTGTATTTCGGCTAAACACGGCAGCGTTGCGGGTCTTCCCACAACAACGATGGGCATTTTGCGGGCGTACCGGGGTTCGGTCAGTTTGAAGAACTTCGAGGAGGTCTGCCAGGGTGCCCACCGCCTTAACCAAACCAGATACTACACACAATGATTCGATCCTTGCTCGGGAAGAAATTTCCCGTTTCCAGGCTGGCGCTGACCTTGGGTCTGAGCAGTTCGCTGCTCGCCTTGGGCCATGCCACCGCACAACAGGTGTCCAACCCGACCACCTCGCAGGCGCCGGAAACGGCGGAAGCCGACCGCGTGACCGTCACCGGTTCCAACATCCCGACCTCCCAAGAAGTCGGCGAAGCCCCCGTCGACACCGTCGACCAGGCCGCGCGCGACCGCACGGGCCAGGAAGACGTGCTCTCGGTGCTGACCCGCGCCACCCCGGCTATCTCGGCGGGCGGCGGCAACCTCGGCAGCTCCAACGCGAGCGTCAGCAGCGGATCGACCCTGGGTGGTTCCGCGGTGGCGATTCACGGTCTGCCCACCCTCGTCCTCCTCGATGGCCGTCGTTTGACGGATTCCTCGGCGGCGGCGGCCGGCGGCGGCGCCTTCACGGACGTTAACCTTTTCCCTTCCGCTCTCGTCAAGCGCATCGAAGTCCTCAAGGACGGTGCGTCGGCCATCTACGGCACCGAAGCGGTCGGCGGCGTCATCAACGTCATCCTCGACCAGGAATTCCAAGGCTTCGAGTTCTCGACCCGCTACGGCTTCACGGAGAAGGGCGATACCAAGGATCAACGCTTCAGCGGCATCTTTGGCTTCGGTGACGACAAGACCCACTTGGTCATCGGTGCGGAATACGTCAATCAGGACCCGATCCGCAATAGCCAGCGGGATTTCTCGTCGCCCTCGTTTGGCACGACCAGCTACGCCGGCGTCATTCGTCTGCGCGTGCCCAGTACGACCGCCGGCGCTTTCCGCCAGGCCGTGTTCACCGAAGTTCCCGGTGTGAACAGCCCGAACGATGTGGTGGCACCGGGATCGATCCCGCTGCCCACTACAGGTCAGGGTAACGCCGGTCTCGAAGGGGTTTACACCACGGGTGGCATCAACGTGTTCCCGGCCAGCGCCGCGGCCGTTGGCGCGACCTCGACCCGGGCGACGAACGGTTTCGACCTTTCGCGCGCCACGACGATCACGCTGGATCAAAACCGCTTGAACGTCTTCGCGTCGGGTGACCGGCAGTTGATCGGCAACCATGTGGTGGCCTTCGTGGACTTCCTGTACGCGAGCAACTACAGCCAGAGCCAATTGAACGCTCAGCCCTTGTCCAACAACACGGGCGTGGTGATTCCTGCGGGCGCTCCCTTCAATCCCTTTGCGGGAACAATCAGCGGTGCGAACGCCGGGACCATCTTGGTGGCGAACCGTTTCACTTCGGCGGCTCGCGTATTCCGCAACGATGCGAATTTCTATCGCGTTGTGGCCGGATTCAAAGGCGAGATCGTCAAGAACTACAACTATGAAATCGCGCTGAACACCAGTCGTGAGCAGATCACCTTCCAAAATCCGGGTCTGATCATCGCGTCGGACTTGAACGCGGCCATCGCGGGCGGGTTTGACGCGGCTGGCAACGCGGTGCCTGCGACCTTCAATGCGGATGGCACGACGCTGACGCCGGCCGGCCCGTTCTCGACGGTGCGTGGCGTGGTTCAGCCTGCGCTGGACTTCTTCGCCCGGAATAACCCGGCGGCGGCGCTCCAGAACTTCACCGGCAACAACATTCGTTTCCTCGAATCGAAGTTCCAGGGTGTGGACGGCAAGTTGGTCACCTTCCCGGTGACCCTGCCTGGCGGCCCCCTCGGCTTCGTGGTGGGTGGTGAGTATCGCCATGAGTTCCTGAAAGCTCAGGACAGCCCGGAAGTCTTCGTCGGCAGCGTGCCGATCGGTAACATCAACACCGGTCGTGACGTGTTCGCGCTCTTCGCGGAAACTCGGATCCCGCTCGTCTCGCCTGACATGCACGTCCCCGGTGTCTACAGCGCAGACCTCAATGGCGCGGGCCGCTTCGAAAACTTCTCGGACTCAGGCAGTGCCTGGGTGCCGAAGGTGGGCTTCACCCTGCGGCCGATCCAAGACATCGCCCTGCGCGGTACGTTCTCCAAGAGCTTCGTGGCTCCGACGATCTACCAGACGCGCGGTCCTTCGAGCAACGGCTTCACCGGTTCGTATGACATCGGTGGCGGTCCCGAACAGGCGCAGAGCGCGGGTGGGGCCAACCCCAACCTCGCCAGCACCCGGGCGGACACCTACACCGCCGGCATCGTCATCTCGCCCCACCAAGTACCGGGCTTGACGCTCAACGGCGACTTCTTCCACGTGGAAGAGACCCGTCTGACCGGCTCGATTGATCCCATTCAGGCCATCACGAGCGTCAACCAGCTCGGTCAGGCTTCGCCGTTCAACTCGTTCGTCCATCGGGATTCTTTCACCGGACCGACGAACTTCGCGGTGGGCGAACTCGCGGGTAACGCGCCGACCGCCTTCGTGCTCGCCAACCAGCAGAATCTGGGTGGCGCGCGTATCGCCGGCGTGGACTTCGGTATCCACTACGCGCATGACTTCGGCAACCCCGGTCAGATCAACATCGGCTTGGATGGTACGTACTTCCTCCAATACAAGTCCTCGACCCTCAAGGGCACGAACTTCGACGACGTGATCGGTTACTACACGGGCCAGGCTGGCCTGGTTTCGCAGTACCGTCTGACCCCGGTGGTCGAGTACAAGATCCGTGGCTTTACCGCCTCGGCGCTCGGCAATTACATCCCGTCCGCTCGTGATGCGCATAACATCTCGATCGACACGACGCCCGGCCTCGGTGGCACCAACCCCGACAAGGAAAGTGACATCCTGAATGCGCTCGGACGCACCAACCTGCCGATCATCCGTGATTACTACACGATCGACGTGCTGCTCTCCTACGAGTTCCTGCCGCCGCCCCCGGCCGACGCCCCGGTGCCTGCGCCTAAGGACGGCAAGGACAGCGTGAAGTCCGGCAAGGATGGCAAAGATGGCAAGACGCAGGTCGCCACCAGCAAACAGATGGCGGAAAGCATGTTCACCACCCGCTTGCTCGACGGTCTGAAGCTCTCGTTTGGTATCGACAACGTCACGAACGCCCGTCCTTCGCGGATCGCGGGTTCGCCCGACTCGACCAACACGGACGCTTCGATCTACGATCCGTACCAGCGCCGGTATTACTTCGTGGTTTCCAAAAGGTTCTAAACCACGCTTGGCAGCAAGTACTTGAAAGAGAGGTCAGGCGAAAGCCTGACCTCTTTTTTCTTTTCATGGGTGGGCTGAGGGTGATAATGTCAGATGGTTTACCCGATACACCTATGCAAAAAACACTCGCTCTCCTCGTGGTGGTTGGTTTGATGGGTTCCGTGGCCGCTAAGGCGGACCCGTTTAACGCGAAGACGGCTTCGGTGCCGATCAAGAAAAAGGCCGCTGCCACCCGTCCACTGCGTCAGCACATCTACATCACCAGTGTGGCCACCACGGGCTCGCATTTGCCTCTCGTGGTGACCAGTTACGGCGGCGATGTGCACTCGAACTCGTCGTTTATCGCTTACAGCCCGCCGCAGCTCAACCAGACGGGCCAGTTGAACGTGGGTGCCCAGTTGTCGCGGCGTGATCCGGCGATTTCTTCGTTCGGCGGCATCCGCCGCTAGTGTTCTTGGTGTCCGCTCGTCCGAAAGCGGGATAAGCCGTTTCAAAGTGCTGCGGGCTAAATAGCGGAAGTCCCGGCCCAGGATGCGACCGCACGACGCAGTGTATCTCGGGCCGGGCCTCTTCTTTGCCTTGACTACGGGTAACCCCTCGGCTGAGATCAGCGGTTGAAATGAAATTTTCTTTTCTTCAACCATCTGTTCGCCTCGGCCTTGCCGGGCTGGTCGCCGTTTTTCTTTTGATGGGAGCCTCTGTGCAGGCTCAGCAAACCGCCGCCGAGAAGGCCGAGGATTTTCCCGGCGTGAGAAAGGCGCTGACCCCCGAGCAGTTCGCGGCGGCGGGCATGGCGAAGCTTTCACCCGAGGAACGGCAAAAGCTCGACGATTATCTGCGGGGTTACTTCACTGGAGCCACGCAGCGCGTGGTGGAGAAAGCGGTCGAAAAGGCCAAGGTCGCCGCCGTGGACGAAGCGGTCAAGGAGCGTAAGGTCAGGCCGCCCGAGTTGATCCAGAGCCGGATCGCCGGAACTGTCAGCGGCTGGAAAAGCGGCAAAATCTTTGTGTTGGAAAATGGTCAGCACTGGAAGATTTCGGAAAGCGGCGACCGTTATTTCCCCGGGGTGACTGACCCGGAAGTTTTCATCGTCCGGGATTTGCTCAGCTACAAGATGGCCATCGCAGGGGGCGGCGTCGCGCGGGTGACCCGGGTGCGCTGACCGTTTTGCCGCCTTCCGAGACGGGAGGGGAGGCGGTGCCAGCGTCAGACCGTGGCTGGCGTCAGCAATTCGTCCAATTGATCCAGACAAATCTGTGACCAGGTTTCAAGCTGGCCGCGGCGCGCGCGCAGTTCTTCGGGCGTTAAAAATGCCAACTGCGTGATCACGGATTCCCGTTTGCTCACCTCGGCGCGTTCCAACTCGAAGACGTGGACTACTCCCAGGTGCACGCGTCCTACTTCGGTGGAATCATCGTTGAGCAGCGCCCGGATATGGTTCTGGTAGCCACATTGGAGAATGAGTTCCTCGTCGACCTCGCGGCGAACCCCGGCCAGGTACGAGCGTTGATCGTGGGAAAACAGATTTTCGTCGGCGTCGTTAAGGTGGCCGCCGATGCCGATGGACCCCTTGGCGACGAGACGTTGTTCACCGCCTTTCTTGCCACGGACGTAGTGCAGGACACGGCCTGCGTGGGTCAGCACCACGTACGGAATGATCTGCTTGCAGCCGGGATCGAGTTCGGCGCGGGAGCGGGGGACGAAAAAGTTGTTTTCCCGGGCAAGGATCGGCGGCAGATAGTGGGCGACATCGAAATTGAGGCCCTGGAACGCACCGAGTTCATCGAACAGGCTGCGGCGAATCGCCAGAATCATTTCCTCCTTACGCTCGGTGGTCATCGCGGCCCATGATGACGCCTTGGCGGAAAGATTCAAGATTCAAGAATCGAACACCTCGCGTGCTGCGGCGATTCTCTACGTTTCGAGGTACTTCGCCAGCCGTTCCCTCAAAAGAACGCGTGCCCGGAAAAGCAGGCTTTTGACCGCGGGCACCGTCAGACGAAGCACATGGGCAATCTCCTCGTAGGACAACTCCTCGTACCGGCGCAGAATAATCGCCATCCGTTGCGCCTCGGGGAGATGAGCGATGGCAGCAGCGATGGCTTCTTGCAGTTCCGTTTGCAGCAGGGCAGTGTCGGGAGCCGAGGCCCGGGTATCCTCGAGCCGCGAGGCGAAATCCCCACCACCCATCGTGTCGCCAGCGGGTGGTTCGGCATCGAAACTCGTCACCGGCCGGTGCTTGCGGCGGCGCAACTCGTTGAACACCAGATTCCGCGTGATCGTGTACAGCCAGGTCGTGAACTTGGCGGTCGGCTCGTAGCGGCCTGCCGACTTCCAGATTCGTAGAAACACCTGCTGACCGATGTCCTCGGCCTCGGTGGCGTCTGCTCCGAGCATCCGGGCAACCGTGCCGACAACCCGCTGCTGATGGCATTCGACCAACTCGGCAAACGCCGTGCGGTCGCCGCTGCGCACGCGCATCATCCAGATGACGTCCTGTTCGTCGGTGGTGAGCGTCGCGTTGGGCGAGGCGTCTCCGTTGGCCGTGACGGCGGAACCATCCGGTCGCGGCGTGGACGACGACGGAAAGGTTTCCATGCAGACGAGGGCGTTCGGGGGCGCGACGGCCAGGGGCGCACACGTTGAAACGTCCCCGCAGCGCGGAAGTTGCGCGCGATCCACGCCAGACGCGTCGGTCAAAGATGTCTGCAACTACCCCGTTGGGCAAGGGGCCCTGCCCGGCTTCTTGCAATTGGCCGAGGCTATGCGAAGCTTTGCTTGTGAAAAATTTCACAAGGGGGTGCCGATGAACGCAGCTCTGATCTCTCGCGAACTGCGTCCGATCTACGACAAAGTGCTGGCTGCCGAGCGAATCAACGACGCCGACGCCAACACGCTCTACGCGAGCCACGACATCAACGCCCTAGGCGCGATGGCCGATATCGTGCGGGAACGCAAGAACGGCAACGTCGCCACCTATCTGCTTAACCGCTACATCAACTACTCGAACGTCTGCCTGCTCTCGTGCCAATTTTGCGCGTTCGCGGCGAGGAAGCGCGACGCGCATGCCTTCGAAAAGGGCATTCCCGAAATCGTCACCAATGTGCGCGACGCGTTGGCGCTGGGGATTACGGAGGTCCATATGGTCGGCGGGTTGCATCCTGCATTGAAAGGGGAGTGGTATCTCGACCTGCTGCGCAGCCTGAAGGCGCTCGACCCCGACCTGCACCTGAAATGTTTCACGGCCATCGAGGTGCGACACCTTTCCAAGCGTGTGTTCAAGCTGCCGCTGGTGGAGACGCTGGCGCTGCTACGAGACGCCGGGCTGGGCTCGCTGACCGGCGGCGGCGCGGAAATTTTCGACCAGGGGGTGCGCGACCGCATCTGCCGGGGCAAGGAAACGGGTGACGAATGGCTGGACACGCACCGCACCTGGCATCAGATGGGCGGGCGAAGCACGAGCACGATGCTGTTCGGACACGTCGAGACGATGGCTCAGCGGGTCGATCACCTGCGGCGTTTGCGCGAGTTGCAGGACGAGACGCACGGGTTCACGGGCTTCATCCCGTTCGCGTTCGTGCCGGAAGGGGTGACGCGCGAGCTGCGCGAACTCCCGCATACCACGGGCTTCGACGAACTGCGCAATCTCGCCGTCAGCCGCATCTACCTGGATAATTTCGAGCACATCACGGCGTACTGGGTGGCGATGGGACTGCCGCTGGCGCAGGTGGCGCTCGGCTACGGCGTGGACGATCTGCACGGCACGATCATGGAAGAGAAAATCTTCCAGATGGCCGGGGCGAAAACCGGCAAAGGGCAAACCGTGGCCGCCCTGGAAAAAGCCATCCGCGAGGCCGGGCGGGAGCCGATGCAGCGCGATTCGCACTACAACCGGATCGCGTCCACGGCGCGCCAGACATCGGTCCAGCCTGTTCCCGCGTCCGTTTCCTTGCCGGAAACAGCCCTGGCCGGAGTCTGAGACGATCAGCCCACATGGAACGTGACTTTTTTTTCACGGCGGTGCTTTACGCGGTTGTTGGCGGCATGGGTTTTGTGTCTCTGCTCCCCGCGCAGCAAAAAGAGGGCAATCCGCTGATCGTTCCGGGCAAGTCCGTTGGCGAAATCGCTTTGGGCATGGAAAATCCGGAAATTTATCAGCGGCTGGGCAAATCCGCCGTTGGCGACGCGGCGATGGGTCGATATTGGGACGGATGGTTCGGAAAAAAGGAGGGTGGTGGGCGTGGCGCGGAGTTGAACATCCGTTCCGGCCACTCGGCGGAGCACGACAAGGACGCGGCGGCGGAGGCAATCCGCGTGGAATCGCCTTTTTTCCATACGAAAGAGGGCATTGGCACGCAAAGCAGCGTGGCCGAAGTCTGGAAGGCTTTTCCCAACCTGATCTACACCGGGGGTGACCCAAACAACGAGGCGGTGGAGGTTTACGAAGACGACGCGCGCGGGATGGCCATCGAGGTGCGCCGGACATTCACGAGTACGGGCTCCGTGCCGCCGCCGGGAACCTCTTGGGGGGCGTGTCAGGCCATCATTGTTTTTCCGGCGGGGGAAACGGGAGGCAAATCAATGCCCACCATCCGCAGTCTGCGGAGCATGCCCGACCGGAGCTAGGCACGCATGGATGACTCTGACGGTGAAACGCGCATCGGCTGCGTGCGTTATCTCAACTCCAAGCCGCTCATCCACGGACACGACGCGGAGGTTTCCTTCGAGGTGCCTGCCAGTCTGGCGGATGGGTTGCGCGATGGGCGGCTCGACGTGGCGCTCTCGCCGATCTTTGAGCTGATCGCGCATCCCGGCTATCTGGTGGTCGACGACGTGGCCATCGCCAGCAGGGGGGCAGTGTTCAGCGTGTTCATCGCCTACGCGGGCGACCTGGACCGGCTGCACACCCTCTACCTCGACCACGATTCGCGCACGTCTTTCCACCTCCAGCGCGTGCTGCTGGCGGAGTTCCATGATCTGAAGCCGGATTGTGAACCGATGCCCGGAGGCCGTCCGCCGGAGATTTTGAAGCCGGGGGAGGGGGCGCTCGTCATCGGCGACCCGGCCATCGAATTCCGTTTGCGGCACGGGAACCGTTACCGTTACTTCGACCTGGGTGAGGAATGGCAGCGAGCGACCGGGCTGCCGTTTGTTTTCGCGGCGTGGTTGGCACAGCCCGGCACCCCGCAGCCGAAAGTGTTGGGTGACCGGCTGCGCGGATGGAGAGAGGCCGGACGGTCACGTGTGGAAGGGATCGTGGCCGCCGAACGGAGGTTTCCGGCGGAATTGACCCGGCGTTACCTGACGGAGTTCATTCGTTTCCGGTTGGGCGAACCGGAAAAGCAGGCCATCCGGGAGTTTGCGCGCCTGTTATATAAGCATGGGGTGGTCAAAAACGAGCCGTTCGGGGAGCCGTGCTGGGTTTAGGTGAAAATGGGCAGAACGATTCCCACGCACTTTGCGCTGGGTTTGGCAGCCTGCGTTTGCTTACACTGGCGAAAGCTGGTCCCCCCTCTTTTTCCTTTCTGACGCGCCGCCATGAACGTTTTTGATTCCACCGAGAGCAAGATTCTCGTCACTGGCGGTGCCGGCTTCATCGGCAGTGCACTGATTTGGGACCTCAACCAGCGCGGCGTGGACGATGTGCTCGTGGCCGATTTCCTCGGGACCGACGAAAAATGGCGCAACCTCACGCCCCTGCGCTTCCACGATTATCTGGAAGCCGATGACCTGCTGCACCGCGTCGAGGCGGATGACCCCGCGTTGTCGGAAATCGAACTTGTGTTCCATCTGGGCGCGTGTTCCGCCACGACCGAGCACGACGCGGCCTACCTCGTCCGCAACAACTTCGAATACACCAAGACGCTGGCGCGGTGGGCGTTGGCACATGATGCGCGCTTCGTTTACGCCTCGTCCGCCGCGACTTACGGAGACGGCACCCAGGGCATGAGCGACCTGGAACACGATCTCGGCGTGTTCCGGCCGTTGAACATGTACGGCTACTCGAAACAGTTGTTCGACGTGTACGCCGCCCGGCACGGGTTTCTCGACGGCATCGTGGGCCTGAAATATTTCAACGTTTTCGGCCCCAACGAGGACCACAAGGGCGACATGCGGTCGCTCGTCCACAAGGCGTACCGGCAGATCACCGAGACCGGCAAGGTCCAGCTTTTCAAGAGCCACCGGCCCGACTACCGCGACGGCGAGCAAACACGCGACTTTCTTTACGTGAAGGACGCCGTGAATCTCACCATCGAACTCGCCGAAACCGCGACCGCGGGCGGATTGTTCAACGTGGGATCGGGCCGGGCGCACACCTGGATCGAACTGGCGACGGCCATCTTCGCGGCACTCGGCAAGGAACCGGCCATCGAATTTATCGACATGCCGGCGGCTCTGCGAGGGAAGTACCAATACCACACCCAGGCCGACCTGACGAAGCTGCGTGGATACTGCAAAAACGTCGAGATCACGCCGCTGGGGGAGTCCGTGGCTGATTACGTGCGCAATTATCTCGTGCCGGACCGCCGGTTGGGCGACGAAGTCGCTGCGCCAGAAGGAGCAGCGACGGCTGCCGGGCCTGAAAAATCGGCGGTGTCGTGACAGGTGGTGGTCCGCACCGTTTGCACGGTAGCTGGAACGATGGTCGTGCAAGCGGTGCGGACCGACTTATTCACAGGGAGAATCGGCCATTTAGAGTGAGCCCTGCGAGTTGTTCACAACGCAAAAAGGATGCCGCCGGGCGGGTCGAAAAAATCGTGCAGAGGAAGATTTTATTTTTTCGACACACGCAGAAAAAGTTTTGACGGCGATAAGGGTGTTAAATCAAGCTGTTGGGTAGTTCTTTGGACAAAAGTCCTATATGTGGTATGGTTCGTTACCCATTCTACAAAGGATGGTTCACGGAAGAGGGGCTTCGAGCGAGAGTTTGAAGCCTCCCTTCGGTGAACATCAGGCAGCAAAGATAGGCAGATGACACCGGTCGTTGTGGGTGGTCATGCGTCCCCGCCACGATCCGGGGTTCCGCATGACCATCGGCATGATCGGAACGTCTGCCGGGTCGAAGGAAGTTTGCGGCGATGATTCACCGGCAGGGCGGTGTGATCGACCGGAAATGGCTTCTTCCCCTTGCCGCCTGACCCTTGTTCCGGGACCGCTGCGCTTTTCCACCGATTCATCCGCCACCCCGAAGAAAATTTTTGATGACCGCCAACGAAACCCAGACCCAGCTCGATCTGTTGCCAACCGCCGTCCCCACGCCGACCGAAGCGGAGCATTTCCTCGTCCGCAAGCGTGACGGCCACCTGGAGCCGTTCACCGATATCCGCATCCAACTCGCGCTGGAGAGCGCGTACCGGGCCGAACTGAACGTCGCCGACGACCAACAGTTGCCGGCAGAGGTGCGGACCAACATCAGCTACATGGCCGCCGCCGTGACGCAAAAGGCGCTCGAACTCGCCGCCGACGGCCGGGAGTTGGAGGTCGAACTCATCCAGGATCTCGTGGAGAATGAACTCATGCGCTCGGGCCAACACGCCATCGCCCGGGCGTACATCCTCTACCGCGAGGAGCGCAAAAAGGTGCGTTTGCTGCGCTCCCAGCAGGAGCCGGGGTCGTTCGGGATGCCCGCGCTCAACATGACTTTGCCCGACGGCACGGTCGAGCCGCTCGACGTGCAGCACGTCCGCCGCAAGCTCATCCGCGCCTGCGCCGGGCTGGAGGACCGCACGAACTGGCGCGAACTGGCCGAGGAAACCGTGCAAAACCTCTACGACGGGGTGCGTTGCGAGGAAATCGACAAGGCGATGATCTTCGCCGCGAAGGCGCGCATCGAGCGCGAACCGGCGTACAGCTACGTCGCGGCGCGGCTGCTGGTGAACGTGATCTACCGGGAAGTGCTGCCGGGCGATGCCGACGAGAACCTCGACGCCGCCAGCCTCGCCATCCGGCACGCCAGTCACTTCGCCAATTACCTGAAGCGCGGGGTCGATTTGGGCCGCCTCGACAGCAGCCTGCTGACCTTCGACGTCGCGAAGATTTCCGCCGCCCTGCACGTCGAGCGCGACACGCGCTTTACCTACATGGGCTTGCAGACGGTGTACGACCGTTATCTGATCCACGAAAAGGGCACCCGGCTCGAAACCCCGCAGTATTTCTGGATGCGCGTGGCGATGGGCCTGTCGGTCAACGAGACCGCCGACCAGAAGAACGAGCGGGCCATCGAATTCTACGAACTGCTTTCCTCGCAGCGGTTCACGTCGTCCACGCCGACCCTGTTCAACAGCGGCACGCTGCATCCGCAGCTTTCGTCCTGCTACCTGAGCACGGTGATGGACGATCTGGATCACATCTTCAAGGTCATCAGCGACGACGCCAAGCTCTCCAAATGGGCGGGCGGCCTGGGCAACGACTGGACGAACATCCGCGCGACGGGCGCGACGATCCGTGGCACCAACGGCGAGAGCCAGGGGGTCGTGCCGTTTTTGAAGGTCGCCAACGACACGGCGGTGGCCGTCAACCAGGGCGGCAAGCGCAAGGGCGCGATGTGCGCGTACCTCGAAACCTGGCACCTGGACATCGAGGACTTCCTCGAACTGCGCAAGAACACCGGCGACGAACGCCGCCGCACCCACGACATGAACACGGCGAACTGGATTCCCGACCTGTTCATGAAACGCGTCGCGCAAAACGGGAGCTGGACGCTGTTCAACCCGAGCGATTGCCCCGACCTGCACGACCTGTACGGGCGCGCCTTCGAGACGCGCTACGCCGAGTACGAGGCCAAGGCGGATGGCGGCGAACTGTCGCTGTACCGCCGGGTGGAGGCCGTCACGCTCTGGCGCAAGATGCTGACGATGCTCTTCGAGACCGGGCATCCGTGGCTGACCTTCAAGGACCCGTCGAACATCTGCTCGCCGCAGGACCACACGGGCGTCGTGCATTCGTCGAACCTGTGCACGGAGATTCTGCTCAACACGTCGGAGGACGAAATCGCCGTGTGCAACCTGGGGTCGATCAACCTCGTCGAGCACATCAAGGACGGCGGCATCAACGTCCCGCTGCTCGAAACGACGATCCGCACCGCCATGCGGATGCTCGACAACGTGATCGACATCAATTATTACCCGACGAAAGAGGCGCGCCACGCCAACCTGCGCCACCGTCCGGTCGGCCTCGGCTTGATGGGGTTTCAAGATGCGCTCTACACCCTGGAGATTCCGTACGCCAGCGACGCGGCGGTGGAGTTTGCCGACCGCTCGATGGAGCTGATCTCCTACCACGCGATCCTGGCCTCGACGGAACTGGCCCGCGAGCGCGGCACGTACCAGACCTACCAGGGCTCCAAGTGGAGCCGGGGCATTTTGCCGATGGACACGCGCGAACTGCTCGCACGGGAACGCGGCGGATTTCTGGACGTGGAAAATTCGTCCACGCTGGACTGGGAAGTGGTGCGCGCCGCCGTCAAGCTTCACGGGATGCGCAACAGCAACACGATGGCCATCGCGCCGACCGCGACGATTTCCAACATCAGCGGGGTCAGCCAATCCATCGAGCCGATGTACAAACATCTGTTCGCCAAGTCGAACCTTTCGGGCGAGTTCACCACGATCAACGTTTACCTGATCGAAGCGCTCAAAACCCTCGACCTGTGGGACGCGGAGATGCTCGACGATCTGAAATTCTACGACGGCGTGTTGACGGAAATCGAACGCATTCCCGAGCACATCAAAGAAGTGTTCCGCACGTCGTTCGAGATCGAGCCGCGTTGGATGATCGAATGCGCCAGCCGCCGGCAAAAGTGGATCGACATGGGGCAATCGCTGAACTTGTATCTGGCCGCGCCAAACGGTAAGAAATTGAGCGACATGTACATGTTGGCATGGCAAAAGGGTCTCAAGACGACGTATTACCTGCGCACGCTCGCCGCCACGCAGATCGAAAAGAGCACGGTCGATCTCAACCGCCGGGGCGCACAGCCGCGCTGGATGAAAAACAAGAGCGCCAGCGCGAATGTGAAGGTGGAGCGCCAGACCGCGCCTGCGCCCGTTTCGGGATCGGCCGCCACACCCGCGCCCGCAGTCGTTGCCGGGCCTGGCACGACGAACGAACCCGCCGCCATCGAGGAGATCGCCGAACCGGCTTCGGCGAAGATGTGCAGCCTGCTCGACCCGACCTGCGAAGCTTGCCAATAGACTGCCGTTTCGAGCCCGACTTTACCGTTAGTCACCGCAACCACATCCAGACCACTGCACCGGAGAAAGTTACCCGCAATGATGGCCAAGAAACCTGCTGCCAAGAAACCTGCGCCGAAAGCCAAGGCACCTGCCGTGAAACCGAAGGCCGCGCCCGCCAAGAAATCGGCGGTCAAGACCGCCGCCAAAGCGCCCCCTTCCAAGCAGCCCGTGCTCAAGGCGAAGCCGGTCAAACCCGTAGCCGCCAAGGTGCTGCCCGCGAAGGCCAAGGCCGTCAAGACAGCGGTAACGGCCAAGGCAACGGCAGCCAAGAAAGCTGTGGTGTCAAAGGGCGCGGCAGTGAAGAAAGCGGTGACGCCGAAAGCGAGCGCCGCCAAGAAGTCTGCCCCGGCGAAGAAGTCGGTGGTGAAGACCGCCGCCGCCAAGGTACTGCCTTCGAAGAAACCGGTGCTCAAAGCCAAGCCGCTCAAGACCGTTGCGGCCAAGATATTGCCTGCCAAGAAGTCCACCCTCAAGAAAATCGCCGCCGCCGTGCTCGACCCGATCAAGGAAATCCCCTCCACCCTGGCCTCCATCCCGGAGAAAATTGCCGAGGTGGTTCACCCGTCGCCGGAGGCATCCACGCCGCCGGCCTCGGCGTAGCCTCGGTGCGGTCCATCTGTCGGTTACCAACTCTCTCATCCTCATCCCGCCATGTCCTGCTGCAACGCCTCCGACGAACGTCCCACCACCCACGACCTGACCAAACGCATTGACGCCGACGACAAGCGGCTCATCAACTGCAAAGCCGTGGACGTGAACCAACTCATGCCGCTGAAATACCAGTGGGCGTGGGAGCACTACCTCAACGGGTGCGCGAATAACTGGATGCCAACGGAGGTGTCGATGCAGCGCGACATCGAGTTGTGGAAATCCAACCGCTTCAATCCCGACGAGCGACGCGTCATCATGCGCAACCTCGGGTTTTTCTCCACGGCGGAAAGCCTGGTGGGCAACAACATCGTGCTGGCCGTTTTCAAGCACGTCACCAACCCCGAGTGCCGCCAGTTTCTGCTGCGGCAGGCGTTCGAGGAGGCCGTGCATACCCATACTTTTCACTACATCGTCGAAAGCCTCTCGCTGGATCAGCGCGAGATTTTCAACATGTACCACGAGGTCAACTCGATCCACGACAAGGACGCGTTCGAGATGACGCTGACCGCCGACATCATGGACCCGAATTTCTCGACGGATTCGGTCGAGGGC
>CAXUHC010000063.1:3758-17648 GCA_964250705.1 uncultured Chthoniobacterales bacterium | reverse complement strand
CGGATGAACACGCCTGCCGGGTCGTGGTCGAGCACCTGCTTGCCCGGGGAGTAAATCCGCACCGAATTGATCCCGGTAACCCCGCTTTGCATCTGGAACTGCGAATAGTGGATGCCCGGTTCGTAATCCAAGAAATGCCGGGCCAGAAAGACCGCCGTCGGCTGCCAGTGCAGCCACAGGTGGTACGACGCGAACGACGCCAGCATCGCGCGCATCCGGAAATTGATCCACCCGCTGCGGTGCAGCGCACGCATGCAGGCGTCCACCAGCGGGTAACCCGTCCGCCCCTCGCGCCACGCCGCGAATTTTTCCTCGGAAAATTCGCCCTCGCGCAGTCCGTCGTAGGCTCGCGACAGGTTCCTGAATTCCAGGTCCGGTTCGTCCTCCAGCTTCTGGATAAAGTGACAGTGCCACCGCAGCCGCGACTGGAACGACGCCAGCGACCGGCTCCACCGTGGGTCGAAGCTCACGCCCATGGCCGCGAAGTCCGTCAGTTCGTCCTGCCGCTCCCGCGTGCACTGGAACGCCTGCCGCATCGACACGCAGCCAAACGTCAGGTACGGACTTAACCGGCTGCACTGGGTCCAGGCCGCGCTCGGGGCCGACATGGCGTGCCGGTAGTTCGCGCCGCGGCGCGCCAAAAAAGAGTCAAGTAGCCGCCGTCCGTGGCTTTCGCCGCCGGGTTGGGCCAGGTCTTTGGTGCTGTCGGGCAGCCCCAGGTCCGCCGGGGTCTGGAGGTGCCCGGGGTCAATGGCCGGGACCAGGCACAGTTCGCGCGGCGGCGGGGTGACCGGCTCGCCCATGCGCGCGGTCCAGCGTTCGGCCCAACCGTCGCGGGAGTGGCGCGGACGCGACACGCCATGCTGCGGAATCTCCGTCCAGCGGACCCCGTGCGCGCGGCACCACGCCGCCACGCGCCGGTCGCGCGCGTAGGTTAGCGCGTTGCCGGTTTCCTCGTGGCTCCACAGACCGGCGATCCCGCCGTGGCGGGCATGGATTTCGTCGAACACGTCGGGCAATCGCCCGGTCCGGCAGGTGAGACGTCCACCGATCCCGCGCAGCCGCGCGTCCAGTTCAGTCAGCGACTGATTGATGAAGACGAGGTGCGACGGGTCGAAGTCTTTTGCACCGACGATTTCCGGCTCGTAAACGTAGAGCGCGATCACCGAGCCGCCGGTGCGGGCAGCCTCAAAAAGCGGTCGGTGATCTTCCACGCGCAAATCCCGCTTGAACCACACGATTTGCAACGCGGTAGACATTTATGATAAATTAGCATGTTTATGAAAAACGTCAAGTGATAGCCAGCAGCATCCCGAGAGTTTGCCTGACGTTTTCTTCGATGGTGAACCGGGCTGCTTTGGCGGCGCAGGCGATTTTCGCTCGCGTTCGTCGTGCGGGATCAGCCCAGCCGGTCAACAGGGCAGTCAGAGCCTCGCCGCTGGCGCGGTCATCCGTTGGGAACACGTCACCCTCAATGCCGGGCGCGATGATTTCCGCGCAGCCGTTGGCGGGAGTAGTCAACACGGGTAACCCGGCCGCGAGGGCTTCCAGGCAGGCATTGGAAAAAGGGTCATAGAGCGTCGGTGCCACGAAAACGTCCGCCGCCGCGTAGAGCGACCGCATCTCGCCGACGGGTCCCAAGAATTCCGCCCGCTCGTGCCGGTATCGCTTCGGATTGCCGCGCCCGGCGACGAGCAAACGCGCGCGCAGCGGACCAGGCAGCCGTTCTACCGCCGCCAGAGCGTGCGCCAAGCCTTTGCGCTCCCAGCCCGTGCCCGCGAAAAGGATGGCGTAGTCATCCGGCTCCAGACCCCGCGCCCGGCGGACACGTTCCCGCGTGCCCGGCTCGACCGGCTGGAAGCAGGTGGCGGGCAGCCCGTTGTAGACCACCGCGATCCGCTCCGGCGGCGTGCCGTAATGCGTCGTGATCTCGTCGTGCACCAACCGCGAATTGGCGATGATCGACCGCGCTCCACCCTGGGCGAACAGGCTTTCCTCCAAGGCGAGGATTTGGAAGTGCTTGGGATTCCAACGCCGGAGCCAGCTTTGCCAAGCGGGCGCGAACTGCGCGCGCCGCCGCAACCACGCGCGGTGCACCCCGTCGCCCGCGCGGTAACAGGCTAAAGAGCCGGTCGCAATGCCGCGCTGAGAGCCGGGCCACCTCATCGGCGAAGGAGCGTGGATCGGTGCGGTCGATGCCAACCCTCTTACGGTGGGCGGGCCAGCGGTCACGCGGCCAGTCGGGGGTGGCGAACAACACGGGTTCGTGTCCGGCGGCTTCCAGCGCGTCAGCCAGTCGGCAAAGGTAATTCTCCGCTCCGCCCGTGGGAGAGTAGCCGCGTCTGACCAGACCGATCTTCATAGGAATGGTCCGCAGATTACGCGGATTTTCGCAGATTGGGTGAAAAGAAGGAACAATCTGCGAAAATCCGGGTAATCTGCCGACGACCCTGATGGAATCTCTGCCCGAGCGACTCCTTTTTGTCACCAGCGCGCGGATCGGCGGGATCGGCCTGGACCTGTGCGCGCAGGAGCAACTCAAGGCGTCGGAACGAGGTGGATTTCTGGGGCGCGCCGTCGCCTACCGCAACCGCTGCCCCGACATTCCCGACGCCAAGGTACGCTCCCTGCGTTGGTCGCCGGTGCGGCTCATCTCGTTTCTCGACCGCCCTTATTACTACGGTGCGAAGCGGCGCTACGCCGACCACGCTGCCGCCGGAGAGATGCGTTCGGGGTTCTACGATTTTCTGCATGGCTGGTCGGGCGACTGTCTGGAGGCGCTGCGGGCCGCGGGGAAACGGGGCGTGCCATCGGTGGTGGACATTCCGACATGGCACGTCGCGCATGGCTTCCGCAAGCACGAAAACATCCCCCCGCCGGGCGGATGGTCGGGCCGTCTCCTCCCGCGCCGCTGGCTGGACCGGCTGCCGGTCCGCCCGGAACGGCTGCGGGAGGAATACGACCGCGCCACCGTGCTGCTGACCCGTTCGACCTACGCGACGGAGACGTTCCTGGCCGAGGGGTTTCCGGCGGAAAAGATTTTCAACACGGACGAGGGCGCGGACATCGAGCGTTTCCGTCCCGGCGAACCGCCGCCGCTTTTCCGGGCGCTCTTTGTCGGCGCGCTGATCCGGCGCAAGGGCGTGCACTTGCTGCTCGAAGCGTGGCACCGGCTCAATTTAAAAGACGCCGAACTCGTGTTGGTCGGGCACGTGCACGACGAAATCCGGCCGTTTCTGGAGCGGTTCGGCGGGAGGAACGTCCGCGTGGTTGGCAAGGCCGCACGGGTAGAGGACTTCTACCGGTCGGCGACGGTGCACATCTTCCCGTCGCAGTGCGAGGGCTGCGCGAAGGCGACGTGCGAGGCGGCGGCGTGCGGGCTGCCACAGATCACCACGCGCGAGTCCGGCGACGTGGTGGTCGATGGTGTCAACGGGTTGACCGTGCCGTGCAACGATCTCGACGCGCTCTGCGCCGCCACGGAGCGGCTCCATACCCACCCGGAACTTCTGCCCGCGATGCGCGCGGCGGCGCGGGCGCGGGCGCTGGAGCGGTTTACCTGGGAGGCATACCGCGCGCGGTTGCTGGAGGCTTACCGGCACGCGATCCGGCTGGCGGCCGAGAATTCAGAGTGAATCCCGATTGTCGGACGCCCGGGCCGGTGATTCCCCACCGAGCGGCCTTACCCTAGCAGTGTTCCCGCCTTTTTGAGCAGATCGTTGACCTTACCCGGCTCCTTGCCCGCGCCGCGTGCCTGGTCCGCCTTGCCGCCGCCCTTGCCGCCGACCACCGGCGCCAGTTGCTGCAATAATTTCCCCGCGTTGAACTTGTTCGTGAACTCCGGCGACACGCTCACCGCGAGCTGCACCGTCTTGTCCGCGTCCGACGTGCCCGCGAGCACCGCCACGCCCTTGAACTTGCGGGCCTTGAGCGTGGTCTGAATCGCCACCAGCATCTCCGCGCCGGCCGCGCCCACGTCCAAGCGTTCGACGATGCGCGGCACCGCGGCGGCGTCGTCCACCTTCTTGAGCGCGTCGTCCACGAACGCATCGGCGTCGCGCTTGACGGTGTTGGCCTTGTCCTTCTCCTGCGCCTTGCGCATCTCGGCGATGACCGCTTCGAGTTCCTCGACGCGCTTGTCCTTCGCTGCCGCCTGCTCCTGGAAATAACCCAGCGCCGCCAGTCCCGAGACGGCTTCGATCCGGCGCACCCCGGCGGCAATCGCGCCTTCGCTCACGATCTTGAACGCCCCGAGCTGGCCCGTCGCCCGGACGTGCGTACCCGCGCAAAGTTCCATCGAATATCCGTTCAGGCTGCCGGGTCCTCCGCCGATCTGCACCACGCGCACGTCCGCCCCGTACTTATCGCTGAAAAACTGCATGATGTCCGCCCGTCCGCGCACCTCGGCGAAGGGCACCTCACGCCACGACACCGGGTCGTTGGCTAACGCGCGTTGGTTGACCAACGCTTCCACGTCCGACACCTGTTGCGGGGTCAGTGCCGAGCTGTTGAAATCGAACCGCAGCCGGTCCGGCCCGACGAAGCTGCCCTTTTGCGTGGCGTCGCGTCCGACGATCTCGTGCAAGGCCCAGTGCAGCAGGTGGGTCGCGGTGTGGTGGGTCTCGATGTTGCGGCGGCGCACGGTGTCGATCTCCAGCGTGATGAGCTTGCCTTGCGGGATCGCCGCGCGGTCCTCGGCGCTCGCCAGCCGCAAATAGTAGCTGGGTCCGCGGTGGACCGTGTTGGCAATCGGCACCGGGGTCGTGTCGTTGACCATCAGATAACCGCTGTCGCCGACCTGCCCGCCCATCTCGGCGTAGAACGGCGAGCGGTTGACCACGGCGTAAACGTTGCCGCCGTCCTCGCGGATTTCCTCGACCGAAGCGATACAGGTGTCGCGCAGGTAGCCGACGAACTCGGTCTGCACGGCGTCGGCGTAGGGATCGGGCGTCCCTTCCGGCGCGGTCTTCGCGGTGATGACCTCCGTCACCCGCGCCCCGCGCGAACGGTCTTTCTGCTCCTGCATCGCGGCTTCGAAACCGGCGGTGTCCACGGCCAGCCCGCGTTCGCGCGCCATGACCTGCGTCAGGTCGAGCGGGAAGCCCTGTTCGTCGTAGAGCCGGAACGCCGTCGCGCCGCTGATCGGTTCGCCGGGCGCGAGGGCCGCCGACTCCTTCTCAAAGAGCGCGATGCCCCGGTCCAGCGTGCGGTTGAAGCTTTCCTCCTCCTGCTTGAGCACCGATGCGATCCGCGCCTGCTGCTCGACCAGTTCCGGGAACACGTCGCCCATGCGCGCGATGAGGCCCGGCACCAGTTGGAAAAAGAACGGCTCGTTGAACCCGAGCGTCCGCCCGTAGCGCACGGCGCGCCGCAGGATGCGGCGCAGGACGTAGTTGCGGTCCGTGTTCCCCGGCAAAATGCCGTCGGCGATGGCGAAGCTCAGGGTGCGCAGGTGATCGGCGATCACGCGGAACGCCACGTCCATGCGCTGTTGCTCCGTGTCGCCCGTGGACCCGGCGGGCGGCAAGGTCGAGCCATATTTCTGCCCGCTCAACCGCTCAATCTCGTCGAAAATCGGGCGGAAAACATCCGTCTCGTAGTTGGAAATCTGGCGGGAGAAATCCGTGAAATTGTTCGTGCCTTGGATGATGCTCGTCACGCGCTCGAACCCCATGCCGGTATCGACGTGGCGCGCGGGCAGCGGGGTGTAGGTGCCGTCCGGGTTAGCGTTGAACTGGATGAACACGAGGTTCCAGATTTCGATGCAGCGGGGGTCGCCCATGTTGACGAGCTGCCCGGCAGTGTCGCCGGCGGGCGTCAGGTCGACGTGGACCTCCGAGCACGGGCCGCATGGGCCGGTGTCGCCCATCATCCAGAAGTTGTCCTTCTTGTTGCCGGGGACGATGTGGACCGTCGGGTCCAGCCCGGCGGGGATGAAGCGTTGCGCCCAGAAATACGCGGCGTCGAGGTCGGCGACGGTGGTCTGGTCGGTGGATTCGTCAGGCAGGGGCACGAGGCCCTGGCGCACGGCGTCCGTGACGGCGACGATGTCCAGCGCCCAGCGGGTTTCCCAGCCTTCCTCGCCGAGGTACGGGCAGAACACCGTGGCGTACAGGCGCTGCGGGGGGAGCCCCCAGCGTTCGACGAGGAGTTCCCACGCCCAGGCGATGGCCTCGGGCTTGAAGTAGTCGCCGAAGGACCAGTTGCCGAGCATCTCGAAGAACGTGTGGTGGTACGTGTCGAGGCCCACGTCGTCGAGGTCGTTGTGCTTGCCGCCGGCGCGGATGCACTTCTGCGTGTCGGCCGCGCGGGCGGGGGAGTACGGGGGCTGTTCCGCGCCGAGGAAATAGGGCACGAACTGGTTCATCCCGGCGTTGGTAAAGAGCAAGTTCGGCGACGAGGGCAGCAGGCTGGAGGAGGGCACGACGGTGTGCTCTTTCTCGCGGAAGAAATCCAGGAACGATTGACGAATCTCGGCGGAGGTCATTGTGGGGAGAACAGTGATAAATCGCGCGGGCGGCCTTGGCAATCACCGAAACGGGATTTGCCGGATGACAGCGGTAATTCTGTCCCCCTTCCCAGACGCGATTTGGAAACGGCGAAACGGCTTTACACGCGTTCCACCCGAATGACACGCACTTCCTTCACGGCATGGTCGCTCCAGAAAATCAGCAAGAAGCGGCCTTTGAGCAAGACCTCAGGGGCCTGCCGTCTTCATCGAATTCCTGAAAATCACCTATCAAACAGGTTGCTCGGCCAACGTTTCAAACGCGTCGTCCAGTCCCTGCCGTTCGGAAGCGCGCAAGGTCAACAGAAAACGAAATGCTTCGGCAGTGAGCAGAAATCGGTATCTGGACGGGTGTGCCATGGCAGAGGCAGCGGAGACTCAAAACCCCTCGGCTTGCAAGGCGGCGTGCATCTTGCGCCACTGTTCTAGAGTGACCGCGTCGCCAGCATCGATTGATCGGTTGAGCCGGGAAAGGTCCGCGCGGTTGACCGCGCTGTCTGTACGTTCGAGGTGCTTGAGAAAAGCGGTCAGCCGTAGACGTTCCTCGCTCGGGAGAACGGCGGCTTCGCGTTTGATCTCGTCCAGGGTCATGTCGGCTGGCGGAACGATGGCTCTCTGCGTAGAGGAAAGCAATCTGGAAATCTGTCCCGGCTAAGTGCCTATCCGGATATTGGATTGCTTCCGCTGTAGGGACGGCGCTCTGTCGCCGTTTCTGCGCTGGAACGGACACGGCGACAGAGCGCCGTCCCTGCAGCCGGAGGTTATTCGGGGATAGGCACCTAGCGGTATTCCTTCGGCTTGTTGTCTGCCACCGCCTCCAGGTTGCGGTCGCCCGGGGTGAGATTGAAGTAAGAGCTTGTTGGACGACCATTCCGCAGACTGAGGAATACCGGTTGGCCCGTTTTGCCGATGATGACGGAATCTAGAGAAGTGCCTTCTAAATAGATGAGCTTGGCGGGCGTGCCTTGCTGGCGCAGGTAGAGTTGAGCAGGCGCGGCGGGGTTATTGGAGAAACGCTGTTCGTGCATACCTATACTTGGTATGTCGTGGGTGAACCACGGCATAGGAACCAGCCTTGAGCGTGTAGTCGCCTACTTTGCTCACTCGAACATAAAGGGATGCACCCCGGTGCCAAATATATGAGAACCGGCCCCGCGCATCGGTTCGCACAGTGGTAGGTGCTGAATCTTCGAGCCGATGCCAGGATGGTCTCTGGGTGAGAGTACCACCTCAGCATTGGCTATAGGCTGCTGGCTCCGTTTTTCTAGAGCGCATCCCGAATGAATGAGCCGCGAGTTCCGGCTGTAGCCACGGCGCTCTGTCGCCGCGTCCGCACGGGACCAGACACGGCGACAGAGCGCCGTCCCTACAGCCCGCAGGCTTACTCAATCGGGACGTGCTCTAGCACCACGCCGTAGAGGTCGAGCGACTGCTCGTACTTGGCCCGTAATCCCCATTCGCCTCCTTTGCCAAGTCCCGCTAGCAGTAGCCAGTGTCTCCCCTCATGCAGCAAGAGAATGGCGGCACAAACTGTGAAAAGAATGTACCAAGGTTTTATATGCGGCGCTGACTTGGAAACAATCGGCTATCTTCACTCCACCTTCGCCACCGGGTCCGCCGTCAGCGTGTTCTTGTAAATGACGCCGCCCTTCACCACGAAGGGCACGTTTTCCAGCACGCGAATGTCCGCGACGGGGTCGCCGGGGACGGCGATCAAATCGGCGAAATACCCCGGCGCGAACTGCCCGACCTTCGTCTTCCAGCCGATCATTTCCGCCGCGCCGCTCGTCGCCGCCTGGATCGCCGCCATCGGCGTCATGCCGCGCTGGACCATGTACTTGAACTCCCGTCCGTTCTGCCCGTGCGGATACACCCCCGCGTCCGTGCCGAACGCGATGTGCACCCCGACGGCCACCGCCTTGTGGAATGTCTCGATGCGCTGTTTGTCCACGAGCGTCGCCTTGTCGAGGATCTTCTGCGGAAACCCTAGCTTGCCGTACTCGGCCAGAACGTAATCGTTGCAGTAAATCGTCGGCACGAGCCAGGTGCCGTGCTGTTTCATGAGCGCGATGCCCTCGTCGTCCACCAGGCTGCAATGCTCGATGGAATGCACCCCCGCGCGCACCGCCATCTTGATGGCCTCCGTGCCGTGGGCGTGCGCGGCGACCTGCCGGCCCCAGAGCGCGGCCTCGTCCACGGCGGCCTTCATCTCGGCTTCGGTGTACTGGGGGCGACCGACGCTTTCCTCCTCGGAGAGCACCCCCGCGCTGGCGAGGATTTTGATCCAGTCCGCGCCGTACTTGATATTGGTGCGGACCGCCTTGCGGATGCCTTCCGGGCCGTCGGCAACCCAGGGAGCCACTTTGTCGATGCTCAGGTAGGGCGAGAAACCGTTGAGGTCGCCGTGGCCGCCGGTGGCTGAGAGCGACGAGCCGCTGCACAGCATCCGGGGGCCGACGACGCTGCCCGCGTTAATCGCCCGGCGCAGCGCGATGTCGATGTATTCGACCGAACCCACGTCGCGCACGGTGGTAAACCCGGCTTCGAGCGTGCGGCGCGCGTAGACCGGCGCGGTCATCGCCCCATCAATGGGCGAGCGGCGGAAGTTGTTTTCGTAGTAGTGACCCGGCTGGAAGGAAACGTGGGTGTGACAATCGATCAGGCCGGGCAGCACCGTGGCGTTGCCCAGGTCGATGGTTTTCGTGTCGGGCGGCAGGGAGGCCGTCACGTCCGCCGCCGGGCCGAAGTCCCTGATTTTGTCGCCGTCGATGACCACCGCCGCGTTGTCCCGGACCACGCCCGCCGCAGAATCGACGAAGTGCGCCGCCCTGATGACCACCAGCGGCGCGGCGGGCTTGGGTGCGTCCTCGGCCCGCAAGGTGGAGGCGCAGAGCAATCCGGACAGGAAGAGCAAGAACGGTTTCATGGGTCGGGTGATTGGCTGACCTGACCACAGGACAGCAACACCCGGTCGAAGGCAACCACTGAACCGATGGTGAAAGGCAGTTTTCCGGCCAACGCTCCAAGCGCGCGAAATCCCCATTGATCAGTGCGCGAGTCGCGTCAGGCCGAGGCAGAGGTCTGGAAAAACGCACAGGAGGACGATGGCGACGACCATCAGCGCGATGAACGGCAGGACGCCGCGAACGATTTCCCCGAGCGGGATCTCGGGCGCGATGTTCTTGATGACGAAGATATTCAGGCCCACGGGCGGATGGATGAGCCCCATTTCCATGACGATGGTCATGATCACGCCGAACCACACCAGGTCGAACCCGGCGGCGCGCAGGGGCGGCAGGATGATGGGTGCGGTCATCAGGATGATGGACACCGGCGGCAGGAAAAATCCCAGGAGCAGGACCAGGCCGAGGATCGTCACGAGCAACGCCCATTTGGAAAGGTGCAGGGCGACGATGAATTCCGCCGCCGACTGCGAGATGTGCAAGAAGCTCATCACGTAGGAATAAAGCAGCGACATGCCGATGATGAACATGAGCATCGTGGATTCGCGCAAGGTGCCCGCGAGGATCGGCGCGAGGTCGCGAGGCCGCCAGACGCGGTAAACCACCGCCACGAGCGCCAGCGCCAGGATCGCGCCCAGCCCGGCGGTTTCCGAGGGAGTGGCCAAACCGCCGTAGAGCGCGAACATCACGCCCGTGAGCAAGACGACGAAGGGCAGCACGCGCGGCAGGGCGCGCAGACGGTCGCGGAAGGAAGTCTCGGTGTCGTCGAGCAGGGCAGACGATTCCCCGCCCGCCGCGACCCGCGCCGAGGCTGCCCGGTGCTCACAGCGGTATTTCCACGCCACGTAGAGGCCAAACAGCACGACCATGAGCAGCCCCGGGACGATTCCCGCGAGAAACAGTTTCCCCAACGATTGCTCCGCCGCCACCGCGTAGAGGATCATCGTGATGGAGGGCGGCAGCAGGATGCCCAGCGTGCCGCCCGCCGCGATGATCCCCGTCGCCAGCGAGGCCGGATAGCCCCGCCGCCGCATCTCCGGGATGCCGGCGGTGCCGATGGCCGAGCAGGTCGCCGGGGAGGAACCGGCCATCGCCGCGAACAGCCCGCAGGCGAAGACGTTGACAATACCGAGCCCTCCTGGCACGCGCCGCATCCAGGCGTGCAGGGAGGAATAGAGATCCTGGGCCGCGCGCGACTTGCCGATGGCCGCGCCTTTGAGGATAAACAGCGGGATGGACAGGAGGGTGATCCCGCTCATCTCTTCGTAAACGTTCTGCGTGACGGTGTCCAAAGACGACGCCGGCATGAAGAAATACATGAACGCCACCGCCACGCTGCCCAGCGCGAAAGCGATGGGCAGCCCCGAGAGCATCAGCAGCAGGGTCACGCCGCCGTAAAGGAGTCCAACCGTGGCAGTGCTCATGGGGTGGGGGTGTCGGTCATCGCCGCCGGGCCGGTCAGACGGAGCAGGATCTGGCAGAACAGTTGCACCACCAGCAGCGTCATGCCGACGGCCATCATCGAATACGGAATCCAGAGCGAGGGTGCCCAGGTGGTAGAAGTCGTCTGGCCCTCGCGCCACGCCTCGGCGCAAAGCGTCCAGGACTTCCAGGCAAAGAACGCGCAGAACAACCCCGACACCGTGTCCACAAAAAGAATTCGCAGGGAATTGAAGCGCGCGGAGAGCACGCTTTCGAGCACGCCGATGCCGACGTGTCCGCGGTGCGCCTGCACCATCGCCCCGCAACCGAAAGTCACGCCGACCAGCAGGAACACCGCGACCTCGTCCTGCCAGTCCGTCGGCGATTTGAACAGGTAGCGCACGACCACGCTGTAGGAGAGCACCAGGGCCGCCAGCACGAGGGCGAACATCGCGACGATCACCACGCACCAATTAACGTAGTAGAGCGCCCACTCCAGCGGGTTGCGCGTCGCGGGCCGGGGCACGGTTGGCAGCGCGTGCACGCCGTCAGGCAACGAAGCGGCGGCGTCCTGGACCCCGTGTGGGCTCATCATTTCACGTCCTGGGCCAGCTTGATAAGGTGGGCGCAGGAAGCGTTGCGCGTGCCGAAATCCTTCCAGGCAGACTCCCGCGCCAGCGCGCGCCACTTCTCCACGGCGTCGTCGGAAAGGTCCACCACCTTGGCCCCGGCCTTGGTGTAAACGTCGGCGACCGCCTGGTCGTCGGCCTTCGCCTGCTCGATGGCGAATTTTTCCATCTCCGCACCCACGGCGCGCATGGCTTCCTGCTGCTCCTTGGTGAGTCCGTCGAAGACCGATTTGGAGATCAGGAGCGGCTCGAACATGAACCAATATGATTTGCCCCGGCCGGTGGCCAGAGACTTGGAAACCTCCGCCAGGCGAAACGAAATCAGACTGGTCGAGGAAGTGATCGCGGCGTCAATCGCGCCGGTCTGCATCCCGGCGTACGTTTCGTTGGAAGGCATGCTGACCACGGCGGCACCCGCCGCCTTGAACATGAGGTCCACCTCCCGGCTGCCGCCCCGGATCTTCAGGCCCTTGGCCGAACCGGGCTCGGTGACCGGCGCGTTGCGGCTGGCCATGCCGCCCGCCTGCCAGATCCACGTGAGGATCATGACGCCTTTGTCCTCCATGATCCTGGACAGTTCCTGGCCGACGGGCGCGGTACGCCAGGCCGCCCCTTGCTCGTAGGAGGTGACCAGCCCGGGCATGAGCGTCATGTTCAGCTCCGGGACTTCCCCGCCCGCGTAGGCCAGCGGCAGCAGGCACATGTCCAGCGCGCCCTTGCGCATCGCGCTGTACTGCGAATTCGTCTTCATCAACGACGAGCCAGGATAAATCTCGAACTTGAGACTGCCGTTCGTGCGTTTCTCGACCTCCTGACCGAAGCGCCGGACCAGCCGGTCGCGGAAGTCCCCCTGCTCAAGGGTCCCACCGGGAAACTGATGAGAGATTTTGAGCGTTTTGGTTTCCGCCCGCGCCGAGGGAAGGGGCACGGTGAGGAAACACACGGCCGCCGCGAACAGGGTAGTCGAACGGTGAATGGACAGGATGGATCGGATGTTCATGGGGAGGAAGGGGAGAAAACGCCGGGAGAACGTCCGTGAAACTGCGTTTGCGACGGGGGAGTTGCAAGCAAATAGATGGTTCCCGGGAAACGATTTCCGAGGAAGATTTATCCCTTTTGCAGCCAGGCCAAAATGCCCGCCGGAGTGCGGAAATCATCCACGCTGCGCACTTGCGTCCGCGGCAAAGTCTGGCGCGCCATGGTAGCCAGGGCATGTCCGGGGCCGAGTTCCAGAATCGTCTCCGTGCCCGCGGCCCGGCAGGCATCCAGACAGGCGTCCCAACGCAGGGTTTGACTGATCTGCGCGGCGAGTTTGCGAACGTCCGCCGCGGGGTCGAGCACCGCGTCGCCGTCCACGCCGCTGAGCAGGCGAATGCCCGCCGGGAGGCGGTGGGGCCAGCGCCGCCCGGCTAGGGCCGCACCGAAGCGCCGGCTCGCCTCCACCAGCAACGGGGTATGCGAAGCGACGGCCACCCGCAGGACGATTGCCGACGTGGCGCCTGCCGCGAGCGCGTCGTCACGCAAAGCTGCCAAGGCAGCCCGCGCGCCGCCGAGGACGAAGAAATCTTCCCCGTTCACGATGGCCACGTGCCCGGCATGCGCCCGGCAGAGGTCGTCGATCCGGGCACGGCGCAATCCGATGACCGCCGCCAGTCCCGTGTCCCCGCCGCCCGCCGCATCCATGACTTCGGCGCGGGTCACGGCGAGCCGCAGGAGTTCTGCCGGTTCCAACAGACCGGCGCAGCTCCAGGCGGCGAGTTCGCCCACGCTGTACCCGGCGAGCACGACCGACCCCGGCAGATGCGGGCGGATGACGACCCACGCCGCGAGGGCCTGGGTGCAGCACAGGAGCTGGCCCGTGCGGTTGGAGAAAAGCGCGGCGTCGTCTGACTCGCGAACAAACCGCGTCGGTTCAATGCCGCCCAGCAGTTCCCGGGCGGCGTCCAAAATCGGTTGCGCCTCGGGTGCCTGCGCGACGAGGTCAAACATCCCGGGATGCTGCGTGCCCTGGCCTGGGCAGAGGATGGCGATGGGGCCGCTCATGGCTTACCGCATGGAAAGGCAGGGCACGTGACGCCAGCGGATTCCGACGCCTCGGGTGGTTGGAGATTCCACCGCGCTGACGAGCAAGGTAGCTGCCAGTAGGTCGGCGCTGCCCCCCGGGCTGAGCCTGCGGGCGACGAATTCCCGGTGGATGGCGGTCGCCTGCGCGCACCAATCATTCCGACCCACGCCGCCGCGCGCCAGAAATCCGGCGGCGGCACCCCGGGCGAAGCGCAGCCCTTCCGCACCGCCACGGTAGAGCAAGTTGGTATCCGCCACTTCCGCGATGAGGGCGAAGCAGGCTTGCACGCCTGCCGCGTTTTCG
>CAXUHC010000063.1:0-3748 GCA_964250705.1 uncultured Chthoniobacterales bacterium | reverse complement strand
TTCGTCGCCGTTCGCCAGACGCTGTCCAGCGTGCAAGGCAGGCAGGCCAAAGCGGTAAACGTGGGGAAATCCAGCCGCCGCCTCCGTCCGCGCGCCGCCCACGCCGTACCGGCGAAATGCCAACGTGCCGTGGCTCTGACCCGACCGTGGTTCAACGAGAATGTCGCGGCCCCAACGACGGCGCACGACCGCTCCCAGGCTCTCGTTTGCCCGAACATCGGAGGGAGCGTCCCGCGTTCCGGCGGCGGCGCACAGCAGGCCCAACCCAAAAATCGCTCCCCGGTGCGTGTTGATTCCCCCAGTCGCCGCCAGCATGGCCCGCTCGGCCGCCTGGCCGATGGCTCGCAATTCAGCCATCTCCGCGCCTCCCGCGCCCGCTTGCGCCAAGGCAGCGAAAAATGGCCGGAGGACTCCGGCACTGGCGCGGAACGTCCCGGCGTCCATGTCCGGGTGGCTGCCGGAATCGACGCGGCTCACCAGCCCGGGCTTGGGCCATGCGTGCAATTCCGCCAGCAGCGCGTCGACCGCCAGGGCACCGATCCGGTTGGCCGACTCGTTCATAGAACAACGGGCAGGGGCAGGGCGAACAGGTCCCACGCCGCGCGCAGCTCGACGCCGCAGAGAGTCTTCACCAGGACTTCGGAGGGGTTTCCGTGCCATTCGCGCCATTGGACGCCGCCGCCGTCAGGCAGCAGGATTTCGCCGTCCAGACGCACCGGACTGTTTTGCTCGATGGAGGCGAGGCCGCGGACGATCCGCTCGGCGACCACGGCCGAGTTGACGGGCCAGAGCAGGTCGAGATCGGAGGATGCCGACAGGTAAGCCAGACCTGTCAATTGCTGCCAGAGCAGGCTGCCGAACACCCGGGGTTCGACCCCCGTTTGAGCCGCCAACCCGAGCAGGGCGTCCACCGTGGCCCGCCACGGGGAAGGAGCCTCGCCACACGCGGCACGCAAGGTCCGGGCGGCGACCCGCCCGCTGATGTCTGCCGGTTGGAGTTGGAACGACCGGCGCGCCTTCCCGGCACCGGGCGGCAGGGGAAGCCCCACGGGGATCATCCCGGGAGCGTCCCCACTCGCGCGGCGGCGCACGATCAGCGGCCAGCCCGACGCGGCCCAGCCGACGACAACCGGAATCTCCGCCAGCGACGGCTGGAAGCGCAGAACCCGCGACCATGCCGCCGGTTCGACCCGCAGGAGATCGTGCCGCCGCCAGGATTCAAGCATAGGAATCGCTGGCTTCCCGCGCGACCCGCCGGGCGACTTCGGCGGCCTGGAGGCGGCCCCCGCGTGCGAGGCCGAGCTGATCGCGCCCGTCGGGTGCACCGGCGGGTCCGGCCAGGGCCGCCGCCAGCCGGGCGGCCAGGTCGCCGTCGTCCCAAACTTCCGCGACGGCTCCGATGGGCGGCGCGTGGCTCAATCCCGGCGCGAAGACCGGCGTATCCTGCGCGAGCAATTCCAGCCGCTCCAGCGGCAGCTTGGTGACCCGGGCGATGGACGGCAGGTCCATGACGACCGGGTCGCCGCCCGGCACCGCGACGAGCAGGTCCTGCACGAGACCGGTGGAAATAAAAGCGCCCGCCGCGATGCGCCCGAAAATCACGCCGACCGTCCGGTGACCTTCGCGCGCGGCGAGGGTGAAGCATTTGGTCAGGTGCGCGAGGTACTCGTTGAGCCCGAGGGTCTCGTCGCGCCGGCGCATCCGCTGGCTCCCGCCGTCGAGCAACACCACGATGGGTTGACCCGGAGAGCGGCGGATCACGTCCAGAACGTGACCGGCGAGGGCCGCCGCACCCTCGGGTCCCAGCGGAGTCTGGTTGACCACGCCGAGCACGGCGGCGGTTTTGCCTTCCCCGTAGGCAGCGGTGCCGCCGAGGATGCCTTCCGCGTCCACCCGGGTGGCGTGACCGGCGGGAAACAAGGCGGCGAGCAGTTCAGCGAGCGTCATGGTTAGCCTCGGGTTGCGCCTGGACGAGGCCGATAAAATCTTCCTCCGACAAATCGGCGATGGTTTCCGCGTCGGGGAGGTCCATCTTTTGCCAGATTTCCGGGGTGTCCCGGCACTGGCCGAATCGCTCCAGCCGACTGAGGAGCCGGACGTGCTCGCGTTCCAGCGTGGCAAAATCGAAGGCGGGCACGCGGTCGAGCAGGCTCAGCGCGGCGTCCCGGAAGCCCTCAATGCTGTCGGAAGCGTAGGCATCGGCTCCGCCCAGGAGACGGCGCGTCCTGCCGCCGGTCGTGCGCCAGACCAGCGGGCGGTCGCGGCTGTCGAACTCCTCCACGCCCATGTTCGTCTCGATGACCTCCGGGCCGGATACGCTCGTGCGTCCCTGCTCCGAGATGACGACCCGGCTGCAACAGCCGGTGATGATGCCGCCGCCGCCGAACGCGCCCGCCCGGCCCCCCACCAGGGCGACGACGGCCACCCCCGCCGCCCGCGCCTCCAGGATCGCCCGGATGATCTCGGAAACGGCCAGTTCCCCGGCGTTGGCTTCCTGCAAGCGCACGCCGCCCGTGTCCAGCAGCAACAGCACCGCGCGGGGCGCGTGCGGGGTGTCCCGCGCCCATCGCAGCAGGCCCACCAGTTTCGCGCCGTGAACCTCGCCGAACGTGCCACCCATAAAGCGGCCCTCCTGCGCCGCCACGAGCACCGCACGGCCCCGCACCGTGCCGCGCCCGACGACGATCCCGTCGTCAAAGGCTTCCGGCAGGTCGAACCGCGCCAGGTGCGGGCTGACCTGCCGGGCGGTGGGCGCGATGAACTCCCGGAAACTGTCGGTATCGAGCAGGCCCGCGAGACGTTCGCGCGCGGTCGCCTCGTACCAACTGCCCGTGCGGTAGGCGGTCAGGGCGTCGTTCATGCGGTGGCCTCCATCAAGCGGACGCCTTGCGCCAGACGCAGCGAGACGGTGTCCGGGCGCGCGCCGCCGTCGTTGATCGAGATTCGCAGGCCGCCGGGTGAGTGACGCTCGATGAAATCGGCCACGACCGCGCGCCACACGTCGTCGAAGCCCACGACCGGCGTTTTGATGTGGACCTCGCACCGCGTGCCCTCCAGCACGCGCTCCAGCAACACTTCCAGGTTGCCCGAGGCGACCACGCCGGTGATGCCGTGGGGTTTCTCCCCGACCGCGCGCCCGGCAGCATCCTGATAAATTTTCAAGGTCTCCATAAAGCACTACCAGTTGCGGAACTTGCCCGGCGGGCGGTACAGGCCGCCCGACCAGTGGACGAGGTCCTTGACCGAACGCGCCGCCAGCAGATGCCGGTTGGCATCCAGGGGGTTGATCCCCAAATCCTCGGGCCGTCGGATGATCCCGCGTTGCCGCAAGACCTCGACCTGCTTCCGGTCGCGCGCCCGACCTACGGCCGTGAAACCCGCGACCCCGCGAATGGCCTGCTCGCGCTCCTCGGGCGTGCGGCAAAGCAACAGGTTGGCGATGCCTTCCTCTGTCACGACGTGGGTCACATCGTCGCCGTAAATCATGATCGGCACGAGGTCCAGCTTCATCTTTTCGGCGAACTCCACGGCGGCGAGCGTTTCGACAAACGTCGGGGCCATCTTATCGCCGAAGGTTTCCAGCAACTGCACGACCAACTTGCGTCCGCGGGTCATTGCGGGCGTCGCGTCGCTGCCTTCCCGCCCGGCCCGCAGCCAGGAGTCCGAGGCATGGCGGCGACCGTGCGCGTCCGAGCCCATGTTGGGTGCGCCGCCGAAGCCCGTCAGGCGGCCGTGCGTCACGGTGGAC
>CAXUHC010000062.1:0-17718 GCA_964250705.1 uncultured Chthoniobacterales bacterium | reverse complement strand
ACTGCCGAGGAAACATCCTCGGTGATGTTGCGGGACAAGGCTGGCAAGATGGAGTACGCGGATTGAGCATACTCAGTCGCGCACCAGCAGGAACCCGCACAGGAGGGCGGCGAGGGCGCAGCAGCTTCTCACGGGCAGAAGATCAAATTATGCTGACGTCAGCCGCGGATGGGCGACATCGAACTGCTACGTAGCAACGCTGGAGAACTAGGCTAAAATTGCGGTGATATCTGCGCCAACGTAAGTTCGGGTTTCCCTGTCTTCCTCGAAAAATGGCTGATGAACCGTCCGGCGAGAACAATACCAGCGGCAATGCCCGTACGGGCATCACGCAGCCGCTTCGTGTTGTTCGAATCGAAAAGTCCAGTGAAGCCTACCCTGCTGCTTGGGATGCTGACGCAGAGGATGGCAGCAAGCTCTACGTTCACTATCGGTACGATCTTCTCTCAGTGAAAATAGCTGAGCATTGTGACACGGATGGTTTCGCGGCAGCGACCAACGGAGCACTAATATTCGAGCAGATTTTGACGGAGGACGCGGGGATGGGAAGGCTGACATTCGGACAGTTGGTACGGACCACGCATGGGGTCATCAATCGGCCTGACGCCGAATCTGAACGTCCAAAAACAGTTTCATCAGACAACGATAACATTTCGCCGACCAAGGAGATAGATTAATTGGACAACAAACTTGCCCAGGGACGCACAATGTTCTGGAGAAAAAATGAAAACGTTGTGTAATGCTTGTCAATATGACACTTGGAGAACGCCTTAAATCGCTCCGCAACGAACTCGGTTTGTCGCAGGAAGCCCTCGGAGCCCAAGGTTTTGTGTCCACCCCCGGGTGGATCAAGATCGAAAACGGTCAGCGCCAAGCAAGCGAAAAGCTCATTGATAAGCTCAGCAAATGGCTCGTTGACGACAAATACATGCGCTCGGGCGCGGCCTGCACGCTGCGCGAGGAACTGCTGACGCTAAAGTATTTGGGCAGCCGTTCGCCGTTCGTGCGTGAGTTGGCCAAGAGCCATGCCAAGAAAATGCCCAGTGGCGGAATCGCACTGCTGGCCGAGACCCGCGCGCAAAAGCCGAGGCGTGGACGACCTCCCGGCATTAAATCATCGGCGGGGTTAGCTCTGGTGGCAGAGCAACCGACGTCTTATAAAACGACACGTCGCCGCGCCTAGCCGACGACGTGGCAGCGCACACTCTTGGGTTTCTGGATGCCCAAGATCCACTGCCCTTCGAGGACCTGTTTCTTCCGCTTGTTTCGCAGGCGCGAGAGCAGTTGCGGGAAAGGGTTCACCCCGAGTCGCACTGCTCCCTCTCCCCCGAAGCGCATTCCCGTTGGGAACGGTATTTGTTGACGCGGTTGACGAACGCTGGGGCTCACGCAGCCCAATGGCAGTTTGAGGTGTTCAAGACGGTCCAGATGGCATTTCCCGGAAACCGGCGTAAAACGCACCTCCATTCCGCTGCTCAATATCGAGGTTTCGTTGGAGAGAAGGAAGGGGCCCGCCTTCACCAACTTTTCGATGAGTTTCCGGTCCTGCGGAAATTGTGCAGCGTTTTGCAAGCAAACTGGGTCGCGGCGAGCGCCGAGTTTCTACAGCGTTTACAGGACGATCAAACTGAATTCTCGTCGCACTTTGCCGGGAATGCTTTCATATTGCCAGCAACCAAGCTCGACGTTGGGATTGGCGACCCGCATCGCGGCGGGAGATGCGTAGTCCGGCTACATTTCAAGAACGGTCGCAGCCTGATTTACAAACCGCGCTCGTTAGCGCCGGAGGCGCACTTTTCCGTGTTGCTAGGCGCATGTGATGCCCTAGATATTCCTCACCGACTCCGCGCCCCGCGTTGCTGGGATCGGGGCGAGTACGGATGGATGGAAAACATCGAGGCCATGTCCTGTCAGTCGCGAGCACAGATCCGTGCATTCTACTGGCGCGCTGGGGCGTTGGTGGGTTTGATCTACCTTGCCCGGGGTGTGGACTGCCACCGTGGCAACCTAATCGCGGCAGGAGAATTCCCTGTGCTCATCGACCTCGAAACGCTTTGGCACCTACAAATGCCTGACTTTGATGCTCCAATCGTCCCGATGGATTCGGTGCTACGAACGGGCTTTTTACCTCGTGGTCAGCGCCGGCTGGACGCGCTTTACCAATGGAGTGGCCTGAGCTGGATCGAGTATGCCAAGCGGCCCACTGCTGTTTGGGATCGGATCAATCAAGACAACATGTCGGTAGCAACGCAGATTCGCGATTCCCGCGCGCACGGCCATCTGCCGGTTCTGGATGAAAAATCTTGCTTGGCACCGGAATTTACCGAGGACGTCACTGCCGGGTTCAAGTGGGTGGGCGACAACCTGCTTGGGAGCGAACGAGCGCGCGCAACCTTCGCGCGGTGGTTGGGAGTCCTTGTAAATTGCCCTCGCCGGTTGATTCTTCGTCCGACGCTCGTTTACGCGGTCGCACTTCAGCGGGTTACGGCACCCGCATCGATGCGCCACGACCAGCCAATCGCAGCACGACTCGAAGGGATCGAACCAGGACGAGGACTGAACTTCAACGAGTGCGAAATGTGTGCCCTCGCGCAGTTGGACATCCCTTATTTTGCACAAACCACCACCTGTGAAAAACTTCTCAAGGGCACCAGCAGCATTCCCACGAAGGACAGCTATCTTGCGCAGATTCCTACAATCGAGCGCGCGCTCCGAGGATACGCGTCAGGAGCGCTGGCGTAAGTTTAGCATAATCTCGTCTACCATTCCGTGTCCGCCGTGCAGATCAAATAATCGGGAACCGTATCGATGGCGCTGGTTCCCTCCACCGCCGCCCCGGTTTCGCCGTAGTCAGGCACATTCAACACCAAGATCTTAGCGGTCCGGTTCTGAGCGATAATCTTGCCCCGGTACTCATCCGGAATTTCGATCAAGTCTCCGACAACATTATCGGGATCAGCCATCAGATGGTCACGAAAGTCGCGATCCACCTGTGCTCGTGCGTAAAGTTCATTGAGAACGCTCGTAAGGTTATCAGCGGACCAATCCAATTTTTCGTCAGGTTCGTTGTCAGGCATAAGCCAGTATGAGTATCATTTTCAGAAAGAAAAGTCAACGCCGCACTAATTTTGCAACGCATTGAAACGTGAAGCCATGATCGCCCTATGAGGCTCGAATCTACTGCGTTTCGACCCGAACATTGTGCGGAGGCAAAACTGCTGCCATCCCTTTGAACGATGACAATGGGGCGAGTGGCAGGAAACGGGGATCGATCATCGTTGAGCGATTCTCGTTCCACCCATTTGAGAGCGCTTGATCCAAGAATTTCCGTGTCTGTGTGAGATCGCCAACCACAGCAAATGTAGCCGCGAGATCATGCAATACCCTACCATTCTTCGGGTTTTTATTGAGCAAGGCTTGGTCGATTTTGATGGCTTCCGCAGCAAGATCAGTGCTCTCCTGAATGGCGTTTTGCTGCTTGGCAATGTAGGCCAAAGCCGATGAAGGGTTAACGGCTCCAAAACAAATCCACGTTGACTGATAGAACTGCGAGTTCCGCAGGACCCCGTATTTGGTTTTTGCGTCCTCCAAATTTCCACCACAGAACGCGATCCATGCGTCCACCGATGCGCCATAGCGATTTTCAGGGAACCGCTGACAGACGTCGTTGCAGATTCTCCGCGCATCTGCGAACGCCTTTTGCCATAGACACAGCGCACTCATCGCGATGAGTGCGTCGGGTCGGTCGCGGTCAAGCTCGGCAGCGCGCTCCAGGACTTGGCTGGCATCTTCGTCATGGTCAATTAATGCGAGCGTTTCTCCCAGCGATGTGGCGAACGCACCGCGGCTCGGTGCCAACCGGGCTGCTCTTTCGAGCCAAATCAACGCCTCTCCTGGTTTTCCTATCTCACGCAGACAAACACCCAGTGCTTGCACACAGCCCGGTGCCTGCGGATCAAGTTCGACGCCGCGCCATAATTCTTTGAGGGCCTCGTCGTAGCGAGCCTGCTGGAAATAGCAGGCACCCATCACTCGGTGCGCTTGGGGAGAGTCCTGGTCCGCTCTGAGGGCTTCTTCGGCAGTGGTTATCGCTGTTGCGAACAAGGCTGTCTCCCCGTATAGAGTTGCTTGTGTGAGTTGGGTGAGCGCGAGCATGGACCGGGCAGGAACGAAGTGCGGATCGCAATTACACGCCCGCTGAAAGAGGCCAGCAGCTGTTTCCATATCCCGCGGGTTTTTGCGTACGGTAAGCTCCATTGCCTTGTTATAAAACGCGAGGGCTTCCGAACGTGGCTTGCGTGGTGATGGGAATGCCGAAGGCCCGGCGCGCGTTTTCCCTGCGAGGATCGCGGCTAGGGATTTAATCAATTTATCCAGTGCGTCAGCCGAGCGTGTAGACGAAACCGAACTTGTCGTGAGCCAAACGACCTCCCCGGTGTCGCACCGGAGCAATCTGGTTGTGATTTGTAATCCGGCCTGTTGGCGGCGTACAATTCCGGTCAAGACCATTTGCGCGTTTGCTTGACGCCCGTAAGCAAGCGGATCGAAAACCGCGCTGGAGGAGTCTGCTAACGTGGGGACATCACCCAGGAGTTTGAAAAAGCCCTTTTTCGAGAGTTCGGCCGTCAAGCCGACAGTCAAACGCTGCGCGATCTCATTGATTGAATCCCCTTGGCCAAGGCCATCAATGGCTACTGCGATTGAAGTCATCGGCATCACCTTGCTTCTTGTCATATGGGCCAAACCCATAGCTGTGGACAAAATAAGAACGGCACACACCAGTCCAGCGATCCGTTTCGTGGACAAAGCGGAACGCCGAACCGTTCTGTAAAGCCGTGCCCGCAGCGAACAGGGATTAATACGCCGGCCTTCCAACCAATTTCCCAAATCATCTGCGAAGTCGAGTGCGGAGGTGTACCGGTCTTCCGGTCCGCGCTCAAGGCAGCGCATACAAATGATTTCCAGATCTTTTGGGACTGAACGCACGATACTACGAGGGCGAACCGGAGAGTGCCGGGTCACCTGCTGGAGGACTTCGAGAACATTATCCCCAATGAAAGGTGGACGACCGGTGAGCAATTCAAACAAAATCGCCCCCAAACTATACACGTCAGCGCCAACCGTCAGATCTCGCGTCTTCCCGGCAGCCTGTTCGGGGGCAACGTAGCTCGGTGTCCCGAGCATCGCATGTGAGTGAGTCAGACGGTCAGAACCCGCAAGTTCCTTGACCAAACCGTAATCACTGACCAGGGGCTCGTGATCCCGTGTGAAAAGGATATTACTTGGTTTCAGGTCTCGATGCAGCAATCCCCGTTCGTGCGCGTAATGAACCGCCTGGGCGATTTTGACCATCAACTCAGCGGTTTGCCGCCAGCGACCGCGGTACTTCTCTCCCAGGTCATGGAGGCTGCCGCCTTCCGCCAACTCCATGCTAAAATAGGGTACGCCGTCCTCCGACCGTCCAACCTCGTATATCGGCATCGAATTCGCATGATCAAGACTCGCTGCAGCGAGTGATTCACGCCGAAACCGTTCCAGAATCTCGGCGTTCTCAGTGTCCTCGGGAAGAACGGTCTTAATCGCGACCACTTCCTGTGTTTCCCGATGTACGGCGCGGTAGATGACGCCCATCGCTCCCCGGCCAATTTCTTCCAGCACCGAGTAGCTGCCTATCTGGAGGGAAGAAATCGGACGGGTGATCGAACCGGTGGTTCCACCGGTAATGGGCGGGGCGTCAGATTCGAGCGCAAGCCCAAACAGGCAGAACTCGCAGATCGTGATGGTTTGCCTCCACCCTGTCGTGGATGGACGGAAGCAGTTCGGGCAACTCCCGGAATTCCCGGAAGCGACGGGCGCAGCCGTGCGGTCGTCTGGCCCGGACGAAAAGCTTGGGTCGAGGGGGTCGGTAGTCATTCTGACGGACACAAGGATTTGGCCATCGGCATGTTTTCTTGGCGGTAGATTGGCGCAATTACCCGTTTCAACTCAACCAAATACGCTGTAGACCGGCTTTGGGTGCTATGACGCCCTTGCCAAGGGGCAGGAAAATTCTCTATTTTGTGCGGCGTGGACGACGCAACTTGGATTGACCTCCCGACCGCGAAAGTGTTCGCCACGACGCGTTGGAGCGTTATCATCCGCGCCAAACAGGACGATGAAGCCCGTGCCAAACAGGCAGTGGGGGAACTGTGCCAAGCGTATTGGCAGCCGGTTTACCTTTGCGTTCGGCATCACGGCTATTCCCTTCACGACGCGCAGGATTTGACCCAGGAATTCTTCCTGCAATTGCTCAAAGGGAAGTGGCTTCGGCACCTTGACGAGGCCAAAGGGCGCTTTCGCGCTTACCTCGCGGTCGCGCTACGAAACTTCTTGCGCGACCAGTGGCGTCGGCGGTGGACACTGCGCCGACGGCTCGGGCAAGAGGTCGTCTCAATCGAATGCAACGAAGTTGAAGAAAGCTACGCGGCAAGCGCTTACGGACAGATCACACCCGAAACATTGTATGAAAAACGCTGGGCAACGAGTGTCCTCGAACGCGCGTTGAATCAACTCAAAATCGAATTGCGCGCGAACAAAACCGAAGTTTTCCTGCAACATTTCGACACACTGATGGTGCCGGGTTCGAATGCCGCCTTGCACCGGGAAATCGCGGAATCGCAAAATATGACTGCGGGCGCGTTGCGCGGGGCATTGTTTCGCTGGCGGCAAAGATTTGTTACGCTAATGCGCGAAGAGGTAGGGAGGACTGTCCTAGCTAGGACGGACATCGACTCCGAACTCAAACATCTTCAGCAAATTTTTGCTCGCACACTCTAACTTCGCTTTTTCCTGATTTTCGAAGACGAATATCGCGGCCCGGCTTGCTCCGAAGCGAGGATAAGCGCAGCGGATTCGCGACGAGTATACGGGCGCTTCTGGCCATTCAAGCCGGAGGATGCTTCCTCTTTTTTGTAACGCGGTCCCAGTCCCTTTCGCTCGGGAGATACAAAGTTTTTTTCCCCGAGCGCGTAATTTACCGCTTTAGATGTAACGCATAATCTTAGAAAACCCAATACCACGCCGTAGAGAGGCAGGACGAGTAACGGTACTGCGGTCGAATCTGCGCCGTCGAGGTTTTTGAGCCACCAAATCCCACGACTCTTGAGGAGCTGGCGAAAAACCTCATGCCCATCCTGAAGCACCATCACAATATCCCTGTGCTTGAGATTTCGCATCGGGTCGACAATAGCCAGATCTCCCTGATGAACATGGATGGACGCGAGCGACTCGTCGGAAATCCATTGCGAAAAAGCGCTTGGGGAAAGTCTGACGCCGAGTCCGAGCAGGTCGATCTTAAAACTCCCGCCGATGCACCCGCGGACAAAGAGACGAGGAGGCGTAGGAGGTTCGGGGCGAGGTGGCTCGCCATATATATAGTTAATATTTCTCGTTGATCGTATAGGGTGGCGGTCGCCGTAAATAACTTTGGCGTCTGGCTTGGTGGCAGTTCGTTTCGCCTGATAATCTTGGGAGCAAACTTGGTCTCTAATTCTAGGGGAAGGAATGCGTTTTGCCATATTTTTACCCACCGGCGCGATACTTCAAGTGAACGACACCCGTTCAATCGCATCTGTAGGGGGCTTACCCGGAAGTACGCAATTCGGCTGAAAGCGTTATGATTTATTTGGCAGTTTTCTTTTCCACCCTCTCCATGACGCAAATTCTTCGCCGGCAACGAACGCTCGGCTCCAAGCCATGGAAGCTTGGACGAGCGATTGCGCCGCAGGCAAGCGATGGCGTTCAAAAGACTCCAATGCTTGCTTGATTTCTGCGGGGTCGCTGACGGTCGATCGAGAAAGACACTTGGCGAGCAGATGGGCATCCAAAATCCCAGCGGTTAACCCTTGGCCGGTCACCGGAGACGCAACATGCGCGGCATCGCCGATGAGCACCATCCTGCCGTTCACCAAGCGTTTGGGAAAGTATTCCGCGACTGGCGTAGCGAACATTTGTTGGCGGTCAAGCGCATCCACAATGGCTGTACTCCACGGTTCAGGCCAAATTTGCAGCGACAAGTCCCGCAGTTCCATCCGCATCGCGTCCGGAATGTTCGCCGAAGAAAGAGAGGATAGGACGCACCCCGTGGTAGAAACGCAATTTTGTTTTCGAAGCAGGCTGGCGCGGCCCCGGTCATACCACGCGAAGCTGATAAGGCGCTGACCGGGTATGAGCGAATCATCGTGGCCCGCGACTGGATAGGCTACGAGGCGATAGCCAGTCTTCGTCACCAATGCCACCCCATCGTTATTCTGTGGCCAGCGTGTGCCAAGCGGCAGATCTGCTTCCGGCGCTAAACCGCGCCACAAGAGGTAACCCGAGTAAGTTGCGCAGGGGTTTGTCGGATCAACCGCTTTTCGTACTACGCTTTGATACCCATCGGCACCCACGACCATTTGCGCATTGATCCGCGCGCCGTCTGCGGTGATAACCGTGGTGAAGTCCCCACTCTGCACGACCTCCGAAACCGAGCATCCGTCCAGGAACCTCACCTCAGGGCACTGGACCGCCGCCCTGCGCAACCATCCGTGAAGAGCCTGCCACGAAACCGCTTTTCGATAGCCGGTGATGACAGGGAAGGGCTGAACTTCTCGATTCGCGGGCAACCTGTTGCCCACAACTCGCATCAGTAACGAACTGTCGACACCGAGTGCGCTCCCATGTTGATGCCGACCATGGCCACGCTCCAAAACGCAGGTGCAAATTCCACGGTTCGCACAAGCCAAGGCGAAGGTTATCCCTGACAACGACGCGCCGATAACGACTACTTTCATACAGCGACCACCTCTAGCGAGACCGCGCTGGAGGGCGACGGTGCTCGCACTACACCAGAAACGGTTGACCACCAGACCAATGCGTACCAGGACACACAGTGCGAGCGACGAAGGGAAGAAATCATCGTTGATTACTTTGAAGACGTATGCGGGCAAAAGCGAGCATCCGTGCTTTGGACTTTCTCTGCGGTGGCTGTAAGATGCGGTTAAGTGCCTCAGCGCCTTATCGAGCACCTCCTCGGCCTAAGCCGCTTTTATGAACCCGGTCAGCTGAAGTTCGTTCGCCATCAGCGCGCAGGTCGGCTGAGCGGCCATATCCCGCGAAAGTGAGAACGCCCGGATGCTCCACGCGTTGAGCTGGCACCGCTCCACGCCCTCCCCGAAGCAGAACAGTGGGTCGCTGGCTACCACAACGCCAAATAAATACAGGGATTTCCTGCCATGCACTCCAATCAGAAGCTCACAAAGATCATCGTGGGGCGTACCATCAGCGGCACGAGCCAGGCGGAGGGCCTGCTCGCCATCACGTTTGACGATGGCTCGACCATGAAGGTGAAGACCGCACCCGCGAACACGAACATCGCGGCGACGGGTGGAAGGGTGGCCAAGGTGCGTCAGGAAGGCACCGAACTGGACCTCGACCTGGAAGGTGGCACGACCGTGAAGATTAATACTGCCGAGGAAACGTCCTCGGTGATGCTCAGAGACAAGGCGGGGAAGCTGGAGTACGCGGACTGAAGCAATAATCCCCGCTGTCCGCCTTTGAAGCCGTTGGCAATCACGATATCACACACGAGACGGGGCCACTGAATGAGCTTGAAGCCGACGAACTATATCGGTTGGGGAGGACCCCACAGCGCACTGAACATCGCTTTGTTTATATACTGAATCGCATATGCGTCGTACTCAAGCTCCGACAGAGTGATGCGCTGGACAATGAGGTATGGTGCAGGCAGTTACGCACCAACAGAAATGCGCACAACAAAACAAAGAGGGTGGAGCAAATTCTCATCCCGCGAACATCTCGGAGGAAGCACCTCTCGGCTAGCTTCCACGCTGCCACCGCAATCAGGACCGGCCCGGCCAGCGTGAATCAACGCAGGGGCGATCCGTCAACGTTGCGGGTGATGAGGTGCCCGAAAATCACGGTTGTTCCAGCAGCGTCTTGAGTTTTGCGTCGTCCTTCGCCAGATCCTCGTAAGTCTGGCTCGATCCGCGCGTTGCCACGACCTGACCGTTGTCCAGAAGGCGCACAACCCAACCCCGCATGATGATTCCGCCCTGCGCGCTTTGACCGCGTGAGTTGCCGCCGCCGTAGAACGAAACATCGGTGGTATCATCGGCACTTTGAATCGTGGTGGTGGAACGTACCAAAACGTTGCGGGCCTCCTTCGAAGTAATTATTCGGGTTTCGGTACCGTTGGGGGCGACGATCACATCCTGTGTTCCCCGATCGAAAACAAAGTCCTTCGATCTGCCGCCCACAGATGCAGCGACGAAATACCATTCCAGCCTAAGATTGTCGGCCGTCCGCGCGAGGTTACGGATATCTACTCGCACGTTCGTGCGGTGGACTGTGTCGTGCTGGTCATGCAATCTTGTCACGTGGGTGTCTACCCGGTCACCTCCAAACACCGGCTGCAACGACTGGATCCCGTCCGACGAATTGCTCGTTACGGTGGTCGTGCCACCATTGGTGACCGACTGCGCTTCAAAGGAAACGCTGTGCCGGTGGGGAGCGGGGGACTGCCCGTAGCCAGGCGAAAGGGAAAACGAAAAAAGCAGGATGGCCAACGCGAGGGTTTTCACAGCCAGCGACATACCAAAACGCCCGCCCACGGGTCAATCACGTTTCTCTCACGTCCTGGCAGCCGCAGGGGCATTTGACGCGAATCTTGCCGGTGGGGGAGCGAATCTGCTGCGAGCAGTCAGAGCAGGCAAACAGCGCGTGCGCTCGCGGGACGAGGAACGATCGGGCTCACTCAATCTGCGTGTGGTGGAGGCAGTCGCGCACCAGCGGGATCACATAAAACAATACGGGGAGGGAGGAACAAACTTTCACCGGTCGGCCATCGTGGCAGGGGAGTAAATTTGTTCAACAGCCCAGGACGGCTTGGGCTTGTTAGGAATGCGGCGAATGAACTGGAAATTAACACATGCGGCCTGACGACTGTTTACTGCGTTATCCTGGCCAGATGCATCGCGAACTTTTATTTCTTGCCGCCGCTGACGTCGTGTTTGCCCCTGGTGCAACCGGATGCTCACTCTCCGTGCCACGATAGCTTTTGGTCCTGGTGATGAACCGCATCATCAATCCATCGAGTCGGGTGTCGGGCTATTTCCGAACGTGCTGGACTCTGACGGTCAGGGCGGAGTCTCCACGGGCGGGCGCTTAGACCGAGACAGCCAGACGAGTGGGCGATAATGAAGCGCTGTCAACGAAATGCGTGGCGCACGAAACCAGTAGCTTTGAATTTGTGGCACCATAAAGTCACCGCATTCAGGCGACTTGTAAAATACTAGGCCTAAGTGCCTCTCACTGAGAGAGCCAACGATGGGATTCGAACCCATGACCTGCTGATTACGAATCAGCTGCACTACCACTGTGCTACGTTGGCAGGAAAATACCCTAGCAGACGGCTGAACAGCGTACCGTAGGGCCAGTTCCATATCTGCTCAAGCAAAATTCTCCTTCCTTCCAACGAAATGGTTAAATCCGGAACTCGGTTTCTGAGTCATTCCATCGTTGGCTACCAGCCCCAGCTCGCGACCGAAAAATATTACCGTTTCCCTTACATGCTGATCCCAATAGGCCCAGTCATGGCCGCCCGGGAATTCCGCATACTCATGGGCAATTCCGAGCCGGTCGAGATGAGTGTGAAATACTTGGTTTGGTGCCAGCAGATAGTCCTCCGTTCCACAGTCGATCCGCAAGGCCGGCATCTCCCGTGCGCCAACCCGTTCGGTCAGCGTAAAGATATCGTCCGGTCCGCCCGCCGGGTTTTCGCCGAACACCCTCTGCAACTCGCTGCCCCTGTAATCGTCGAGATCGCTTGGACGCCACAGCGCGCCCGAATGGCTCGCCGCCGCGCAAAACATTTCCGGGTGTTTGCTCGCCAGCTTGATAGCCCCGAACCCACCCATCGACAGCCCGCTGATGACGCGTCCGCTTCTTTCCGCACGAGTCTGAAACGTCCGGTCCACGAAGCCCACCAAATCGCGCATGATAAATGTCTCGAACGCCCCGGTGGGCTCGGTCGCGGAGTCCGTGTAAAAACCGCGTCCGCCATCCGGCATCACCACGATCAACGGCAGGTTTCCCAGGTACCGCTCCAGGCTCGTGCGACGCGTCCAGGCGGTGTGATTATCCGACAGCCCATGCAACAGGTACCACACGGAAAATGGCCCCGGTCCGGCATTCTCCGGCAGGATGACCATGCACGAGGTCATCTTGCGCAGCGCGTTTTGGTTGCCCAGATGAATTTCGCAAATCGCCATGTTGCCAACCCCTCAATCGAATAATTCCGGGTGTGCGCCCTTCCCCGCGGGCATTCTCAGCCCGAGCTTCTGGTACGCCTTGGGCATCGCCACGCGTCCCTGCGGCGTGCGCTTCAAATATCCCTGCATGATGAGATACGGCTCGTGGACCTCCTCCAGCGTGCCCGCTTCCTCACCCACCGCCACCGACAGCGAACTCAGCCCTACCGGACCGCCCGCAAACTTGTGGATCAACGCCTCGATCACGCGTTTGTCCATCTCGTCGAACCCATCGGAATCGATGTCCCGCATCGCCAGCGCCGCGTCGGCCACTTCGCGGTTGATCCGTCCATCGGCGCGCACCTGCGCAAAATCCCGCACCCACCGCAACAGATTGTTGGCGATACGCGGCGTCCCGCGCGCCCGCCGCGCGATTTCCAACGCCCCCGGCGCGTCGATCTCGATGTCGATCAGCCCCGCGCTGCGCTCGACGATGTTCGCCAGGTGTTCCGCCGAATAATAGTCCAGCCGACAGTCCATCCCGAAGCGCGAGCGCAGCGGCGCGGAGATCATCCCCGAGCGCGTCGTCGCGCCGACTAGGGTAAACTTCGGTAAATTCAGCCGCACGCTCCGGGCGTTTGGCCCCTGGTCGATGATGATGTCCAGCTTGTAATCCTCCATCGCCGGATACAGGTATTCCTCGATGGTCGCCTGGAGCCGGTGGATCTCGTCGATAAACAGAATGTCCCCGCGCTCCAGCGTCGTCAGCAGTCCGGCCAGGTCGCCCGCCTTCTCGATCACCGGCCCGCTGGTGCTTTTGATGTTCGTGCCCATCGACTGCGCGATGATGTAAGCCAGCGTCGTCTTTCCCAACCCCGGCGGACCCGACAACAAGACGTGCTCCAACACATCCCCGCGGCCCTTGGCGGCGGCAACGAGCAGTTCCAACCGTTCGCGCACCTTGTCCTGCCCCTCGAACTCGCTGAACGCCGGGGGCCGTAGCGAAATGTCGAAAGGCGTGTCAGGCGGTTCAGGTTCGTCGAAAGGCTTCTTCATGGGGATGAGCCTCGCAAGATAACATACCGCCCGGCGCGCGTCTCCCCTCAGCGGGAAAACCACGCCTTTCCCTCCTGCCTGCCGCTGAGAGACGCCCTTATTCGTTGAACGCCAGGCCGGTCCGCGTGCGCAATTCGCTCAACAGCAGCGGCGGCATCTTCTCCATGATCTCGTCTTTCTGCAGGAACCAGTTTGCGCCCGTCGCCATGGCGTCTTCTCTCGCTTCGGGGTGCACCGAGATCATCACAATCGGCAGGTCGGGTGCGTGTTCACGCAGTTCCTGAACGAGTCCCATTCCATCCAGAATTGGCATGCGATGGTTGGTCACGACGAAGTCCGCCCCGCCTTCCCGAAACGCCAGCAATGCCTCCAGACCGTCGTTTCTGACGATGATTTCCGCGTGCGGCAGCGTCTGGCGTACGACCTGCGCGGCGATCTCGCGGATCCACTCGTGGTCGTCCACCACGATCACGCGCGCCCGGTGCTGGGAAGTAGGGTTGGGAGAGGTCATGCCGGTGGTGCGAACCCGGTATCCTGGTGAAAGAGCGTAACTTACTCGTACCGTGACCCGGGCCTGTTTGCATTTCTCTCGATAAATTTCACGCGGGCCACCTGGGAACGAAAGACTCATCTCCGTGCGGCCTCGGCGATCACAACAGCGCGGGCTGGTCGTCGCCGCACTCGGCCTTAGCCTTCTTGAAGTTGAGGTCCGGTTCGTAGTCGGGATGTTCGGCGCGGGCGGTGCCGTCGAGCAGGTCGGCGACGGTGAGGATCTGCACGCGCGGGTACTTCTTGCCCGAGGGACTGGCGTAGAAGCCTTCCGCCGCCGCGTCGGACGCCATCCCCTTGGCCGGTTCGTCGAGGGTGACGAGCAGGGCGATCTCCGCGTCCTGCTGCCCGCGCACGCTGGCCAACGCGCGCACGTCGTCGGCCTTGAGCTTGCCGCTCTTGACGCTGACGACCACCTTGCGCGGCTCCTTGCGGTCCAGGTCGCGGAAGAACTTGATGCCGTCCACGCCTTTGTCCGCGCCCTTCTTTTTGCCCTGGGCGGGCTGCGCGTCCACCAGCGACACCGCCCAATACTGAAACTGGTAGCGCCCGTCGTGCGCGGAGAGTTCGGCGAGGTAACGCGCGGCGTCGAGGTCCTTGGGCGTGCCGTGGACGGCGAACTCGCAACGCTTGCCGTAGCGGTCCTTGAGCCGTTTTTCGATGAGCGAGATGGCGAGGTGGGTGATGTCGATGCCGATCCACTGGCGCTTGAGCTTCTGCGCGGCATCGACGGCGGTGCCGCAACCGCAGAATGGGTCGAGCACCACGTCGCCTTTGTTGCTGCTCGTCTCGATGATGCGCGTCAGGAGAGACAGCGGCTTTTGGGTAGGATAGCCCAACGATTCGTGTTTGGCCGGAGGCTGGATGCCATCCCAATCATTTTGTAACGACACGCCGGGCACTTCGTCCAGATAACGCTTGTAGGCCGGGACTTTTCCCGGTGCAGATTGGATGATTCTGCCCGCCGTGTGCAACTCCATCATCCTCTCCTTGGAGTAACGCCAGTAGCGCGTTACACCCAGAAATTCATAGCGCGGATTGCGCTTCTCCGGCGAGGCACCGCCAGGAGCGGTAATGTCACTGAGGCGGTACTGTCTGCCGGTGTCCTTCTCATAATACCGATAGAAATCCTTGGTGTAGTCCTTGGTGTAGGGCAGGTATTGCCAATGCCAAGTCCACTCGTTGGACTTCGTATAGAAGAAGATCACATCGCGCACGTTGCCGTACTGCCGACGGCCCTGTTTGGCGTCGTTGTGCGCACTTTGCCGCCGCCAACTGATTTCCGTTCGGTAGTTTTCCTTTCCAAACACCGCATCCAGCACGATTTTCAAATAATGCGAGGCGGTCGGGTCGCAATGCAGATAAAGCGAACCTGTCGCCTTGAGAACGCGGTGCATCTGGACGAGCCGCGTCGCCATCATCACGAGGTAGGCGGTCATGTCGTTGCGTCCGAGAAACGCGACCAGCGCATTCATCATCTGGGTCACGTCGGTGTTCTTCTGTTCGGTGAGTTCGTCGAACTCTTTCTCTGCCTGGTCGCCCCAAGTCCAGGAATCCTTGAACGCTTCAATTTGTGCATCGCTGCCGCCGCCCTTGGGGCTCTTGAATAACAGGTTGTAGTCGCGCTTCGAGTTGAACGGCGGGTCCAGATAGATCAGATCGACCGATTCCGCCGCGATCTGCGCGCGGAGGACGTGGAGGTTGTCGCCGTAGTAAAGCTGGTTCATGGCCGGGAAGGGGAGGGGGCCATTTTCACCATCCACCCCCTATAGATCAAACTCATTCCGCCACGGAACGAACTCCGCCCGCCAGCTGGGCCGCCCCAGTCGGTGATTGCAAAGGGAGTGGTGCGTGGGAGGGTGGGGAATGCAGCGTCGCATCGTGGGGGTGTTGCTCATCTGGCTCACGGCGGGATCGCCGCTGGCGCGAGCCGAGGACGTGACGACGCTTTCGGGCACGACGTTCCGGGACGTCCGGCTGGTGCGCGCTGAGCCGGACGGCGTGACCTGGGAACACGCGACCGGGGTGGTCAAGGTGGATTTCGTCGACCTACCCGGGCCGGTGCGGCGGATTTACCATTACGACGCCGGGAAGGCGGCAGCATATCAAGCGGCGCAGGCGCAGGCTAGGTTCGCCGCGCAGGCCCGGCAGGTCCAGCGCGAGGCCCAGGCGCACCGGGTTCAGCAATTCCAGGCGCAGACCGCGCCCGCCCCGGCGGCGGCGGGGAGGCCGGGGGGGTTCGTCTACCGGCGCAAGGCGGCGGACGCGCAGGCGGTGGACTCGGTGGGCGAGGGGATCGCGGCGAAGACGGCGGCCGAGGCGTTCCGCACCAAGGACGACGGGACGATTTGGGACCGGCGCTTGTGGGCGGTGCCGAAACTGATCTTCGGCGGGAATGAGTTCGACGGGGTGGCGTTCGATCCGAAGACGGATTTCAACTCGCACGAGTTCACGACGACCCTGCACCATTCGCCGGGCAGCTTGGCGCCGGACACCGCGCACGACGGGTTCTTCCAGCCGGTTTACATGACCCGGTCTTATTATGAGGGCGTGGAGCGCGCCGAGGCGTTCGCGCGCGGGCAGCCCTGACGTTTACGCATCGGCTAGTTCTCGCATCGGACGTGTGGCTGGCGTCGGCAATTCGCAGCCCGACACGACGAGTTGCGCGATTTCCCCACGCACCAGTCCGCCCAATTGCCGGTAAGTTTCCTCTTCATTCGCGCCGTGGCAGATGCCGCCTCACGGGAAAAGGTCCGGGCAGTAGCCGACGTAAACGCCGTCCGCCTCGTTCCAGCGCACGAATTTGAGGTAACGATCTTCGGTTTGCATCGAGCGGCTTCGCGCATGGCGTTGCGGATTTGCTTCTCCTGGTAAGGATGCGCGTCGTCGCGGTCTTTGCCACTCAAAATCACCGCGCCGGGAAAACGGGGATGCCTGAATCTGCGGTGCGAACCTTTACCACCGCCGACGAGTATGAACCCCGCGCCTTCGAGATCGGCGACCAACTGGCAAATTTGGCGGGGCACTCCGCCAGTCAAATCTTCGCCAAGCAGAAGGTGAGGGTAAAGTTCCCCTCAAACCGTTGACACCTCGGCCCACGCAGATAAGCTCGCCATCCGCCTTTTTGCTTTTCTGCTCCAACGGACCTTCGTCATGCCAACCAAAAAACCAACCGCCCCTTCTCGTTCCACCCCGCCCAAAGCCTTGAAGGCCCGTGCGGTGCAGCCCGCCATGCCGCCGCGCAATCCCAAGGCGAAAGGCTCCTCGCTCGCCATCAAGGCCGCCGGCAAGCAATCCGCCAAGCCGCACACCAAGCTCGTCGCGGCCAAACCGGTGAAGACCGCCCGGCAGGAAGACCGTCCGGCGTTCAAGGTGGCCGCCGCCCGTCGCGCCGCCGTGGCCAGTAAGGCCCCCGCGCCCGCCGCGAAGACCAGGGCTGCCGTCACGCACATGGACAAGGTCAAGGCTACCATGCCAGTCTCGCCCAAAAACAAGCCCGGCAAGTACGTCTACTATTTTGGGGACGGTGGCGCGGACGGCAACGGCTCCATGAAGCCCCTCCTCGGCGGCAAAGGCGCGAACCTCGCCGAGATGACCCGCATCGGGCTGCCGGTGCCTCCCGGGTTCACGATCACGACCGAGGTCTGCACCTACTTCTACGACAACAAGAAGACGTACCCGCCCGAGTTGGACGCCCAGATCGAAAAGGCGCTCGCCAAGATCGAGAAGTCCGTCGGCAAAAAACTTGGCGGCAGTGAGAATCCGCTCCTGCTCTCCGTGCGTTCGGGTGCCCGCGACTCGATGCCCGGCATGATGGACACGATCC
>CAXUHC010000061.1:6857-17746 GCA_964250705.1 uncultured Chthoniobacterales bacterium | reverse complement strand
TTGCCATTCTTGAGCCGGATGGCAGCCCAGGGCCGGGCCATCTTGTAGCGCCAGATTTCGTTGAAATCCTTGTCGTATTCCACGACGAAGCCCATCCCGAAAACCGGGAGGAGGTAGGTGCCTTGCGCCGTGTAACGCCCCCGTCGGTACTGGCCGTGGACGCCGTTGGGGTCTGACGGATCGGCGCATGGGATCTCGTGCTCAACCTCCACAGTGCCGGTCTTGATATTGACCACCATGATCTTGGGCGGCACGCCGTTGAGCACAAACATGACCTTGTCCAAGCCGATGGGTTGGCAAGCGTGGATTTCCGTGTGCGACCCACCGGGGCCTTTGGGGCAATCGTAGCGCCAGACCGTCTTTTTGTCGGGCGTGATCTCAGCGGCATATTCCATCCGGGAAAAGAGGATGTTGCCGTTGGAAAGCATCCACACGTCATCGTACTCGTAGCTCGTGCCCGTGGAGTAAGTCCAGATCACCTTGCCATCCTTGACGACGAACATCTTGTCGTACCCCTCACCGACGTAGAGCATCGGGTGTTGCGCCAGACCCTTTCCGGGAAGATTGTCGGGCGTTGCCGCGTTAGCCCAACTGCCGACCGGGGACGGGGTTTCGCCAGACCCCATCGCGGGCACGTTGGGAGCGGTGAAAAGCTCCAGGGCATCCATGCACGGAGTGGCCGCTTGTGCGGCCGGGCAGCCAAGGACGGCCACGGTGATTGCCAACAAAGACAGACGTTTGGTGTTCATAAGTTTCAGCGGGCGCGGGAGCCGAGTCCCCATTGTTTGTTTGGTTCAGGTCCCATCTCGAAGACGAGGCTGCCGCCCGCGACCATGTCGCTCTGGCGAAACTGCGGCACAGCGAGCGGCTTGCCGTTCAACGTGGCCGATTGGATATACATGTTGGCATCCGAGACGTTGTTCGCCTGGATGACGAACGACCTGGGCTTGGCTCCGTCCACTCCGTCCAGTTTGATCGTCACCTTCGGGAACAGCGGGCTGCCGATTTCATACCATCCGCTGGCGCGATCCACCGTGCCGTACCCGAGAGCACTCGTCACGTACCAGCCCTCCAGCGCGCCGAAATCGTCCATGCCGCAAAGCCCGGCGGGAACCGGCCGGTAGAGCACCTTCTGGATTTTTCGTGCCAGTGCCTGCGTCTTCCAAGGCTCAGCGACGTAATTATACAAGTACGGGATGTGACGGTATTGTTCATTCCCGTGGAAATATAAGCCGATGACTCCGGTCAAATCGCGCAGGGCGATTTTCGGCTGGTAGCTCGCGCTGAAGAAGGTGTCCAGTTTTTCGCTGAACTTACCGGTGCCGCCCAACAAATCGACGAGTCCCGGGATGTCGCCCGCGTTGAACCAGAGGTAATTCCACGCGTTGCCCTCCCGGTACACATCCTCGGCGTGAGGCTCGACCGGGTCCAGAGGCAAGACCCACGAACCATCTGCCCGGCGCGGGCACAAGAAGCCTTCCGAGGCATTGAAAAGTTTGACGTAGTTCCCGGCACGCGCGCGAAGCAATTGTTCATCCGCCTTCTCCCCTACAATCTTGGCCAACTCCGCGAGGGCGTAGTCTTCGTAAGCGTAACCGATGGATCGGTTCACGTAGTCGGCAACACCGCAATCCGCAGGGATGTAGCCGTATTTCCGATAAGCCTCTCCGGCTACCTTGCCGCCGTTCATGGCCGTTTCACGCAGCGTCTTGTAAGCGCCTTCGACGTCGAATTGACGAAATCCCATTTTGTATAACCCGACCAGTCCCGACACGTTGCCCGGCCCCCAATACCCGTCGCCCCATTTCGGCCGCACGGTCGCCGTCTTCTGCGCCACCCAATTCGCTCCGCGGGCGAGGATCATCGCGCCGTTGTCGCTGCTGGGGAACCACGCGTAGTGCGGACCGGCCGCCATCCGGTAAATGGCCGTGTAAAAGTTGGTTCGATCTCCGTCGGACCCGCCCTCCACGGTAAACCGATCCATGATCGCGCTCCAGAGCGACTCGGTCTGGCGTCTCACCACGTCGAAATCCATTCCAGGCACCTCGTCCGCCAAACGGATCGCCGCGTCCGCGAGGCTCTTGGTGGAGGTGCCTACCTTGACCAGAATCGTCTCATCGTCCGAAGTCTTGAAGGTCGCGTAAGCTCCGACCGGCACGCCGCTCACCGAGGCGGAATCAGGGGTCACTTCGCCGCTTTTCCACGTTCCCGCCGTAGAAAAATCCTTGTCGAAAACCGCTCGGAAGTACACGGTCTCCTTACCGCTGGTCTGCGATCCTTCGATGGTGCGTTTGTCCAGAATCTTTGCCTCCGCGTTGGAAGCCCGCCCCTGACAATTTGCCAGGTCGATAAGGACGTTGGCCCGCTCGGCGCGCGGGAAGGTGTAACGCTGGAACCCGCAACTTGCCGTTGCCGTCAATTCAACCTTGATGCCATACGTGCTCAAGAACACCGAGTAATATCCCGGCGTTGCTTTTTCCCTGCCCGCGTCTTTGATTGAACGATACCCCGACGACGGGTCAGCGCGGCTACCCGGCCTGGTCTTCACCGGGCCGGTGGTCGGCATGAAAAGCAGCTTGTTCTGGTCGCTGTATTCCCCGCTGATCTGGGTGAAGCCCATGATGCTCCCATCCTCGAAACGATACCCGGACCCGCGCACATGGTACCCGCCGTCGAACCCGGTGACCGGGCCGACGCAAACGAACCCACTGGGGTCCGGGACCATGGCGCCGGGGTTCACGGTCCCGGTGTAAAGTTCCTCGCCGGGAACGGGATTTCCACCCAGGTATTCTTTGTCGGTGAGCGGAGCGGTCCCGATCAGCGGGTTGACGTAGTCAACGGGGCGCGGTTCCGCGAAGGTGGAGGAGACGAGCGAACAGAGAACAATCGCCAGCAATCTTCCAGCGTGGATGGGTTGCATAGGGGACGGGGGGAACGGTCCGCTCAGATCATTTCAAGAAATCCAGCTTCACCGTGCTCCGGCCGCGCCGCAATTGCACCGGACCGGCTTGCGGCACGCCGTCGACCAGGAAGCGCGTCCAGCCCGGCTGAACGGTGACGTTGAAACGTGTTCCCGCCAGTTCCACGTCGTGCAGCGCAAAGCCGATGGTCTTGAAAGGCTTCAGGTAAAAATTTTGCGCGTCCATCTTCAGCCCGAGGATGCACATGAGATATTCCCAACCGGACTTGTAGCGTGGATAAGGCGGAAACCGGGGCGTGTCCTTATGAGGCTCTTCCGGCAGGATACGGCTCAGGCCATCGGGACCGACGGATTTGTTCCATTCGCCCACGAACAGATGGTTGTTGTGCAAGCTCGCCTCCAAGGAGTTAAAAACGTCCAAGGACTTGGCCTCCTCGCCCACGTCTGCCAACAACGAGGCCAGTTCCTCCTGCGGTCCGAACCAGCAGGTGCGGGAGTGATACCCGGCCTGCATTTCCGGCTGGTGCCCGGGCCGCATGCCGTTGGCCCAACCGCGAAAACCCTTTTCGGGGTCGTTCACCAGGTTGTTCGTGTAGATCGCCGAAAGCGCGGCGCGGACTTTTTCCGGGGGCAACACGCTCTCGGACTGGGGATCGATCAGCGCGAGCCATTTGCCGAAAAGCTGGTCAGAAAAAGTATCCTGCCCGTCCGTGCGCTGGCGCGCCTCATCGCTTTCCGAGCGGTCGGTCGGAACGAAAAACGCGTTCCAATAATGACCGTCCGCATTCCAGAGCAATTTGTCCAGACTCGACCGCGCCCTGGAAAACATTTCCCCCGCGGGCAGGTGGTCAATCGTGCTGGGCTGCCGCAGGGTTTGCGACATCCGGTCGAGACTGTAGAGCCCGTAGACCCACATCACGCTGACGTAGGCATTCACGCCGGGCATCTTCCAGATGTCATAAGACTGGTTGCCCACCGGATTGTGGAGCAGGTAGTTATAATTGTCCGCGTGGTAGACGTGGTTGGCGGCCAGGGTGGCTAGTGGGAAGCCTTTGGCGGTCCACTCCGCGTCATTGAACCAGAGCGAGTCGCGGTAAACGCGGCCGATGAAAGTAGGTTCTTCGGCGTAGTCCGAACTGTCGTTCCACAGGGAATGCCAGACCAGGCCCGCGTCCTTGCCGCTCTTCGGGATGGATTGGTAGAACTGGTCCATGTCCATCCGCTCGATCTCCGGCCAGTTGATCATGTAGAGCCAATTGTGGTAAACGCTGACGTCCATCGTGTTGACCCAACCGTGAGGAACCTCCTGTTCGAAGAAGTAGGGATTATCGGTGAGGATCGTGGACGTGCTGACCGAACTCAGCGCGGAGAACCATAACCGCTTGAACGCGGGCGGAACGTCGAAGGCAGCATGCCAACGGTCGATGATCGACGACCATTCCCGGGCGGACTTCACCGCGAGGTCGATCACCTGATCCGCGTTGTGGAATCGCTTCGTATAATATCGCTTGTACGTCTGGCGCGCCGCGGAAGACATGGTGGTGACGCTGGGATAGTTCCATGCGATGTAAAAGCGGACCGTCTGACGCTTGCCGGGCGCGAGCTTCAGGGAGGTGCTGACGCCGTGAACGCTCGGGATGCCACCATCGGCACCAAAGGCGGTTTCACCGCCCGGAGCGGTGAGCACGGCTTTCCCGTTGCGCACCGTCAGGGGGTCGCGATGCACGAGCGCCAGTTCGAGCGAGCGAGGTGCGCTACCCTTGTTTTCCACCGTGATCTCGAAGACCTGCACCGGGAGGGTGGAGTTAGCCAAATCGTGCGGGGCCAAGGGAGAAAACCCGGTCATGGCGATGCCGAGGTTCGAGCCCGCCTTCTCGAAGGTGAAGTGACCCTTGGGTAGGTCGGCGTAAGCTTTCACCTGTTCGACCGGCTGGGCATTCCCTAGCCAATCCACCGCCGTCTCTTGCAGCACCGTGCTCTTGTTTGCCTCGGTGAGTTGAAAGGCAAAGGAAGGCTTTTCCTTGGGCGCCCGGTCGATAGGCCAATCGTCGCTGTCCAGATGCCGTCCGTCAAAGTAGACGTCGATGAACCCGTACTTGCCGAAAACCGAGAAGCCGGTGCCGATGCCGCCAAAGGGAATGCCGGGTCCGTGGCTGACATCCACCATGTCGGGGGATGGGGTCTTGAATGGTAAGGATTCCCCGCTCTCGTTCGCGGCGCGGGCCAGCGGGGCTGCGAGCACCAGGAAGCTGAGCGCCTTCGCGAGGAAGGAACCGCAGGAGTGATCCGGTTTAATCATAGGACAGGCAAGGGTGACTACATGGCTAGCTGCGAACGCGGCGTGGATTGCTCAAGTCAGTTTCAGCGCGCGGAACATGGCGATGCGTTGCTCACGCAAAGGATCGTTCTCGACCTTGCTGACGTTGTCAAAGACCATGGTGGCGCGGTGGTTTTCGCCGAAAGCGGGCTAGTGCGGCAACTTGAGGGTGTTGGGATCGCCGGTGCGCGCAAAGGCGATCCAGGCATCGCTGACCTTGTCCGCCAAGGCAATGGCTTCGGGGCCTCCGCCCGTCAGGTTGGCAGAGATCTGCGCGTTGTCGAAGGCGGAAGGAATCTCCATGTTGTGCGGCGTCTTCAACCGGCCGCCCTGCGCGGGACTCTCTCAGACGAAGTAATAAAGATAAACGGGGCCTTTGTGCAACGCCGCCCGGCGCTCCGCGACCTTCAGCGTCGGGGCACCGTAGCGATAGTCGCTGGCGATCAGAAAGAGGAGTTCGGACGGGGTCTCGCCGGGGTTCAGTTTGCGATGGAGCCCGATCATTTCGGTCGATGGCTCGCCGAGCATTTCCTTTACCTGCGTGCGCATGCCCCCTTCGTCCAGCAGCCACAGGGCCGCGTCGGTGGTCATGCCCGTCCATTCCGTGCGCGTATAGCCGATCATCACGGGCACCTCGGCGGATACCGCCGCCGCAGGATCGAAAGGATGTTGCGGAAGAATGCTGCCGTCCACGCTCGGGGAGAATCCCGCGAGACTCGCGTCTACCTTGCCCAGTTTCCGGCCCACGGCGAAACAAGCATCCATGATCTGCTCCAGCGGAAGCTTTTGAATCTCGTGGACCGACGTACGGAATTCCCTTGAAGGTTTTGATGCCGCGCTGATCGCTGCCTCGGACCTTCCCGAAGCTCGTCTCCGTGACCACAAAACTCTGGTCTTCTCCTCTCGCGGTTTCCAGCAATGGGTAAGTGGAAAGCGCCGCCAGGGAAGCGCACCGCAAAAAATCGCGGCGGTTCATGCTCGGCTTCGTCATGGGGGGACGCGAAAGCAGTCAGACCGATCTTCCGCGCCCTAGGATTCCTCCGTCGTTCCTTGCTGTCAAGACAGAGTAAAGCGCCTCGACGAAGGGATGGCCCCAGCCAGGAAAGGGAGGAAAACTGCACCGGCTGGACGGGCAGGGACCAAAAGCAAATCGCCGGAAGCCAACGGGGACCGATCTGAGCGCGGGCGTCACCACAGCATCAGGGCATCGCTTTTCTACCGAGAGCCAGTCCGCTCCAGCCGCGATTTGGTGGTTGGCGTGCTTCCCGGACCGCCCGTCATCCCGACGCACCGGGCACGGTCCACAGCCTCTGGTCTGACAATGCTGGGTTTTTAAAACGCCTCCGCACCTGCCTCCGCCACGCTCTGATCCTGGCTGCCGGTTCCACCGCTCACGCCGATGGCACCGACCACTTCGTCACCACGCTTGAGCGGGATGCCACCCGCGAAGATCATGATTTTCCCGTCGTTGGAAGCATGGATGCCGTAGAAATCGTCGCCCGGTTGGGCAAGCTTGGACAGTTCCTTGGTGGAAATGTCGAAGGCACGGGCGGTAAACGCTTTCTTGATGGAGATGTCGATGCTGCCGATCCAGGCCTTGTCCATGCGGACGTGCGCCACCAGATTTCCACCGGCATCCACTACTGCGATGTTTTGGGCCACCCCGGCCTTGGTGGCTTTTTCTTCGGCGGCGGCGATCACTCGCTTGGCATCTTGTAATGTAATCATATTTCAGGCGCCTGATTCGACGCGGAGGGGTGTCAGCGGTTTGCCGGAATTCTGGTGGAAAATTTTTCTTCAGGCTACGCCGGTTCGAAATTTGAATTGCAACCGGGGGACGAGCAACACCGCTCCGCTCCCCAGGCTCGCGCACAAACTGAACCGTCGGATCGCTTCCACGCAGTAGTGGTCCAGCTTTACGGGCATGGCGCGAACTTCCGCCGCCGGGCACGCCCGCACTTCCGCGACCATCTGATTTTCCAGCCAGCGCCGGAGGCGGAAAAACGCCAGGTAATGCCTTTTTTCCATCCGGCGGCGCAGGTCGCAAAACAGCCGCAAGGCGGTCTCGCCTTCCGTGCGCTGACGGAGTTGCCAGCGCAGGTCCAGCAGCAGATCGACCTCCTCGCCCGACACCAGCGGGCGCGGCAGGCCGAGCAACTCGTCGATGACCTCCAGCGCACACCGCCACCGGCAGGTGGCGACGGTGCAATTGGCAGCCGGCGTATTGACGGCAGGGGCAGCAGAGAGTGCGTTCACTTCCCGGGGCGTTCGCTTGGAAATCTTCAGGGCTTGAGGTAACTCTTGAGCATCCAGAGGGTCTTCTCATGGAACTCCAGGCGCTTGATGAGCAAATCCTGGGTTTGCAAATCGTTCGCCAGACCGGCGGTATCGCGCGTGCGCGTGGCATCGTCCACCACTTTTTCGTGCCCGACGATCAGAGCCGCCACGTAGTCCTTCTGCGGGATAGGCGAGCGAAATTCTTCCATCTGTGCGGTGCGTGCCAGCACTCCCAGTCCGCCGATGGCGTAGGCATCCAACGCGCGGACGCGCTCGGCGATCTCGTCCACAGCTTCGAAGAGGTTTTCGTACTGCTCCTGAAACGCCTTGTGCAGCTGGAAGAAGTCCGGGCCTTCGACGTTCCAATGCGCGAGGTGGGTCAACGACATCAGGGCGTAGGAGTCAGCGAGAACCAAGTTCAAACCATCGACGACGCGGGTATCTTTCTGGGTGGTTCCGGTGGCAGGTGCGGCGATGGAGGTACTCATAGGTAATTTGGGGTAAACGGTAGCAAAAGCGATTGGACAGGACTCTGGCGCATTATCATTCCCTTCCGATCTCATGGCAAGACAAGCTGCCGCTGGCTCGGGCGATGATCGTTCCGGCCTCCCGGGCAGAGCAGCGCGTGTAAGCGCGGTCCCCGCAGTCGATGTTGGGGGCCTGCTTGCAGCGGTCCAAACACCCGACCTGCCGGATTTCAACGTTGCCCGCCTGGCCGTTGGCGGCGAGTTCGTGCCCGAGTGCGGCAAAGAGTTCACGCCCGCCGTTGCGCCAGCAGTTTTTCTTGGAGCAGACGCGTACCACGCTCGCAGCGACGGGTTTACCGGTCAGAGGCAGCCGTCTGTCGATGGTGGAGTTTCCGGCCTCGGGTAGCACCTGCGAAACCACTTGCTTGAGCACGCCCGTGTCGGGGTTCCGTTCCTCCGTGACCGCGACGCGAATCCACTGTCCCACGGGAAATTTACCGATGATGCGCCGACGAAGAACGCGGGGGACCTTGAGCAACCGCTGCTGCTCGCCCTCTCGCAGGAGCATCCGGCGCTTGCCTGCGTCGGTGAAGACGAACCCCCCAAAACGGCCGGTGAACTCAAGGGCTGGTGTCATGAATATTCTACAAATTTCTATCGCACATTAACACGATCATCGTCGATCCGCTGACGGTCGGTTGCGCTTCCTTAGCCCGAGTTTGCGCGCGATTTTCTCGGAACTCACCGGCTTCGTCACAAACGATTTCACGCCCGAAGCCCCCGCCCGGACCGCCTCCCCTGCCCACACCACCGCAAAACTCCGGCCATCCCCACGCCGGCCAGTATCCAGGTCGAAGGCTCGGGCACCGCCGCGTAGTTCAAATACAGATCGTTGCCGATCTGGCTGACACTGAACGCACCGCCGGCAGGGTTGGCAAAACCGCTTCGATCCACCTGAAAAGCGGCGGAATCGAAACCGTTGATTCCTCCGCTGGTCGTCACCAGTTTCCAGGAGTAGTCGTTCGCCGGGTTGAAGCCGTCGAGCAGTCCCGCCGCGCCTGTTGTCGTCAAGGTACGCGGTTGCAGCGTGAAACGGGCCGCGGCGCTGGCGCTCAGGCTCAGGCTGCCCGTGATGCTGACGAGGTCCTGCCCCGACCCGCCACCACCGTTCCCGGTCGCGGCGGAATTGAGTTCCCATCGGTACGTCCCCCCACCCGCCCACGTTTCGCCTGCCGTGTCGAGCGTGCCCACGCCTGTACCGGGCGCGATGCTCGCCCCGGCTCCCAGGCTAAAGGGGCGGCTCACCGTGCCGCTGCCGGTCAACACGCCCGCGCTGATCGTCAACGCGCCGCCGCCGCCCAGCGTGCCGTCCACCCGCAGCGCGGCGCCGTTGTTGACGCCGACCGTCCCCGCGCCCGTGAACGAAGTGCCGCTGGCGATCTGGAGCATTCCGCCGCTGACCGTCGTGGCGCTCGCGTAGTTCTTCGCTGCGCCGGAAAACACGACGGTGCCCGCGCCATTCAAGGTCACGGTGCCGCCCGCCGTGCCGCCGGTCATGGCCCCGCTCAAATTGAGCCGATCCGTGCCGGTGGTGGCAATAAACTTCACGTCCGTGGCGGTGCCGAGAGCAACCGGCCCGGTAAACGTGGCCCCGGTGGCGGCAGAGGTGTTCGCGGCAACGAGACGCTTCTCGTAAGTCCCCGCGGCAAAGCCGATCCCACGGTCCACGCTGTAGTCACCGTTGACGACCAGCGCCGCCAACGGGGTCTGGCCCGGGAAGGTGAACAGCGCGCTATCCGCGCCCACCGCGACGTTGGAAGTCGCGTTGCCCAGCGTGCCCGCCGCGCCGTTGGGAGCGTTGCCTCCGAGCACCAGGGTGCCCTGCTGCACGGCCGTTGCGCCGCCATAGGCGTTCGCGCCGTTGATGCGTAGCGTGCCGCCGCCGACCGTCACGCCGCCGGTAAACGTGTTGTTGGCGTTCAAGGTCAGCGCGCCCGCCCCGTCTTTCTCCAGACCGTACCCGCCGGAGACCGTGCCGTTGAGGATCGTCTGCCCGGCGGCGAGGTCGAAGACGTTGTATGCCCCGAATGCATAGCTTGCCCCGATGGTATAGGTGCCCGTGGCGGCGGTCGTGCCCGTGATGCCCGTGTTCGCGGTCAGCGTGAAGCCGCCGGGCGAGTGGATGCTGATCGCCGCGGCGGTGTCGAAACGCACCTCGCCCACCGTGTAGTTCCCATCGAGGACGGTATTGACGGCAGCCGCGTTGACGAAATGCACGTTGCCGTTGGCGTTGGGAGACATCCCGCTCACGCCCTGCGGGTTGCCGAAGCCATTGGACCAGTTACCCGACCCTCCCGTGGACCACACCCGCGAGGTCGGCACGATTTCTCCCGCTTGCGCCGAAGTGGCGAGCGTGGCGATTTGAAAGCTATTGCTCGATCCCGCCGTGTTGAAGCCGACCTGATAGGTGCGCACCCCCAGGCCGGAAAGGTCCCACTGGACGGCGGCGCGGTTGGTGATGCCTCCGAAGGACGACCCGGTGGCGCCACGGTACTCGCGCAGCAGTTCGTTCGGGGCCAGCGTGTGCACGACGTTGGCGGCGTCGGTGTATTGCAGTTGGATGCTCGCAAAATCCACCAGGGTGCCTGCCGTCTGGAACTGGAAGGCGACCGTGCCGAGATCGTACGGGCGGTCGTAGTTTACCGTCGAGTTGTCCAGCCGGTAGGCCGTCGCCCCGGAAAAGCTGTAGACGTTGCCCGAAACACCCGCGTCGATGATGAATGCGCCGACGTTCGCCGTCTGGGTGATCGTGGCGTTGCGCGTGTCGAAGTAGGCGGTCGGATCGGTGGGCGAGGCATCGGCCGGCACCGTCCCACCGAGCAGCTGGCCGAGCGGAACTACGCCGGGA
>CAXUHC010000061.1:0-6847 GCA_964250705.1 uncultured Chthoniobacterales bacterium | reverse complement strand
GGCGGCCAGCAGCGCGTCGAAGTAGGCGGTGGGATCGCTGGGATTGTAATTCGCGGACGGCGGAAACCCTGCGGCGGAGGCCGTCTGCTTCACGCCGTAGGGCGCACGGATGTCGGGATAATTCGGGTCGCTGTACGGCGAATAAAGCACGTCCCAGGAGGAGCGGTCGGCGTTGAGCGACGCCGACGGCACGACGAAGGTTTTGAACAGAAACTCGGCCTTGGCGGGAGCTGCCAGGAGCAAGGCGCACACCGTCCCTGAAAGGACGGCGAGGCAGGTTTTTCGCGGGTGGACCATAAAATTTGGGAGCAGAGGCAGAAAGCGGCTGGGTGGCTATCCGGTTGCCCTGTCTTCAGCCCCGGCAGGGGCGTAAGACGGCCCGGCGCCGGTTTCTCGGATAGGCAGTAAATGAATATTGGCAAAGCAGGTTTTCAGGTCACAACCCCGGGTCACCCGAGCTCTGGTTGACGGGCGAATAGTCCTTGTCGTTTTTGTCGGCGGCGACCCGGCTCCAGAGCCGCATGTCGCGCAGTGCCTCGACCGGGAGCATGCGCACGCTGCCGTTCGTAAACGCGCAAACCGCCTGGCTGTCGTAACGCGCGTCGACGAACCCGTAATCCGCAGGCTTGGACTGCGTGGTCCAGGTCGCGCTCCTCCAGACGGGGCCGCCGAGCTTCGGTGGGACGACCTTGAAATATCCGTTGATCCGTTTGCCCGCGCTGTCGTACCCGGCGGAGGCAAAGACGAGCAGGCTGGCGGCGCTGCCGCTGGGCATGGTGAGGCATTCGCCCGGCCAGTTGATCCCGGCGCGCGGGTCGCGCAGCTCGCCGCCGACCAGGAAGATGTTCATGCCCAGGGCCGGGTTGAGGCTGATCTGGTAGCCGGAAGCATCGCCGCCGACCTGCTGGGTGTTGGAATTGACCAGGATCGTGTCCTTCAACTCCCAGTTGAAATAGGGTGCCAGCCGGTAGGGATAGCGATGCGCGAGTTCGCCCGCGATCACCTGTCCGCCCGGCGTGGTCATCTCGGGAGCGGTCTCGTCGTAACCGAGCAGGTAGTGGCCGTTGTTGTCCGCCGTAGCGGTCAAAAAGCCGGTGATGAGGTTCCGGGCGGCGGAAACTTCGTGGACCTTGCGGATGCGGTTGGAAGCGGTTTGCGCGGCGGCATAAACGAGCGACGAGAGGACCGCGATGATGGAAACGGCGACGAGCAGCTCGATCAGGGTGAAGGCGCCGCCGAGGCGGCGTGACGCCATCGTACGCACCTCGGCGGGTGGCGGGCAGCCTGTGGTGTTCGCGTCGTTCATCCCGCTGAGATTATCCGGGTCGGGCGGCCGCCGCTTCCTTGTGCTTGCTCCCGAAGTGCGCGCAATTGCGCTGTTTCAGCGTTTCGCCGCCGCCCGTCCGGGAATCCGGGCATGGGGATACAAGCCCGGGCAACACCCGAAATGCTCGACAAACGCCTTGTTGAACGCGCTCAGGCTGGCGTAGCCGACCGAGATCGCCGCCTCGGTGACGTTGGCCCGGCCCGTGCGCAGCAGTTCGGCGGCTTTTTCGATCCGCTTGAGCCGCAGAAACTTCGGGATGCTCGCGCCGGTTTCCTGGGCGAACACGCGCGACAGGTAAAACGAACTGCATCCGACTTCCTGCGCCAGCATGTCGAGCGAGGGCGGGTTTTCCAGGTCGCGCTCGATGAGATACCGCACCCGCTCGACCCGCTCGCGGTTGCTGCGCTGATGGCGCTGACAGAACAACTCATTTGGGTCCTCGACGGGAAAAATCGTCTGCGCGAGGATTTCCAGCACCCGGCCCAGGTACCAGGTGTTGCGCGCGGGACCGGAAACCGGCGGCTCCACGAACTGCACGCGCGCGGCGAGCAGCGACGCGGGCAGGGCGCGGATTTCCAGGTACGGCACCGTCGCGGCCTTGGCCTGCACGAATCGCCGGATGGCTGGCGTGAGCTTGGCCAGTTCAGCCGGGGCAAAATAGGTCCGCAGGAACTCCGGCGTGAGTTCCAGCGTGAGGAAGCGGTGCAGGCTGTCGGCGCTCCGGACCGCCTGCATCCCCTTGCCCTGTACGGTGTAGACCGCGACCTGGCCGGGGCCGATGGTGCGGGCGGCGTCGCCGTCTTGAAACGTGCCCGTCCCGGAAAAGTTCAGGCACACTTCCAGGCTGCCGGGGTGAAAAGACCGGCCCCAGTCCATGTCCCGCGCGAGGCGGAAATCATGCCACTCGATGCTCAGGCCACGGTCGGCGAAACTCCCGTGCAAACGCCGCCAGGTTCCGTCGATGGCAGTCCAGGCTCCTTGCTCCGACGCGTGTTGATCGTCGGTGAGGGTCGCCGGTGCGGATGTGGAGAGTGAGGCCAAGCCTGCGGAGAGTGAAAGTGCGGTGACACCCCAACACGCCCTGGCCCTCCAAAGCAACCGCGCGCAGCGTTGGGAGCAACGCCGGGCGGTTTCAGCGCAATTCCGGGCAGGCGCGGGCGGCGGTCGTCCGTTATGACTGGTTTCATGACCAGCGAAGTAACCCTCTCCCTCAAAGAATCCTGGCGGCATTACCAGGCGGATCACCCTCACGCCCGCATCCGGGACGCCGCCGCGGCGCTGGGCGTCAGCGAAGCGGAACTGCTGGCCACCGGCGCCGGCGAGACGGTCACCCGCCTGGCCGCTCCGGCGGACAAACCCGGCTGGGGCAAGATCATCGAAAAGCTGCCCTCGTTGGGCCGCGTGCTGGCGCTCACCCGCAACGAGCATTGCGTGCACGAGCGCAAGGGGCTGTACCGGGAGATCGGCTTTTTCGGCTTCATGGGCAACGTCGTCGGCCCGGACATCGACCTGCGGTTTTTCCTGAACCACTGGCACTTCGGTTTCGCGGTCAGCGAGCCGGAAAAGGACGGCGGCACGAAGCGCAGTCTCCAGTTTTTCGACCGCGACGGCCTGGCGGTCCACAAGGTGTACCTCCAACCCGAAAGCGACGTTGCCGCCTTCGACGCCATCGCCGCCGAGTTCCGCGCTTCCGATCAGGACGACGCGCTTCAGGTGCAACCCGGCTCCGGGCCGTTGCTGACCGCCAAACCGGACGCCGACGTCGACGTGCCCGCTTTCCGGCGGGCCTGGGGAGCCTTGCAGGACACGCACGAGTTCTTCGGCCTGCTCAAGAAGTTCGGCGTGGACCGCACGCAGGCGCTCCGTCTGGCGGGCGAGGAATACGCCCGGCCCGTCGCGCCGTCGAGCGCCGAAACGCTGTTGCGCGCCGCGTCGAAAGGCGGCTTCCCGATCATGGTGTTCGTAGGCAACCCGGGCATGATCCAGATTCACACCGGACCCGTCGAGCGCATCGTGCCCTTCGGCAAGGACGGCGAGTGGATCAACGTGCTGGACCCGGATTTCAACCTGCACCTGCGCCAACCGGCCATCGCGGAAGCGTGGGCCGTCAGGAAGCCGACGCGCGATGGCCACGTTACCAGCGTGGAGTATTACGATGCGGCTGGCGAGCTGATCGTGCAGTTCTTCGGCAAGCGCAAGCCGGGCGAGCCGGAACTCGCCGCCTGGCGTGAACTCGTGTCGCAACTGGCCTAGCGCATGCAGCCTCCGGTCAGGCGCGCAGCGCCGGTCGTTCAAAGGTAGGGACGAGGGTCCGAGGCGCTCCCTTGCCGTCCGGAAACCGCTAAAGAATCACCCCAATTTCCTATTCTCCATGCCGCGATTCACATTAGTTTGCCTGTTGGCGCTGACCGGGGCAGTTCCTGCCTTCGGATTGCCCCCCCTCCGGGTCCTGCCCCTGGGCGGCCCCGTCACCGAGACGGTCTACGCGCTCGGCGCGGGCGGCCTCGTCGTTGGCACGGATACTTCCAGCGTGTACCCGGAGGCGGCGACGAAGCTGCCGCAGGTCGGTTACCAGCGCACCCTGGCGGCGGAAGGCATCCTCTCGCTCCAGCCCGATCTGGTCCTCGCCACCGACGAAGCCGGACCCGCGAACGTTCTGGAGCAGCTCCGTACGGCGGGCGTGCGGGTGGTTCTCGTGCCCGGCGGGTACAGCGTCGCCGGGGCGCAGGCAAAAGTGCGCGCCATCGCCGCCGCCTTGGGCCGCGAAGCGGCGGGCAACGACCTGGCGGCCACCATTGCCACCCAGGCGAAGGAAGCGCAGGCCATTCTCGCCAGCTTTCCCGCCAGGCCGAAGGTGCTTTTCCTCTACGCGCGCGGCACCTCGACGCTCAACGTCTCCGGCCGCGGCACCGCCGCCGACGCCATGATCGCCCTCGCCGGGGGGCAGAACGCCGTCACCGGCTACGAAGGCTACAAGCCGCTCACCGCCGAGGCTGCCGTGGCCGCTGCCCCGGACTACCTGCTGATGATGGATCGCGGCCTGAGCAGCGTGGGCGGCAAGGACGGCGTTTTCACGCAGCCCGGCCTCGCGCTGACTCCAGCCGGACAAAACAAGCGGGTCGTGGCGCTGGATGATCTGCTCCTGCTGGGCTTCGGCCCGCGCACCGGACGGGCCGTCACGGAACTCGCCCGCGCCCTGCACCCGGTCGAAACGCGTCCGTGATGATCGCGCCGCCTGCGCCGACGACCCGGACTACGCTCATCGCGCCACCACTCGGGGCAGCGAGCGACGACGCCCTGGCACCGGCGCGAGCCTTGCTCCGTGCACGCCGCCGCCGGGCCCTGGCGACGTTGCTCCTCCTGGCCGTGACGCTGCTGGCGGCGATGATCCTGGCCACCGGCACGGGTGCCATGAAGATCCGCCCGGCGCGGGTGCTGGCCATCCTGCTGCACCCCATCGCGCCCGCTTTCCCGGCGAGCGGCGATGCCGCGCAATCCGGAGTGCTCTGGCTGCTGCGGCTTCCCCGCGTGGTTCTGGCGGTGTTGGTGGGCGGCGGGCTCGCGCTGAGCGGTGCCGCCATGCAGGGCATGTTCCGCAATCCCCTCGCTGACCCGGCGCTGACCGGTGTCTCCAGCGGGGCGGCCCTCGGGGCGGTGTCGAGCATCGTGTTCGCGGGAACCCTGGGTTTCCATGCGCTGCCGCCGTGGGCTCTGCCGGTGTGCGCCTTCGTCGGCGGATTGGCGGCGACGGCGCTGGTGAGTCAACTCGGACGCAGCGGCGCCGGCACGAGCGTGGCAGGTCTGTTGCTGGCAGGCATCGCGGTCAACGCCTTCTGCGGCGCGGGCATCGGGCTGGCGACCTTCGTCGCCAACGACGCGCAACTGCGTTCCATCACGTTCTGGAGCCTGGGCAGCCTCGGCGCGGCGAATTGGCCGACCTGCGCGCTGCTCTTTCCGCCGGTTGCGGTCTGGTCCTGCTCCGCCAGTCGCGCGTGCTCAACGCGCTCCTGCTGGGCGAATCGGAAGCAGGTCACCTCGGCTTCCGGGTGGAAGCCTGCAAGCGGCTGCTGCTTGTCTGCACCGCGCTGCTCGTCGGGGCTTCCGTGTCCGTGGTGGGGATCGTCGGCTTCATCGGTCTGGTCGCGCCGCATCTCTCCCGGCTCGTCTTGGGGCCGGATCACCGGTTCCTCCTGCCGGTCAGCACGCTGCTCGGCGCGCTCCTGCTCCTCGTGGCGGACACCCTTTGCCGCACGGTGGCCGCCCCGGCGGAGATTCCCGTCGGCGTGGCGACCGCCCTGCTCGGCGCGCCGTTCTTCCTGTGGCTGCTCCGCCGCGAACGCCGGGTTTCCTGAATGAGCTACCCTCTCCTGGTCCGTGAGGTCGGCTATCGTACCGCTGGCGGCAAGACGCTCCTCGCCGGAGTGTCCGCGCGGCTGGAACCGGGCCGCGTCCTCGCCGTCGTCGGCCCGAACGGCGCGGGCAAGACGACCCTGCTGCGCCTGCTCGCCAGCGAACTCGCACCCACCGGCGGCGACGTTTTGCTCGACGACCGTCCGCTCGCCCGCTGGCCTGCCCGGGAACGCGCCCGGCGCATCGCGGTCCTGCCGCAACGATCCACGCTCGGCGCCGCCCTCACCAGCCTGGAGGTCGCGCTCCTGGGCCGCTCCCCGCATCCCACCCGTGGCGGCAGTCCCGCCGATCTCGCCCTCGCCCACGAAGCGCTCGCGCTGATGGACGCCGGGCATCTCGCCGCACGTCTGTTTCCCTCGCTCTCCGGCGGCGAGCAATCCCGCGTCCAAACCGCCCGCGTCCTGACGCAAACTCGGGAGTCCGGCACCCGCGTCGATACGCCCGGCCCGGCCCGCTTTCTCCTGCTCGACGAACCCACCGCTTCCCTGGACTGTGCCCACCAGCACCAGCTCCTCGGGCGGGTCCGGCAGGTCGCCCGCGCGCAAAATATCGGCATCCTGGCGGTCCTCCACGACCTGAACCTCGCCGCGCAGTACGCCGACGAGTTGCTGGCGCTCAAGGATGGCCGGGTCGTCGCCTCCGGGCCGATGGCCGCCGTCTTCCAGGAGGACGTGCTTTCCGCTCTTTTCGGCCTCCGGCTGCTGGTGATCCCCCACCCCCTGCACGGCTGGCCGATGGCTCTCCCCGGCTAACACGTCACACCAGACCGATGGGCGTCCCCGCGCCAGATCGGGCCGCCCGCGTCATCCTCCCGGCCAGTGCGCCGTGGGCAGTTCGCGGAGAATGCGTTGCTGCCGGGCGAGCAACCGCTTTGACGGCGCGCGGGGGTTCCACGTGCGCGGGGCTGGCAGCAACGCGGCCAGCATCGCCGCCTGGTCGCCGGTCAGCCGCCGGGCGTCCTGCCCGTAATGATACCGACTGGCCGCCTCGACGCCGTACACCCCCGGACCCATCTCGATCACGTTGGCGTACAGCTCCAGGATGCGCCGCTTGGAAAGGAAGGCTTCCATCAACACGGTGTAATACGCTTCCAGCCCCTTGCGCACGTAG
>CAXUHC010000060.1:6336-17889 GCA_964250705.1 uncultured Chthoniobacterales bacterium | reverse complement strand
CGCGAAGCGCCCGCTCAACGAAAAGAAAAACGTGACGAGCACCATCGGCAGCGCGACCACCGAGAGCAAAACGTGGCCCGCCAACAGCACGAGGTAAAACGCCTTTACCCCGCCGACACCCGCGAAACGCACGTCGCCGTGCAGCGAGTGATGGATGATGTAACTCACCAGAAATAGCGACGAGAACACGAACGCCGTCATCATTGCGCGCTGGTGCGCGACCGCGCGCCGCGTCTTGATGAACCATAGCCCCAGACACAGCGCCGTCGCGCTCAGGCCGTTGAACACGGCATTGAGCGCGGGCAGAAAAGTCAGGCTGGTCGCAAAACGCGGCGAGGCGTGCCGGAAATACAACAGCCAGAACAAAAATGCCGAGGCCGCCACGCTCACCGCGATGATGCCGCCGATGGCTCCACGCGCCTCCGGAAGATCGGGCTGGTTGGAAGCGGCGGGGAACTGGTCCATCGGCGGGATCGGAAGCGAGCCGGATTATTTCGCCTTCTCGAAGAAAGGCAGGTATTTTTCGTAGCCCTCCTCCTTCAATTTTTCGACCGGGATGAACCGGAGCGAGGCAGAATTCATGCAGTAACGCATTCCGCCCGCAGCGGCAGGACCGTCGTCGAAGACGTGGCCGAGATGCGCGTCGCTGGACGCGGAGCGCACCTCGGTGCGGTCCATGCCGTAGGCCCGGTCCGTCTTTTGGGTGACGCTTTCCTTTTCGAGCGGTTTGGTGAAGCTCGGCCAACCCGTGCCGCTGTCGAACTTGTCAGCCGAACTGAAAAGGGGCTTCCCGCTGATCACGTCCACGTAAATGCCGGGTTTGTGGTTGTCCCAGTATTCATTACGGAACGCAGGCTCGGTGCCTTCCTCGCAGGTGACGCGGTATTGGATGGGGGTCAGCCGCTGGCGGAGTTCCTCTTTGGAAGGCCCCTCTTTGCCGGGGGTGGTAGTCTGGTCGGTCGTTTGCATGGTGGTAGGATGGTTTACGTTCGTCCTCGGGGTGGTGGCCGATTTTCTGACGGTGGTGATGTAACCCCCGACAACGACAAGCGCCGCCAGGGCGCCCAGCCCGAGCAGGACATCTGTCAGCCGGCGTCCGGCGGCGGGTGAAGGAAGCAGGTTCATGGTTTGGATTCGTGCGTGTCGCCCCAGGTGCGTTTAATGTAACCGGCGCGTCCGGAGCCGATCTCATAGGCCTGGAAGTGCATGGAGTTCTTCTTGTAGTACGCCTGGTGGTAATCCTCGGCCGGATAAAACTGGCTGGCGGCGACGATCTGCGTCGCAATCGGCTTGTCGAACTTGCCGGATTTGCCCAGAGCGGCCTTGCTGTCCTCGGCGAGCTTTTTCTCCTCGTCGTTGCGGTAAAAGATGACCGTTCGGTACTGGGTGCCGCGATCCGCGAACTGCCGGTCGACCGCCGTCGGGTCGATGTTGTGCCAGAAGGCGTCGAGAAGTTGGGAATAAGTCACTTCCTTGGGGTCATACTGGACCTCGATGGATTCCGCGTGGCCAGTCATGCCGGAGGAGACTTCTTCGTAGTCAGGCGAGGCCTGCTTGCCGCCGGTGTAGCCGACGACCGTCTTCTTGACGCCCTTCACGCGGTCGAACGCGTACTGCATACACCAGAAGCAACCGCCCGCGAAGGATGCGGTCTGGAGTTCAGTGGCAGCCGGAGCGGCCGCCGCTGCCGGTTGAGGGGTCTGCGCCTGGGTGGTGACCAGCGACAGGGCCCAGCCGACCGCAAGGAGGAAGCGTTGCATACGGAGGTAGACATCGCAGGGTGCGCTTTCGTTCGTTTAATCTCGAACGACCGAGTGTGGCGCGCATCGCAAGTAAAGGGCGTGCGCAGCGTTTTGATAGGCGGGCTGGTTGTTACTCCTGCGCGGAAAGGCCACGAGCCCGGCCCACCCTTCAGCTCTGGTGCGCCAGACATGCCCCGATGAACCCCCGAAACAACGGATGCGGCGCGTTCGGTTTCGAGAGAAACTCCGGGTGGAACTGGCTGGCCAAGAACCAGGGGTGGCCCTTGATTTCGATCATCTCGACGAGGGCGCCGTCGGGCGACGTGCCGGAGATCACCAGGCCCTCCCGGGTCATGCGCTCGCGGTAATCGTTGTTGAACTCGTAGCGGTGCCGGTGCCGCTCCTGAATCTCGTTCCGGCCGTACACCTTTTCCGCCAGCGTGTTTTCGATCAGATGGGTCGGCCAGACGCCCAGGCGCATCGACGCTCCCTTGCCGACCACTTCGCGCTGTTGTTCGAGCAGGCTGATGACCGGAAAAGGCGTTTCGAGGTCGAACTCGGTGCTGTTGGCAGCCGCCATCCCGCACGCGTTGCGGGCAAATTCGATGGTCGCCACCTGCATCCCGAGACAGAGCCCCAGGTAGGGGATGGCGTGCGTCCGGGCATAACCCGCCGCCTGGATTTTACCCTCGATCCCGCGCTCGCCGAACCCGCCGGGCACCACGACCCCCGTGAAATCGTGCAGGAGCGCGTCCACCTCCCTGGCATCACCCTCCAGACGCTCCGCGTCGATGCTGTGCAGGTCGATCCCGCAGTCGTAGCTCGCCGCCGCGTGGGTGAGCGATTCGTAGATGCTCTTGTAGGCGTCCTGATGCTCGATGTACTTGCCGACCAGTGCGATCTTGACCCGCTTTTTCGGCTGGACCACGCGTTTGACGAACTTCCGCCAGTCCGCCATGTCCGCGGGCTGGGTCCAGAGGTCGAGCAGTTCGCACACCGTCTGGTCCAACCCCTCCTGTTGTAACATCAGCGGAGCCTCGTAGATCGTGTGCGGCACGTCCCGCATCTCGACCACCGCCCCCACCGGGATGTTGCAAAACATCGAGAGCTTGGCGCGGATGTCTTCGTCGATGGCCTGCTCGCAGCGGCAAACGAGCACCTGCGGCTGCAAGCCGATCTCGCGGAGTTTGGCGACGCTCTGCTGGCTGGGCTTGGTCTTCAATTCGCCCGCCGCCTTGATAAAGGGCACCAGCGTGACGTGCATGACCAGCGCGTTGCGCGGACCCACCTCCAGGATGAACTGCCGGATCGCCTCCAGAAACGGCAGTCCCTCGATGTCGCCCGTCGTGCCGCCGATTTCGGTGATGAGCACGTCGGCAGGCTGCTCCCGCTCGATGAGGCGGATGCGCTCCTTGATCTCGTTGGTGACGTGCGGGATCACCTGCACGGTCTTGCCTAGGTAGTCGCCGCGCCGCTCCTTGGCGATCACCGTCTCGTACACCTGGCCGCTGGTAAGGCTGTTGTGGCGGGTGAGCACGCAATTGGTGAACCGCTCGTAGTGGCCGAGATCGAGGTCGGTTTCCGCGCCGTCGTTGAGCACGTACACCTCGCCGTGCTGGAAAGGGTTCATCGTGCCCGGATCGACGTTGAGGTACGGGTCGAATTTTTGCAGCACGACGCTCAACCCCCGGTGTTCCAGCAAGGTGCCCAGCGCCGCTGCCGCAAGCCCCTTGCCGAGACTGCTCACCACGCCGCCGGTCACAAAAATAAATTTCATAAGAGGGATGTTTTCCGCGAAAAGACTCAGGCCGGGTCTGCCGTCAGCCGGCTTTCGGCGTGCGCCACGTCTCCCGGCGCGTCGACCCCGACCGAGGCGTGCTCCGTCACGAACACCCGCACCCGGACGCCATGTTCGAGCGCACGCAGTTGTTCCAACCGTTCGGCGCGTTCGTAACCGGAGGATTTCCAGCGCACGAACCGCGCGAGAAACCGGCGCTCGTAGCCGTAGATTCCCTGGTGCCGGTGGTAGGTCGTCCCGGAGAGGTCCGGGGCCGCACCGAAGGGATGGGGAATCACGCTGCGGGAAAAATACAACGCGTCGCCGTTCTTGGCGAGCACGACTTTGACGCAGTTGGGATCGGTGATCTCGGCGGGATCGGTCAGCACGTTGGCGGCGGTGACCATTTCCAGCGACGCGTCCCGCCGCAACGCCCCGACCAGCCGGTCGATCAGGGCGGGGGAAACGGTGGGTTCGTCGCCCTGGACGTTGATGACGTGACTAACCTTTTTACCCAGTCCGGCGGCCACTTCGGCGATGCGGTCGGTGCCGCTCTGGTGGTCGTCACGCGTCATGGCGACCTCCGCGCCGAACGCGAAGGCGGCTTCGGCGATCCGCATGTCGTCGGTGGCGATGATGACGCCGTCGAGCTTGCGGGCCTCCCGGCAACGCTCCCAGGTGTGCTGCACCAGCGGCTTGCCCGCGATGAGATGGAGCGCTTTGCCGGGGAAGCGGGTTGCCCCCCAACGCGCCGGGATGATGCCGATGATTTTACCCATGAATCGCGGCGGGTTGTTGCAGGACCCAGTTGGCGGCGTCGGTGAGCGTCCGGGCGATGAAATCCGGCTGGCAGGCGGCGACCTGCTCGCGGCCCTTGCCGGTGAGCACGAGGATGCCCCCGGCGAGACCGGCGTTGCGCCCACAGGCGATGTCGTCCGCCTTGTCGCCGACGATGAAAGAACGCGCGAGGTCGAGGTCGAGGTCGCGCGCGGCTTCCAGGAGCATGCCCGGCGCGGGTTTTCGGCGCGGGCTGTCGACAAACGGCGTGTCGGGGCAGTGGTAAACGGCGTCGATCAGATCGTGGCTGCCGAGTTGGCGGAAGAATTCGGTCTGCACGCGCTGGAAGTTGGTTTCGGTGAAATAGCCGCGGCCGATGCCGCTCTGGTTGGTGACGACGACCAGCCGGTAGCCGCCGTCTTTCAAGCGGCGCAGTTCCCACGCGGCGCCGGGGTAGACCTCCACCTGCGACGGCGCGTGACAATAGTCTGCGTCGGCCATCAAGGTGCCGTCGCGGTCGAGGAAAACCGCCGGGAATTTGCCAGTGCTGCTCAAGCTGAGAGCGATACCGTTGCGGCGCGCGGAATGCAATTCGGTTTGTCGGATCAGCGTGCTGATTTTGTCCGCAGATTGCGTGGATTTCCGCAGATTACGGAAGGATGAATAACCCTCTGGTCCCCTCTGCCAATCTGCGGAAATCCGCGCAATCTGCGGACAAATCCGTCTTCCTCGCCGGCACTACAAACTCTGCTCGAAGCTGGCCACCAACTCCGCCGCGTTCAGTGTGGCCGTACCCAGTTTCCCGACCACCACGCTGCCCGCGTGATTGGCAATTTCCGCCGCCTGCTGCGGCGTGCCCCCCGCCGCCAACGCCAACGTGAACAACGCGATGGCGGTATCCCCCGCGCCGGAGACGTCGAACACCTCCCTCGGCTGGCACGGCTCGATCGTCTCCCGGGCCTGGCCGCGTTGGAACAGCGCCATCCCGTGCTCGCTCAGGGTAACGAGCAGCATTTCGGTGTCCCATTTCTCCAGCAGTTTCGCGCCGACCTCGTTCAGAAACGGGATGTCCCCCCCCGGCGTCACGGCATCCGACGACGGATAACCCGCCGCGTGAAACGCCTCCGCCCGGTTGGGCTTGATCGCGGTCACCCCGGTCCAGCGCAGATCGTTGCGCGGATTGGGATCGACCGTCACGATTTTGCCCGTACGCCGCGCCAGCGCGCCGATGCCTTCCACGAACTCCTGCGTCAGAAATCCCTTGGCGTAATCCTCGACGATCACGGCATCGAAGGCCGGCAGCATCCGCTCGAACCGCTCCAGCGCCTGGACGTGGAAGTTCAGGTGACCGGGCGGCGGACCCTCGCGGTCCACGCGGACGACGTGCTGCTGGCGGGCGATGATGCGGGTCTTGACGGTGGTGTGGTAGCCGGGCAGCCGCAGCACCCCGTCGAGCGAGATGTGTTGGTCGGTCAGCAGGCGGCGCAACACGTCGGCGTGCGGGTCTTCGCCCACGATGCCCATGACCGCGACCGTGTCCGTGAACTCCCGCAGGTTGCGGGCGACGTTGGCCGCGCCGCCGGGGAAATATTCCTGCTTGTGCACCTCTACGATGGGCACCGGGGCTTCCGGCGAAATCCGGCTCACCCGGCCCCAGATGAACTCGTCGAGCATCAGGTCGCCCACGACGAGGATGCGCTTGCCCGCGAACCTCGGGAGCAGGGCGTGGAGCCAGGAGTAATCGCGGGGGGAATTCATCGGACGAATGGGGACGTGATAGGAGATTCCGCGCGCGCTGGCAAGCCGGAAGGAACCCTGCGCGGCGGAAAGTCCGGGGTTGACGGAAAGGCCGGGCTATGGTCCTTGTCCTGTTCTGTCCGAGTTCACGGTTGGTTCCCGAGTGATGTCCGTTCCCATGATGAAAAGCCCCTGGTTGAAACTCGCCTTTTTGTTGTCCGTCGCCGTTGCGCTGGCGCTGCCCGCTTCGGGCTTGCGTGCCCAGGATCATCCGCCCAAGACCATCGACGTTTCACACCTCAAGTACAAAGTGGAGGATGTGGTCATCCCGGTCCCGAGCGAGGTGTTCCGTGCGCTCGACAACGTAGCCGGAAATCCCAACTGGAGCAGCGTCCTGGCAGCTCCTTCGGGTAGGTCGCCCACTGTGCAGGCGGAAATTGCCATGCGGCTTGGCACGGTGATTGCCAACGGCTTCATCGCCGTGGAGGCCAAGGAAAAGGACAAGGTGGAGCAGATTGGCAAGGACGTTATCAAGCTCGCCGAATCGCTCAGCGTGGGCAGCAGCGTCAAGAGCCATTGCAACGCCATCATCGAAGCGGCGAAAAACGGCGAGTGGACCGCCGTCCGCGCCGAACTCGACAAGGCGCAAAACAGCGTGCGCGACGCGATGGATAAGCTCCACAGTCGCGATAATTCCGAGCTGATTTCCATCGCGGGCTGGCTGCGCGGCACTGATGCGTTGACCTACCTGATCAAGCAGGATTACAAGCCGGAAAGCGCTGATTTGCTGCACCAGCCCGACATGCTCAACACCTTCGAGTCGCAGTTCAACCACATGGATGAAAAAACCCGGTCCGACGTCATCGTGGTGCAATTGCGCGAGGGCTTGAAAAAGATCAAGCCCATGCTCGAAACGCGTGACGGCGAAGTCATCCCGCAGGCGACCGTGGTCGAGATCAACAAGATCACGGTGGCGCTGGTCAAGGCGATTGCTCCTTGATCTTGCCCGCAGAAAACGCTTTGCTAAAAGGCATCTCCTTTGCCCGCTGAAACCGATTCCGCTTTCGTGAAGAAATATCCACTCTGGCTGCTGGTCATCGTTTTTGCCTTCGGGCTCTGCGTCCCGCCGGCTCGTGCGACGGTCGATGACGCGCTCACCTTTGCGCTGGAGGCGATGGATAAATACATCAAGGGCGGCTACACGTTGCGCGAGGATACCTGGGGCGGCGATCTCCCGGTGGGCGAGGCCAAGGCGATTCCGCACCAGCTTTTCAAGGGGAACGACTACTGGTTCACGATGGGCACCTCTCGCAAGGGAGCGAAGATTTCGATTCACGTTTACGACAGCGACGGCAATCTGGTCGAGGAGAGCAACTCCTGGCAAAAGGAACGCTCCGACAACGCAATGGCTGGCGCGGAGGTGGTTTGCAAAAAAACCGGTAGTTACTTTTTGATCGTAAAGGTCGAGAAATCTCCCGACGAACGCACCGACTGGGGTCTGGTTTACAGCTACAAGTAGGCTAAAAAAGGGCAAGTGTTTACCTCCGTGGCGGAAGACGAACCAAATAACGCGGAGGGCCTGACGAACCAGACGCTCCAGTTCGAGAGCGCGCGTGTGGTGCAGGCGCTCTGCGCCAACGATTTGGGGCTGCTGAAGGTTTTCGAGGAAAAAACCGGCGTCAAGGTGACTACCCGCGAGGGTTGGCTGCGTTTCGAGGGGGATGCGGCCAAGGTCGAACAGGCCACGCAGGTCTTCACGCAGCTCGACCAAGCCCGGCAGGACGGTGTGACGGTCCACCGCCACGAGTTCCTGTACGCCATGCGTTCGGTTTTCGAGGCGAAGGACGCCGCGCCCAATTTGCGCGCTCTTTCGAGCATCAAGATTCAGACTTCCGCCCGCAAGATGCCGGTGGTGGCGAAAACCGCCGGTCAATTGGAATACCTGCGCACGATTGCCAGCCACGACGTGGTCTTCGGCATCGGTCCGGCTGGCACCGGTAAGACTTACCTGGCAATGGCGACCGCCCTGGCCGCGTTGCGCAAGGAAGAGGTCGGGCGCATCATCCTGACCCGTCCGGCCGTCGAGGCGGGCGAGGCCTTGGGATTCCTGCCCGGCGATTTGCAGGAGAAGATTTTCCCGTATCTGCGTCCGCTTTACGACGCGCTGCATACCCTCCTGGACGTGGAGGAATTGCAGAAATACATGGAAAAGAAGATGGTCGAAATCGCGCCGCTGGCCTACATGCGGGGCCGCACGCTCGACCACGCCTTCATCGTGCTCGACGAGGCGCAGAATACGACCGCCGAGCAGATGTTCATGTTTTTGACCCGGCTCGGGCAGGGGTCGAAATGCGTGGTGACGGGCGACCGCACCCAGATCGACCTGCCGGGCAACAAGCGGTCTGGGTTGGTCGAGGCCAGCCAGGCGCTCAAGGACGTTCCGGGCATCGGTTTCGCTTATTTTGAGGAAAGCGATGTCGTGCGCCACGAACTCGTCCAGGCCATCATCCGTGCCTATCGTCTCCACCGCTACGGCGAGCAGCCTCCCGGCGTCCCGGAAGAGCGGGGCCGACGCAAGAATTAGGTGGCGCTCCGGGGCATTCTGAGGCATCTTTCATTCGGCGAGAATATTTATGGTTGACCCTCTGGGCGTGCTGGCTTCGCTGAAAAAGAATCAGCTTGTTAAGAAGGGTTACTGCTGCGGCAAAACGCGCCGCAAGCCGACGCAAAGCCAGTTTCTGCTCACGCTGGAAAGCAGCGGGCAGGTGAGGGTGCTCATCTTCCTGTTTTTTCTGCTTGGGCTGGCCGGCCTGATCTTCTACGGGACGGCCCGGACGAACGGCGACAACAGCGCGCCGCAGGCCAAACAGTTCCTTTTCGGATTGCTGGTTTTCTTCACCGCGCTGGCGCAGTTGTGGATCAACCATCCGCAGACGTTCGCAAAAAATTCGCGGCTCGTACTGATGTTCGGCACGTTCCTGGTGCACTTGCTCGTGATGAAGGCGCTGTGGGTGCTCATCGCAGATGGCGCCCTGCCGCATACCATCGGGATTTTGCTTTTTCCGTATGCCTTGGCACCCCTGGTGATTTCCGCGCTCATGGGCAAGAACCAGGGGATTTACGCGGCGATTTTCGTCAGTTTGTGGGGTTCGATCCTGTGGAGTCTGGTGGATCCGGCGTTTCTGGCGATGAGCCTGATCAGCGGCTTCGTGGGGGTGTTCATCACGATCCAGTTGCGACGGCGCAGCCAGTTCCTGCGCGCGGGTTTTTTCGTGGGCCTGGCGACTTGGCTGCTGGCCCTGAGTTTTGGCCAGATCGAGATCAGCCTTCTTCCGCCTGCCGACACGGATTGGCACACTTTTGCCTGGCAGACCGTCGCGGCGGTAGGCAGCGGCCTTGTGACGGCGGTACTGGTCAGCGGGGTGCTGCCCGCCCTGGAACAGACCTTCCATCTGACGACGCCGATGGCCTGGCTGGAGTTGACCGACCTCAACCATCCGCTCCTGATGCGGCTTTCGCTGGATGCTTCGGGCACCTACGAACACAGCCAAGCGGTTGCCCGGCTGGCGGAAGCCGCGGCGGAACGGATCGGCGCGAACGCCAGCATGTGCCGGACGTGCGCTTATTTTCACGACATCGGCAAGCTCGTAAAACCGGAATATTTCACGGAAAACATGCGCTCCGACCGGAATCCGCACGATGATCTCGCGCCGACGATGAGCGCACTCATTCTCATAGCCCACGTCAAGGAGGGCGTCGACCTCGCGCTCAAGCACAATCTCAACCCCGAGATCATCGACGTGATCCAGCAGCACCACGGCAACTCGGTGGTGCGCTACTTTTATAACCGTGCGCTCCGGCAACAGGAGGAAGCGCGGGCGGAAATGGTCACGACCCACGTCCACGAAGACGATATTCCCGAGGTGCGCGAGGAAAACTTCCGTTACAGTGGTCCGCTGCCGCAAACCAAGGAGAGCGCGATCATCAGCCTGGCCGACGCGGTCGAAAGCGCCTCTCGCAGCCTGGAAAAGCCCTCCCCCCAGCGCATTGAGGAATTGGTCAACGATCTGGTGGACGAACGCGTGGCCGATCATCAGCTCGACGAGTGCGAACTGACGTTCCACGAACTGCGCGCGGTCGTGGAGAGTTTCTGTTTTACGCTCAACAGCATGCTGCATCGCCGGGTGGCGTATCCGAAACGGCCCGCGACCGTGCCGCCCAGCACCCTTTTCGAATCGCCTCAGCATGCCCGTGAACGCGGTCGAGGACACGACCTGCCGGCCCCGGCGACGGCTGCGGCGACGGCCCGGCTTTCGGCGTGAGCGGCCCGACGCTGCTCATCAGCAACCGCCAGCGCGCGGTGAAGCTCGATCTCCCGGCCATTCAGCGGCGCGCGGAGGCAGCGTTGCCGGCATGTTTACAACATCCGGGTGACGGTCATGCGGCTCTCGCCGGACTGGCAGAGGTAGAAATCGCGGTGGTTTCGGACCGCGTGATCGCGCGGGTCCACCGGCAATTCCTCAACGTGCCGGGTGCGACTGATGTCATTACGTTCGAGCACGGGGAACTGGTTGTAAGCGCCACGACCGCCGCCCGGCAGGCGCGAGAACTCGGTGAAATCGTCGAGCGGGAACTACTGCGCTACGTCGTGCACGGGTTGTTGCACCTCAACGGCCACGAAGACGCGGAAGCCGCGCCCGCCGCTCGGATGTGGCGGGTGCAGGAGCAAATCGTGGCCGAGGTCTCGCCTGTATAGTAGGGCGAGCGCCTTGCAAGCTACCGGCCCGGCATCGACTCGAACAGGTAGCCCTGGAGGTATTCAGTTTCCGGCAGGGTAGGGACGACGGGATGGTCCGCCGACTGGGTGTAACGCTGGAGCTGCCGCACCGAACGTTTCGCATCGACGCACGATTCGATGATCATCTCGCGGAACTCCGCCGCGTTGACGTGGTGCGAGCAACAGAACGTCGCCAACAGACCGTCTTCCGACAGGAGCTTCAACGCGCGCAGGTGGATTTCCTTGTAGCCGCGCATGGCGTCGTCGAGTTTGCTCTTCGACTTCGTGAACGACGGCGGGTCGAGAATGATGAGATCGTACTGCGCGCCGCGCCGTTCCTCGGCGGGCAGCAGGTCGAACACGTTGGCCTCGCGCCACTCGATCCCGGGTAGGCCGTTGCGCCCGGCGTTGCGGCGGGCGGCGGCAATCGCGTCCGCGCTCACTTCCACGCCGACGACCGAAGCCGCGCCGCCCCGCGCACAGGCCAGGGCAAACGCGCCCTGGTTCGTGAAGCAATCCAGCACGCGGCGTCCGGCAGCGACCCTGGCGACCCCCTGGTAGTTGTCCACCTGGTCAAGATAAAATCCGGTCTTCTGACCCCCGAGCAGGTCCGGCGTGAATTTCAGCCCGCCGGTTTCGATCTCAAAATCATCGGGCACGCCCGTCCCATGAAGCAGGCCAGTGGTCAATTCGAGACCCTCGGCGCGGCGGATCGGGGCGTCGTTGCGTTCGATGACGACGCG
>CAXUHC010000060.1:0-6326 GCA_964250705.1 uncultured Chthoniobacterales bacterium | reverse complement strand
ATGGAAACGAGGACTTCCGTCAGCAGCGTTTTGCGCTGGTCCATCGCCCGGGTGAGCGTTTGCAGCACGAGGCAATCGCCGTATCGGTCGACCACGACTCCCGGCACCCCGTCACTCTCGCTCCAGACCAACCGGCACAGACGTGGATCGACCCCGCGCCGCCGCCGGTATTCGATGGCCTGGGTGAGTCGGCGGCGGAAAAAGTCCGCGTCGAGGTCCTGGCGTCGGCGGGAAAACCGCCGGGCGACGATCTGCGAGACCGGATTATAAATCGCGCTGCCCAGCAGCCGGTCCTTGCCGTCCTTGAGCGACACCACGTCTCCAGGAGAAGGATCGCCGAACGTCTTGAGGATTTCGCTGGCGTACACCCAGTCGTGGCCGTGGAAAATCCGGGCGCGGGGTTTGATGATCAATCCAGACACGGGACCGCCTTACGGCGGTAAGGGCCAAGATTCAAGAATCAAGATTCAAGGAAGCGCCAAGATTCAAGGTTCAAGGTAGAAACTCGGATGGCATCCTCTTAAATCTTGAGACTTAGTGCCTATCCGAATAACCTCCGGCTGTAGCCACGGCGCTCTGTCGCCGTGGCTACAGCGGAAGCAGTCCAATATTCGGAGCGGCACAGTTCTTCCTTGAATCTTGGCACTTCCTGCCGCTATGCGGCAGGCTCCGGGTACTCGAACACCTTGCCTTCGTAATTGCGAATCACGACCTTTTCCTTGTCGTGATAAATAACGTAGTTCGGGTTCACAGGCACCTTGCCGCCGCCTCCGGGAGCGTCGATTACGTACTGCGGGATCGCGTAGCCGGTGGTGTGGCCGCGCAAGCCTTCGATGATTTCCAGCCCTTTCGAGACGGGCACCTGGAGGTGCGACGATCCCTGGATCAGGTCGAGTTGGTAGAGATAATACGGACGCACGCGGCAGCGCAAGAGCTTGTGTACGAGGGTCCGCATTGTTTCGACGCTGTCATTGACCCCGCGCAGCAGCACGCTCTGGTTGCCCAGTGGAATGCCCGCGTTGGCGAGGCGTTCGAGGGCGGCCTTGACCTCCAACGTCAACTCACGCGGGTGGTTGACGTGCACGCTCATCCACAGCGGATGATATTTTTGCAGCATCGCGCAAAGTTCCGGGGTGACGCGCTGCGGCAGGAAGATCGGCACGCGCGAGCCGATGCGCAGGAATTCCAAGTGCGGGATCGCGCGCAGACGGCTTAGCAGCGTTTCCAACTTGTCGTCCGAGAACAGCAGCGGATCGCCGCCGGAAAGCAGCACGTCGCGCACTTCCGGGTGCGTGGCGATATAGTTGATCGCTTGCTCGAAGTTGGTATGCAGTTCCTGTTCACCCGCACCGCTGACCACCCGGCTGCGCGTGCAGTATCGGCAATAGCTCGCGCAACGGTCCGTCACGAGAAACAGCACCCGGTCCGGGTAGCGGTGTACGAGGCCGGGCACCGGCATGTGGCTATCCTCGCCGCAGGGGTCGGCCATCTCGAACGGGCTGACGTAGCTTTCGCCGATCTGCGGGATGATCTGGCGGCGGATCGGGCAATCCGGATTGTCGCGTTCGATCAGGTTGAAGAAATGCGGCGTGACGGCGAGCGAAAGTTTGCTCCCGGCGATGACCACCCCAGCGCGTTCGTCCGGAGTAAGGATGAGGTGCCGTTCGAGTTGATCGAGGGTGGTGACCCGGTTCTTGAGTTGCCACTTCCAGTCGTTCCACTGGGCAGCAGGCACGTCTGGCCAGTAACCGGGCGCGAGGGAAACAAAATCGGCGGTATCGCCGGGAACAGCTTGGCGAGGGAGGGAAGGAGCGGCAGCGGGTAAAGCGGCAGCGGCGACGGAAGGCTCGGAAAGAGCGTGCGCGTTCATTAATGTTAAACTAATCGCAAAACAGTAAGGGCATGGATGGGGTTGTCAAACGGGCCGCGCGTGTCAGGTTGTTCGCCACGGTGGCGATTTTAGCGTCGTCCACCAGAGGCTTCTGCAGCGTACCTTGATTGCCGCCATGACCAAACTCCGTCCTTCCCGCTTTGCCGTGCTCGCTTTGTCGCTCTTTACCTGCGCGAGCATGGCCCGAGCGCAGGAAACGGGGAAAATCACCGAGCGCGCTCCCTCCAGCAAGGGCCAGGAAAAAGCACCCTCGGTCATCCCCACGCCCAAGGCGGAACCCGTCGTGCCGCCTTCGCCCGCCAAGAGCATCGCCACGATGCTCAACGACGCGTTCGTGAGCGTGTTCGAGCGGGTGGCTCCGGCGGTGGTCATCATCGACGTGACCAAGAAGCCGTCGAGCGAAGCCGAGGGCAACGACTATTTCCACGATTTCTTCTTTCGCCAGGGACCGGACGGCGAGGGTGGCGGCAGCGCGCCCGACGGTCCCAACAACAACGGCCGCCGGTTGAAGCCCCAGAGCGAAGGCTCCGGGTTCGTCATCCAGTCGAGCGGTTACATCCTGACCAACAACCACGTCGTCGCCGGGGCAGATCGCATCACGGTCAAGCTCAAGGACGGACGCCAATTTCCGGCCAAGCTGACGGGCACCGACGAGAAAACCGACATTGCCGTGGTCAAGATCGAAGCTGCCGACCTGCCCGTCGAAGAACTCGCCGATAGCGACGGCGTGCGCGTGGGCGAACTCGCCTGCGCCATCGGCGTGCCGTACAATCTCGACTACACGTTCACGACAGGCGTCGTCAGCGCCAAGGGCCGCAACAAGCTCGAAATCGGCTCGAACGACAACTACGAGGATTACATCCAGACCGACGCGTCGATTAATCCCGGCAATTCTGGCGGCCCGCTGGTCAATCTCGACGGCAAGGTCATCGGCATGAACACGCTCATCAACGGGCTGAACCGCGGACTGGGCTTCGCGATTCCGAGCAACATGCTGCGTGAGGTGGGCGACCAGTTGATCCATTCCGGGCGCGTGATCCGGCCTTACATCGGGGTGCGGATCGTCTCGGTGGACGAGGACACGCCGGACCGCTTTGGCGGCGTGTTCAACGGCGTCAAGAAGGGAGTGATTGTGCAGACGATCATGGCCGATACCCCGGCCAGCAAGAGCGACCTGCGGCCCGAGGATGTCATCACCGAGGTGGACGGCGTGGCCGTTGGGACGGACCGCGATTTGCAAAAGCAGATTCTGGCCAAGAAGGTCGGTGGGACGGTGCAACTGACCGTCATCCGGCGCGGCAAGACGATCAAGGTGCCGGTCGTCACCGCCGAACTGCCCACGGAGATTGCCCGCAACAACGCAAACGGTCCCGGCAACGGACCGGACAACGATTCGCAAAAGCAGGAGGCTGCCCAGTTCGGGATGCAGCTCCAGGATTTGAACCGGGACCTCGCCGCCAATCTGGGCGTGACGGCGAACACCGGGGTCGTCGTGACCTCCGTGACCGAGGACAGTCCGGCGGCGCGGGCTCTTATTAACGTCAAGGACGTGATTACCGCCGTGGACGACCGTCCGGTGAAGGACGTGGCTTCGTTCAAGGAAGCCGCGAAGTCAGCGGACCCGAAACGCGGGATCGTGTGCTATTTGGAGCGTCCGGCAGGCAAATCGTTCGTGGTGATCAAAGCGGAATGAAATGTCCGCAGATTTTCGCCGATTCACAGATTCACAGAGAAGTCTGGACGACGATTTTCTCCTTCCCTTCCCGTAATCTGCGTAAATCTGTGTAATCTGCGGACATTTCCCGTTTCAGGGTTGGATGAACCGCTGCCGACAGCGGCCGGTGTTAGCCATCCGATTCAAGTCGTTCACTTTTCGCGGTTTTTGCGTGCAAAGTCGACCGCGCGACGCAAAGCTGTAGCGGTCGCTTTGCGGTGCCGCCATGAACCAGAAGCTGATCCGGGAGATCGGACGCACCCAGCGTCTGGATATCCTCACCGCGCTCAAGCGGCGGGGCGGGATGACCGTCAAAGAGTTGGCCGCCCAGTTTCGCATGAGCTACATGGGCATCAAGGAGCACTGCCTCGCGCTGGAAAAAGAGGGCTACCTGGACACCTGGCGACGCCCCAAGCCGGTGGGCCGCCCCGAGATGCTCTACCGGTTGACCACCCGGGCGCGCGACCTTTTTCCCGGCGCGTATAATCCGCTGACCGCCGAGGTGCTCGAAGCCGTCCAATCCACGTATGGTCCGGCGGCACCGACCAAAATCCTTTTCGGCATCTTCAACCAGCGGACCGAAGCCTACCGGGCGAAAATCCGCTTCTCCGATCTGGAGGAGCGCGCGGAGTGCCTGGCGCGGCTGCGGGATGTCGAGGGATACATGTCCGAACTGGCACGCGGCGAACCGTTGGCCGTGGAAGCAGGCCCGGGTGAGGAAGGCGAACCAGGTGCCATCCGCGATCCGTCGCCCCTGCGGATCGTCGAGCACCACTCGCCCATCGAGGATTTACTGCGCCGCTATCCGATCCTGGCGCGGCTCGAACGCGAGATGTTCGAGCGCGTGCTCAATTGCCCGGTGCGCCGCGTGGAGGAAGTGGGTCCGGGTTTGTACCGTTGCACGTTTCATCTCGGGCATTTGCGCTGACATTTGCACCGGGGATCACCGGATTTCGGGCGCGCGGAGTCGATGGAACGAGTAGCTGCCCGGCGAGAACTCAGGTTGCGCCCGGTCCGGCGTGGCGCTGAATCGCGGTGAGTTCGGCTTCGATGTCGGCGTGGCGCTCCTGCAGCGTTTTCAACCGCAGCTGCAGGCGGTGTAGTTCCATCGTCGCGCGGTTGGCGTGGCCCCGCATCTCGGTGTCCTGGGAACGATTCTCCTTGAGCTGGTGCTTTAGCTCGTTCAATCGCCGATCCAGTTGCTCGGGTGTGAAGGCGGCAAAATCGAAGGTCCGGGTCGGAGTTTCCGGGGTGGGCACTTCGGCGGTTCGGCTCGCCACCAGGGTGACCGAAGGTTGCTCCGTCGCCGCTCGGGGCAGGTGTGCCGGGACGGTCAACAGCCCCCCGCAGTGCGAGCAGGGGACTTCCATCCCCGCGCCGTCGCGGTCCACCACCAGTTCGCCCTGGCATGAGGGACAATTAAAAACGATGTCACGGTCGGTCACCACCAGCAGCAATTTTTTGCGGCCTTCAAGCTCCCCGTCCGGCGATACCGCGTGTTGTGATGACATAGGCGAGCGACCGAACTTAGCGGACGTCGCAGGAAAAGGAAATCTCAATCGACCTGTGGTTGGCAAATTCCGGGCGGAAGGCACTTGGAATTGAATAGATTAAGAAGTGAGACATTTTGTCTCTATCATCGGAGCGCTGTCACGTCCGAGTGGGACTTTTCGGCGCGCTCGTACGCTGAGCGTGTAAAGGCAATATACCGTAAGTAAATCAACGGTAGCATATAACGTGGTAAGATGGTTGCAGGAATGGTGCGTGCTTACAGAGACCTAGAACCATTCACAACAATATGGCAAAAATTTTAGGCATCGACCTCGGCACCACGAACTCCTGTATGGCCGTCATGGAGAATGGTGAACCGGTGGTCCTCGAAAACTCGGAAGGCGCGCGCACCACGCCTTCCATCGTCGCGTTCACCAAGAATGGCGAGCGCCTTGTCGGCCAAGCGGCCAAACGCCAGGCCGTGACCAACGCGGCCAACACCGTTTTCTCTATCAAACGCTTCATGGGACGCAAGTTCGACGAGGTGAAGGACGAGGAACAGCGGGTTCCTTACAAGACCGTCCGCGCCGGCAACGGCGATGTGGCGGTGGAGATCACCATCAACGGCGAAAAGAAATCGTACAGCCCGCCGGAGATTTCGGCGATGATCCTAGCCAAGCTCAAGGCGGACGCCGAAGCCAAACTCGGCGAGAAGATCACGCAGGCGGTCATCACTGTCCCGGCCTACTTCAACGATTCCCAGCGTAATGCGACCAAGGACGCGGGCAAGATCGCCGGTCTGGAAGTGTTGCGCATTATTAATGAGCCGACGGCGGCCTCGCTGGCCTACGGCCTCGACAAGAAGAAGGACGAGAAAATCGCCGTGTACGACCTCGGCGGCGGCACGTTCGACATTTCCGTTCTGGACATCGGCGAAGGCGTATTTGAAGTCCGCGCGACGAACGGCGACACCCACCTCGGCGGCGACGACTGGGACAATAAGATCATCGACTGGATCATCAACGAATTTAAGACGGACTCGGGCATCGACCTGAGCAAGCAGGTGGACGCGATCCAGCGCATCAAGGAAGAGGCCGAAAAGGCCAAGATCGCGCTGTCGTCCTCGCAGAGTTATGACCTCAACCTGCCGTTCATCACGGCAGACCAGACTGGCCCGAAGCACATCCAGAAGACGTTGACCCGCGCCAAATTGGAGCAACTCACCGACGA
>CAXUHC010000059.1:6219-18059 GCA_964250705.1 uncultured Chthoniobacterales bacterium | reverse complement strand
CGACCATGCCGAGGTGCTGATTGTTGAGAATGATCGCCTTGGCCGCGATGCCTTCGACCTTCGCGCAGGCCAGTTCCTGCACGTTCATCAGGAAAGAGCCGTCGCCGTCGATGTCGACCACTTCACGGTCGGGACAAGCCACCTTTGCGCCCATCGCCGCAGGGAATCCGAAGCCCATCGCTCCCAGGCCCGCCGAGGTGATGAGTGAGCGCGGCGTCAGGTAATCGTAGAACTGCGCGGCCCACATCTGGTGCTGGCCGACGCCCGTCGTGATGATCGCCTCGCCTTTGGTGAGTTCATTGAGCAACCGAACGGCGTACTGGGGCTGAATCTTCTCGTCCGTGTCGTGGAATTTCAGCGGGAACCTAGACTTCCATGCCTGGATCGCGGCATACCACTCGGGAAACCGGCCGTGTTCACCGGTGGGGGTGCGTTCCCAGCCGGCCGCAGCGAGCAGGGCGTTGAGACGCACGAGCGCCTTTTTCACGTCGGCGATGATCGGCAGGCGGACCACCTTGTTCTTGTTGATCTCGCTGGCGTCGATGTCGATGTGGACGATGGTCCCATGCTCGGCGAATTTTTCCACCTTGCCCGTCACGCGGTCATCGAAGCGCACCCCCATTGCCAGGAGCACATCGGCCTCGTTGACGGCGTTGTTGGCGTACACGGTGCCGTGCATCCCGAGCCATTTGAGCGAAAGCGGATGCGTTTCCGGGAAACAGCCGATGCCCATGAGCGTCGTGGCCACAGGGATCTGCGTGCGCTCGACGAACTCGAGCAGTTCGTCCGCCGCGCCGGAAGAAATGATGCCGCCGCCCACGTAAAGCATCGGGCGTTTCGCGCCGTCGATCAACCCGATGACCTCGTTGAGCGCCACCTCGTCCGCCGCCGGGCCATCCTTGTCATACCCGCGCAGGTTGACGCTCGCCGGGAAAATCGGCTGCGCCTTCTGTTGCTGGATGTTCTTGGGCACGTCGATGAGCACGGGGCCGGGCCGGCCGCTCTGCGCGATGTGGAAGGCCTCCTTCACCACGCGGGGGATGTCGTTGATGTCCCACACGAGGTATGAATGCTTGACGATGGGCAGCGTCATGCCGAACACGTCGGTCTCCTGAAACGCGCCGCGCCCGATCATCCATTGCGGCACCTGGCCCGTGATAGCGACGAGCGGGACGGAATCCATGTAGGCATCCGCGATGCCGGAAAGCAGGTTCGTGGCCCCGGGGCCGCTAGTGGCCATGCATACGCCGGCCCGACCGGTGGCGCGGGCGTAGCCTTCCGCCGCGAACACGCCGCCCTGTTCGTGGCGCGGCAGGATCGTCCTGATCTTGGTGGATTTGGTCAGTGCCTGATGGATGGGCATCGACGCCCCGCCCGGATACGCAAAGATCGTGTCCACACCCTCGCGCTCCAGGCACGCGACCAGGATTTCCGCTCCGTCCATGACCGCGCCGCGATCAGGAGCGGGAGGTGGGGTTGAGAGGGCGGAAGTCGTGAGGTTGGTTGAGGCGGGATTCATGCGGTGCTTATTTGGGGCTTTCCAGAGTACGGGCAACCTCGGGCGATGGCAATACGGAAAGCGCTTGAAACCGTGGTCGATCTATTCCAGGTGAAAATCCAGTTTTGCTGGCGACCAGACTGTCTCAAAAACCCTGCGCGCCCTCAGGTTAGCGGATCGTATGCTTTATATTTGTAATGTCTGGCGCTACGATTGGTCACCGCAAATTAGAAGTCGCAACGAGTGATTTCTAACCTAGAATGCCGGTTGCCATGTACGTTTCCCGTTCCATTGGTTTTGCCATCATTTGTTGCTTGCTCGCGGGGTCCACGATGACGGTGTCTGCTCAGGGAGCTGGTGCGGTTGTCGGCGTTCGTCCGGTGTCCAACGACCGCTCCAGCGTCCCGGAAACCATCGAACCCTCGTGGGACACTCGACCCGACGACCGGACCCTCTATTTCACCATCCCGGCCCCGCGTGGACAGATTACCGACCGCAACGGCCTGCCTCTGGCGCAGTCCCGCCTCGGCTACCACCTGAATCTGAAGTTTCCCGCCGGCGAGGAGCTGAGCGACTCGCAGGTCGCCTCCTTCGTGAAAAGCCAGCTCGTGCTCGCGCAAAGCTTCATGCGCCGCCCGCTTGAAGTGACGACCTCCGAAGTGCTCGACCATTATCACCACCGGCGGATGCTCCCGATGGATATCGCGAGCTATTTGACGCCCGAGGAGGTCGAGACCGTCCGCAAAAAACTGTCTCCCGACGGCCAACTCGGCCTGCGCACGGTCTACCTGCGGTTTTACCCCAACGGCTCGACGGCGGCGCACATCATCGGGTACAGCGGCAAGAGCGGCGGGCAGGCGCGGGGCGCGCTCCAGCCGAACGAACCACTCTGGCCAGACCTCACCGGCAACGAAGGTCTGGAGAAAACGTTCAACGAGCAACTCACGGGCAAACCCGGCGTGCTCAACATGACATTTGACGCCAAAGGCAACAAGACGAGCGAGCGTATCATCACGCCGCCCATCCCCGGCAACACGGTCGTCACCACCATCGACTTGCCCCTGCAAAAACTCTGTGAGCAGACCCTTGCCAAGGGCAGCAAACGCGGGGCCATGGTCGTGATGGACCCCAGCAACGGCGACGTGCTGGCCATGGCTTCGTACCCGACGTTCGATCCAAATCTTTTCGTGCCCTCGATTTCGCCGAGCGACTTCAAGAAACTCGACTCGGACCCTGACAATCCGTTGATTCCGCGCGCATTCCGCGCCGACTACCCGGCTGGCTCGACTTTCAAGATCATCGTCGGCGCGGCGGCGCTCCAGAGCCGCACCATCGACAAAGACGACGAATTTACCGGTCCCACGTCACTTACGATTGGCAACATCGTGTTCCACAACTGGAAAAGAACCGACGCGGGCGATTTGAACTTCGTGCAGGCGCTCGCCCAGAGCTGCGACACCTGGTTTTATCAGGTTGGGATCAAGACCGGCCCGGAGAAAATCATCGACTGGGCGCGCCGCTTCGGCTTCGGGCAAAAAACGGGCTTGCCGTTGCGCGATGAACACGCCGGACTCGTGCCGGACAACGACTACATGAAGCGCGTCCACAAGCGCAAATTTTACGATGGCGACACGGCGAACTTGTCCATCGGGCAGGGCGATCTGGAAGTGACGCCCGTCCAGATGGCGCAGGCGATGGCGACGCTGGCCAACGGCGGCATGTTCCACCAAACGCGTCTGGTCGAGCAGGTGCAGACGCTTGATAATGGAATTGCTTCCGCCTACCAGGTGCGTTCCCGGCGCGACGTGGGCTTGAGCGAAGACGTGTTTACCACGTTGAAGAAGGGAATGCAGATGGTGGTGGACCACGGCACGGCGGCGCAGGCACGGGTGCCGGGCGTCGACGTGGGCGGCAAAACGGGCACGGCCCAATGGGGCGCGGGCAACAACGACAAGAGCAAGTCGCGCACGGCGTGGTGGTTCACGGGCTTCGCCCCGGTGGACAAGCCGCAGTACGCCTTTGCCGCGGTGGTGGAGGGCGACCCCGGTGACCGGCGGCACAGCGGCGATACGGCGGTGCCCCTCATCGGTAAAATGTTGCGTGAAGTTTACAAGGACAAGAAGCCGGAATCTCACAAAAAGAAGCACCGCGACGAGGACAACGACGAGGACGATAACCCGTCTACCAAGGACGAGGGACTCGACAACGCGGATTGACCCGGCGCATTCCCATCCTTCCGGGTGGCCCGAAACTCGTCCGAACGGATTTGTTGCGACCTTTGGCGGCTTCCATATCGTAGAAAATCTGTTAGAATCGCCCGTTTCCGATGCCCTTTGACCTCAAATCTCTCGTGGCCGCCCGCATGGGCGAGAACTACGAACTCCACAGCCAGCATCTCAACCCGACGCTCGTACAGGTGCAGCGGACCATCGGGTTCGACCGCGTCTACGTGCGGGCCGAGGGCGCCTACCTCTACGACGCCGAAGGCAATGCCTACCTCGATTTCCTGAGTGGTTACAGCGTGTTCAATGTCGGGCGCAATCATCCGCGGATCGCCCAGGCCATCCGCGACGCGCTCGACCTCGATCTGCCCAACATGGTGCAGATGGACTGTTCGCTCCTGAGCGGCCTGGCCGGTGAGGCGCTGCTCAAGAAGACGCCGCCACACCTGGATGCGGTCTTCTTTTGTAATTCCGGCACCGAAGCGGTCGAAGGCGCAATGAAGTTCGCGCGGGCCGCGACGGGCCGCCCACGTATCGTCAGCCTCAAAAGCTCGTACCACGGCCTCAGCTACGGAGCACTTTCCATCACCGGCAGCGAGACGTTCCGAGAAGGCTTCGGGCCGTTCCTCGCGGACACGGAAATGGTCAAGCTCGGCGACCTGGATGCCCTCGAAGCGACGCTTTCTCAGCGCGACGTGGCGGCCTTCATCGTTGAAACGGTGCAGGGCAAAGGGGTCAATTATCCCAAGGACGATTACTTTCAGCGCGCCCAGGAACTCTGTCGGAAGCACGGCACCCTGCTCGTCTGCGACGAGGTGCAGACCGGCCTGGGACGCACGGGCAAGTGGTTTGCCTTCGAGCACTGGAACCTGGAGCCGGACATCGTCACCATGGCCAAGACGCTCAGCGGCGGCTACGTGCCTTGCGGAGCCATCGTAACCCGGCGGCGTATTTATCAGAAGGTGTTCAGCCGGCTGGACCGCTGCGTGGTGCATTCCAGTACGTTTGGCCGGAACAACCTGGCGATGACCTGCGCGATGGCCTCGCTTTCCGTGCTCGAAGACGAGAATCTGATCGAGAACTCCGCGCGGATGGGCGCGCTGCTGGTGCAAAAGCTCGAAGGCCTCAAGGCTCGGCACCCCTTCATCAAGGAAGTGCGTGGCAAGGGTCTCATGATTGCCATCGAGTTCCACGAGCCGCCGCAGTTCAAGAGCAAGCTGGCCTGGCGGCTCATGCACAAGATCGACCAGTCGTTATTCCCGCAGTTGGTCGTCGTTCCCCTGCTCAGCAAACACCGGGTTTTGACCCAGGTTGCCGGGCACAACATGGACGTCATCAAAATCCTGCCGCCGCTCACGATTGGCGAAAAGGAGGTCGATTATTTCATCGGCGCGCTCGACGAAACTTTGACCGAGTGCAGCCGGTTTCCGGGCCCGATCATGGAACTGGCCAAGAACACCGCGCGCCTGCAATTCCGACGTAACGGCTCGCCAAAAGTCTCAAAGGCAAACGGCAAAAAGGTCAACGGCCATCATGGCGCCAACGGGCATAACGGCCACTCCAAATCCAATGGCCACGGTGCCGTAAATGGCGCGAATGGTCATGGAAAGCATGGAGATTTGCTGGCTGCTCCCACCGGATACCACCAGGTCGGGAAACATTGACGGCACGGAAGCCGCTGCAAACCGCTGGCCTGTCGGCAGCCAGGGGGCGTGGTGATTGGCGACCCCGTGCCATGCGAGCGGCGTTCGTTCCGAGGTAGGAATGCCGATCCGAAGCACCCCCAGTTTTGCCTTTGGTGGATGGACCTTCAAGCGGCGGTAGGGAGGCAAGGGACTGGCTCGGGGAGCCCATCCCTCTCTTGGATTACGACCGGCCGCCAAGCGGTCTACCCAGAGCAGGCTTGATCCAGAGGAAATGCGCTTTAATCTTGGATGCGGAATATTTCAAGCTGGTTGCCCACGCGGCGTCCCCGGTAGGAATAACCGTTGGTGGTAATTAAATTCAGCACGATGTCGGGTTGAATCCACATGGGCGCGGCACCCCGCAGAAGCCGCGCCGCGAATGTCTGATTGGCATCGACCGTGTCGTAGTGCCCGTAGGCGATGTAATAGAAATAATTGGGCAACGCCCCGCCGGGTGGAAGGATGACGTGCGTCGCTCCGGTTTTCACGGCGACCCCGTGTGCTTCCGCCGGGTCCTTCGTGACGAGGAAACGGACCGCATCGTGCAACCCATCCAGGTTTTCCCAGTAGAAAGAAGTCAGGCAAGGGATTCCGGCGAAATACCCGAGCGCGGGCGCGAGGCCCGGGTCGGCGATGACGGCTTCCGGGCGATCAGGGCTCGCCTTCAAGGCATACGCCAGGCGTTTGTTGAGAATCGGCGTAATCAACTCGTTTTCAATCGTGAGCCCACGCAAATCCCGGTGAAGATCAGCAATCTGGCGACGGAAAAATTCGGTCGGCTGCACCAGTAGCATGAGGACGATTGCGGCAACCACGAAGCGGCGGCGCAGGAAGTTTCCTGGCGGAACCGCGCCAAATGCCGCGTGTCCCGCCGCCAGCGCGCTCAGGCACAGCGCAGCGGCGGCGAAGCCCATCCAACGAATTTGGGTGTAAGCTCCGAACGCGAAACTGACCGCCAGGGCGAAGGTGCACCAGAGCCACATTATTTGAGGGATGGAAACCTTGCGCCGGAGCAGCGGAAAAGGGGTGAGCAAACCGACCAGCGGGATGATCCCGTAAAGATTGAAAATGTGCCCAAGGCGATTTGCAGTGACGATATTGCGATAGGTGTAAAACTCCTGGATGAAATTGTGCAGGCGCAACATCTGCGGGTCACGCATGTGGTGCCACCCAACGGGTCCAAACAGGATGAGTCCCACCGGCAGGATGCCGACCGCCAGCGCCAGCGCAATCGCGCCAAGCAGAGCGGGGGTCGCGCGGCGTCCGCCCCAGCGCAGGGAGGTCAGCAAGCGTAGGAACTCGCCGCAGCCGACGACGGCGAGATCGTAAACCGGGTGGTTCACCTCGATCCGCATCGCCATGTGGTCCGGGAAATATTCGAGCAGGTAAAAAAGAAAACCCGTGGCGCCTGCCGTCAGGCCCCAGAGCCGCCAGAGGTCCGGATGCGCCGAAAGATTTTCCACGGTGATCCGGGTCGGGGGAATCAGCAACAGCAAAACCACCACCGCACCCAGCATGGGATAGATGAAAAACGATTCGATGGTCGCGCTGACCCAGAGCGCCAGACCGGTGGCAACCCCGGCGATCAAGAACCATCGCCGTGCGGACGAAGGGTTCACCAGACGCAAGTCCCGGAAAAGAGACCATGAGCTTGAGCCGACCTCTTGGCTGGCCCCGGTCAGTCCCAGGCCCCCGAAGATCAGTCCCACCACCGATGCCGCGCCGAAGACGACATGGAAACCCTGGTGCCCGGGCCGCAACGGTTGAAAAGTCCAACCCACATCACCCAGCGAAACTAGGAACGCGGTGAATACCGCCGCAGGCAACACGCCGAAACGCCGGGCCAGCGCCAAAAACAACCCGGCAGCAGCCAGCGCAAACAGCGACGGGTTGATCGCCACCGACGCTCTCTCCACGGCGGAGTGCAGCGACTCGTGGGTGAAAAGCGCGCGCACTTTTCCGAACACGACCATCGACCACGAAATCACCTGGCTCCAATGGACTTCGCGCCCCGTGGGGAAGCCGTCCATATTTGTGTGCCGGATGCGCCAGTCTTCGCCTTGGGCAAGGCGCTGCGCATAACTCAGCCAATAATACGAGTCGTTCTCTAAATAAATCGGGCCGGGCGGCGGGAGATATGGACGCGCAACCGCTATCGGTCGCAGTTGAGAATCCGCGAAGTTCGCTACGGAACACCATAACCAGCCAATGTAAATGAGTCCGAGGATGCCCGTTGCGGCAATCAAAAGCGAAAAGGCAAAGCCGACCCGGTTTGATGGCATGTCCTTCGCGCTAAAAGAGCGAGGGGAGCATTTTGCAATGCTCCCCTCGAAGGGTTCAACGGTCTGTGAAGCGTCGATCTCAGGCCAACCGACTGCGGCGGCGGACCGCTAGCGCCAGCAGCCCGGCGGCGGCTGCCATCGCTGCCCAAGCGGAAGGTTCAGGGACGGCGACGACAGTGGATGCCATGCCGCCGTTTGGCGACGGCGTCATGCTGGAGAAATCCGCGTTATTGCTGCCGGTATTTGCGAAGGCAGTGCGCCCGATGGAAAAGGCGTTTGAGGTTGGCGCCGTAGCTGAAGGTCCGGTTGATTTGGGATCGCCATTTGGTCCCGGGGTAACGGTGCCATATCCCACCAAGTCCATCGTGGTTGCCGTCGTGGTATTGAACAAGCGAATCGCACCTGCAGTTGCAGAAAGGCTCGCGCTGTTGGTTGGTGCCACATACGTGACGAAACCCGCCCCGCTTCCTGCGGTCAGCGCCGAACCTGCGGCTCCAGGGGCACCAGTATAAACGCTGATGTAATCGTTTGGCCCGATGATGGATCCAGCACCGAAGGCAACAATCGTACCGGAGAAATTATTCGACGCCGACGCTGGCGCGTATTGGAGCGTAAAACCAGCCAACGAAAATGCAGTCGCCGAGGTGTTGTAGATTTCGACGTAATCACGCGTGTAGGCCGTGCCTACGGCGCCACTGCCACCGCCCGGGTAAACCTCGTTGATGAGGATTTGAGCCGAGGCGTGGGTACCGAGTGCAAACGCGGCGAACGCGAGAAGTAGCAATGTCTTTTTCATCATGTATTCGAGGGTGGTATCTGGCTTAGTTAGGGTTTTAGCAATGTTTCCCGGACCGTAATCCCCATACTGGCAGCCTAGCTTGATCCTTGCCGGGAACTCCACGTTGCAGAACTCTCACGTCTCTTGCCATCCTCACGTTGTGACGATTTCGTGACTGCCAGTTCTGCCCTGCTTCCATTCCCGGCGCGTTTCGACACGACAGCCTAGCATTAAGATGGCGAAAGTTTTAGGATGCGAAGTCGGGCATGTCAACGATTAAGTCGGGTTTTTGCAATCCCGGTTTCGGGCGGGTTATGACAACCTTCGACCAGGTGTGAAATGTTTTCCGGCAGATTTCCTTGCTTGGTCCCCGCTCGACTGCGGCTATGTTGAACGGCAGAAATCTCGTGAAAACCCAGAACCTCCTCATCGTGGACGACGAGAAGCATACCCGGGAGGGGTTGCGCCGTTCGCTGGAGGACCAGGACGATTTCGAGGTGTACACGGCTGCCGACGTCGCCGGTGCGCTCTCGCTTTTAGAAACCGAGAGCGTCGATCTGCTCCTGACCGATCTACGCCTGGGCACAGACGACGGCATGACCCTCATCGACCGCGCGCTCAAAATGCCGACCCCGCCGGTCTGCATCATGATGACGGCCTACGGTTCGGTGGACACCGCCGTGGAGGCCATGAAGCGCGGCGCTTACGACTTCGTCACCAAGCCGGTCAACCTCGACAAGCTGGAAATCCTGATTCGCCGTGCGCTCCGGGGCAAGGAGGTCGAAACCGAAAACCAGGAATTGCGTCAGCAGGTCCAGAAAAGCTCGGGCCGGGGGCTGGAATCGCTGATCGGCAGTTCGGCCCCGATGGAAGCGGTGTTCGACACGATCCGCCAGGTCGCGCCCACCCGGGCGACCGTGCTCATCGAGGGCGAGAGCGGCACCGGCAAGGAACTCGTCGCGCGGGCACTGCATTCCCTGAGCAACCGCGCGAAGGCAAAATTCATCGCGGTCCACTGCGCGGCGCTCAGCCCGCAGTTGCTGGAAAGCGAACTCTTCGGCCACGAGCGCGGGGCGTTCACCGGCGCGACCGAGAAGCGCATCGGCCGCTTCGAGCAGGCCGACGGCGGCACGATTTTCCTCGACGAGATCGGCGAGATCGACGCCGGCACGCAGGTCAAGCTGCTGCGGGTGCTCGGCGAGCGCAATTTCGAGCGGGTGGGGGGCAACGCGTCGGTCGCCACGGACGTGCGCCTCGTGGCGGCAACCAATAAGCACCTCGAGACCCTGGTCGAGCAGGGGAAATTCCGCGATGACCTGTTCTACCGGCTCAACGTCGTGCGCATCCACATGCCGCCGCTGCGTGAGCGCCGCGAGGACATCCCGCTCATGGTGCAAGCGTTCCTGAAACAATCTTGCCAGGAAAACGAGAAACCGCTAAGAGAGCTTACCTCCGACGCGATGAACCGCCTGATCGAATACTCCTGGCCCGGCAACGTGCGCGAACTGCGCGCGGCAGTCGACCACGGCGTCGTGCTGGCGACGGGGCCGAAGATCACGCTGCGCGATCTGCCGTTGGCGTTGCGGCAATGGGGCGGCGACCCCGGGGTGGCGCGTCCCTCGGGACCCGGTCCAGCCACGGCCACGGCAGCCATCGACCATCTGAACATTCACCAGACCGAGGATCAACTCATCCGGCGCGCGTTGGACGAAACCAACGGCAACATTACCGAAGCCGCCCGCAAGCTCGGCATCAGCCGCCGCACGCTTCACCGGAAACTCAAGCCTGCGGCCCCATCCGCGCCCGATGTTTCGTAGTCTGGCCCGGGGCGTGCTTTGGTTCCCCTTGCAATTTTTCTGGCAATCGCCCGGCGATTCTTCATCCTGATTTCTCTTATGGCTTCTTCTTCGTCCGACGTGCAGGGCTTCATCCATTCGCTCGAGCAGGGAAATCTCTCGACGCTGATCCGGCGGCTGGTCATTTCGGTGCTCATCATCGCGGTGGCGTTGATCTACCTCGGTTGGAAGTTCCACGGTTTCCTGGCCTCGGAGGCGATGGACCAGGCGCAGGTCGCGCGGGAGATCGCCCGCGGCCACGGCTGGAGCACGCAATTCATCCGGCCCCTCGCGGTGTGGCAGCTCGAAAACAACAAGCTTCCCCTGCCGAAAACCAATTTCCCCGATACGTTCAACGCCCCGCTGCCGCCGTTGATCAACGCGTTGCCGGTCAAACTCTCGGGCGACAAAATCGACCTCAAGCAGGGGGAGTTCGTGGCCCCGGCGGAGCGGTTCATCGTCGCGCTGTCGATGATCTTTTTCCTCGCTTCGGTGCTGATCGAATACCTGCTCTTGCGCCGCCTGTTCGACGCCCGGCTCGCCTTCTGGGCGGCCACGCTGACGCTCCTGAGCGACCTCTGTTGGCAGTTCACCCTGACCGGGCTGCCGCAGATGTTCATGCTGTTGATTTTCAACGCCGGACTTTACTCTCTGACGCGGGCCATCGAGGGAAACATCGGCTTCGACCAGCCGACGACCGCCACGACGGAAGAGGGAGCGGTGCTCGTGCGCCCGAGCATGGGGTCCATCCTCGGGTGGTCGGCCGCGACGGGCCTCCTTTTCGGACTGCTGACGCTTTCGCACGGGGTGGCGGTGTGGTTTTTCGTGGGGCTGCTGGCTTTCTCGGCGGTCCACTTCCGGCGGCGGCCGGCGGCGGTGCTGGTGATGCTCGCGGTCTTCGCGCTAGTTTGCACGCCCTGGATCGTGCGCAACGTGCAGGTCAGCGGAAACCCGTTCGGTTTGGCAGGTTACACGATCTACGATACGCTGAGCGGCACGACCAATGAGCGGATGCGCTCGACCGACGGCCCGAAGACCGCTGACATTTTACCGACCTATTTCCGCACGAAGATTCAGGACGGGATCGTGTCGCAGCTCAGCCATCTGACCAGCACCCTCGGCAACAACCTGCTGACGCTGGGTTTCTTTGTCTGCCTGTTGCATTCGTTCCGCCGTCCGGGGGTAAATCCTTTGCGCAACGCCGTGTTGGTGATCTGGTTATTCGGCGTATTCGGCATGGCCTTGCTCGGCAACTTCCCGGAGCCGTATTCGCCGCTGGCCGCCAATCAACTCGGGGTACTGTTCCTACCCATCATGCTCGGGTTCGGCCTGGCCTTCGTCCTGGTGTTGTTCAGCCGCCGGGAAGAGGGGATGGATTCCGTCGCGCGGCTGGGGTTGTTCAGCGTGCTGTTCATCGCTTCGGGGTTGCCGCTCGTGTTCACGCTGCTGCCACGCGTCGGCGTGCCGTTCCAGTACCCGGATGTGTCGGGCCTTCTCGACAAGGTCGGCGTCAAGGTCGAGTCGGTGAAGTCGTCGCCGC
>CAXUHC010000059.1:0-6209 GCA_964250705.1 uncultured Chthoniobacterales bacterium | reverse complement strand
GTCTCGTCGCTCTCGATGATCTTCACGTTGCTGCCCCGCAACACTCCGCCCTTCCAATATCCGCCGTATTTCGAGCCCGCGATCAGCCGCCTCAATGCCTGGATCAAAGACACCGAGATCATCGGTTCGGACATGCCTTGGGCCGTCGCCTGGTACGGCGACCGCAAGAGCCTCTGGATTCCTAACAAGTTTTCGCAGCTCATGGGTCTCAGCGACAACGCCAAATTGCCTGGGACGATTGGCGGCGTCTTCCTGACCCCGATCAGCCGCAACGCACCGCTTTTCACGGGCGTGCTCAAGGGAGAATATTCCGAGTATCAGCAGTTGATCTTTGGCCGGGCGGACATGCCCTTTTTCCCGTTCCACGAGGGGTTGCTGGTAATGGGTGATCCGTCGGGGTACATCTTCTTCAGTGAGAGCCGGCGTTGGGAGAAGGGGGACAAAACGGCGGCTCCCGCCGGCGAGGCCGCGCCTTTGCCCGCGCCGACGGCCACGCCTGCCGCTTCACCGAAGCCGTAGCGACTGTTAGCTGTAGTCACGGCGCTCCGTCGCCGTGACTACAGCCGGAAGATGATTTGAATAGGCCCGTCTGCTCTTCGCTATCCGGTAGCCGATGGCTCCGAGTCCAGCCGCTCCTCGCAGAGCAGAATCGCCAGGGCGCAGGTGCCCGTCTTGATCCGGCCCGTGCGCGCCATTCGGATCGCTTCCGGCACGGTCACAAGCAGCGTTTCCAGGTGCTCGCCCGGCTCGGTCTCGGCGGGATGGGTCAGAGCCACCCCGCGCGCCAGAAAAATGTGGCAAACCTCGTCGCTGATGGAACTCGAAGAATAAAACCACGTCACGTATTCCAAGCTTGCGGCGGTGCCGCCGACCTCCTCGCGCAGTTCCTTGCGCGCGATGGCTTCCAACGTTTGGCCCGTCGTGTCACGGCAAACCCCGGCGGGGAGTTCGAGGCAATGCGCGTCGACCGGATAGCGATACTGGCGGATCATCACCACGCGGCCAGCCGCCGTCACGGGCACGATGATGACGCTCTCGCCCCGTTCCAAGTAGGAATACTGGATGCGGCCGCGACCGGGAATTTCAAGGCGGTCGGCGCGCATCCGGTTGACCGGACTGGTGAAGGGATGGCGCGATTCGAGCAGGGTCCAGCCGATCCGGTCAGCCTCGGGCTTGTCATCAGGCAGGGCGGGATCATCCATAAACGGGCGCGCGGAGACAGGGCGGTCAGGTCTCAACCGGCACGGCGGCCATCTTGGCCGCGGGCAGTTCGTCGGCGCGGCGCGCGGGACCGGTAAACAGGTAGAGCGCGGCGAGGCCATACGCGATGGCGCAGCCCGTGATCGTGCGGCGGATGCTGGTCAGATCGGAAATTTCCGAAACACCCATCGAGGCGAACGGCATGACGCCTACAAACGACATCATGGCAAGCGCCGACACCCGTCCGCGCATGGGGCCGGGGGCACGCTCCTGCACGGTGGTGTTCGCCAGGCCGTAGTTCAGCGACGTGCCGGCGGAGAGCACGATCATCGCGCCTAGCGCCTGCCAGAACACCCGGACTTCCGACAGGGCCAGCATGGCGAGCACGATGGCTACCGTCGAGATGCCCATCGTCAACACCCGTTGTGGCCGGGGGACGCGCAGCATTCCCACGGAGGCGACCAGCGAGCCGACGCCCGAGATCGTCATCAGCAAACTCGCGCGTCCGGCGTCCAATCCCAGATCGTGGCGGGCGTAGGGAATGGTCAGCACCGCCATGAACGGAAAGATGAACGACGCGTTGGCCGCCATCACGCCCAGCATGGCCATCGTGGGCCGATCCCGGCGCACGTAGTCGACCCCTGCCTTCATGCCGGTGTTGCGCTGGGCCTCTTCTTCGTCGCTGCCGCGGGCGCGCGGATGGATCGAAGCCAACGCGGCGATCAACGCCAGGAAGCTCAGCGCATTGGCGAAAAACGCCGCCGCCGCGCCCAGTAGGTTGATGAGTTGACCGGCGACCGCCGGGCCGATGAGCCGCGTGCCGTGGAAAATCGAGCGATCCACCGCGATGGCGTTGGCGATGTTTTCCTTGTCCACGATCTCGGGCACCAGCGCGGAGTCGGCGGGCATCTCGAACGAAGCCGAAATCCCCAGCAGAAACGCCGCCGTCAGGATGTGCCAGATCTGGATATGATGGGTCATCACCAGCCCGCCGACGGCCACCGCGAGCGTCAGTTGAACGACCTGCGTCGCGATCAGGATCTTGCGCTTGTCGAAGCGGTCCGCCACCGTGCCGCCGTACATGGTGAGTGCCAGCATGGGCAGGCTGGTGCTGGCTTGCACCAGGCTGAGCATGAAGTTCGAGGTGGTCAGGCTGGTCATCACCCAGTTTTGCGCCATGCCCTGCATCCAGGTGCCGGTCTGCGAGACCATCGTCCCGGCGGCGTAACGCCCGAACGGCCCCCGCGCCAGCACCCCGAGGGCGCGGCGCGACATCGGGGACGATTCGGAGAGGACGGCGGTGGGTTCGCTCATAAAACGGAAGGCTACCTTTCGACTAACGGACGCCGCGAGGGAAGGGCAAAATTTCTTTTGGAAGAGGCGCTTGCCACCGCCCGGCGAAACCGGCATGATTCCGCTCGAAAAGACCGGCGGCGCGGCGCGCGGAGAGCTGACGGCGGGAAGGAGTTGCGCCCGGTCAGCCCGCTGCCTTGCCGCCGGATGCAAACACCCAGATTCTTTTATGGAAACCACCGTCCCAATCGATCTCGCCACCCCGACAACCTCTACGCCCAAACTCAGCGGGTCCGTGGAAGACCACGCCATCGAGCAATACATCGTGGATTCGGGGCGGTTCCTGGAAGAGGCGCGGGTCAGCACGGACATCTCCGAAAAGCTGTTCGGCTACGGGTTTACGGACGAGGAGCTTTCGATTGGCATGTCCCTCCAACATGCGGCGATGAAGGCGTATTGCGCCAACCACGCCGATTGCCCGCCGGACCGCACCGCCGCCGCCGGCCAGTTGAAAACCAAGATTTCCGAGGCGCGCGATGATTTTGACGGGTTCCGGCTGGTCGCCAGGGCGGTGTTTCCCGCGTTGAACGACCGGGTTAACCTGCGCGTGATGGGCGACGTGCCCGACGATTTGCAGCGGTTCATCAACCTGGCGCACACCGCGTACACCACGGCGGGGGAAGGAATTTACGCGGAGAAACTCTCCAAGCGCGGCTACCCGGGCGACCGTCTCAAGACGCTGAACGAATTTCTCGATGCGCTCGCGTGGCTCGACGCCGCGCACGAGGCCGCCACCGAATCTGCGGACTCCGGCGAGGCCGTGGTCCCCAGCGGCAAGGTTGAGCGAGACGCTGCTTACAACGAGTTGAAGGCATTCATGAAGGAAATCAAGGGCGTGGCTCGCGCGGCGTTCCGCAAGGACCCGGAAACCCTGGCGAAGCTCGGCTTGTCGAATTAGCGTCGTTGGGAAGGCGGGTGAAAGCTGCCCTTCCCGACGGAAAGCGACCGATTGCGTCAAGGTTGCCCTTGAGAAGCGGCGGCGGGTCCGTTACCGTGCGCATCAGCCATGATGGGTTTCGAGCGTTCGGACGATTACCAGCCGTTATTCTGGGTGCAGGGCCGCCCGGTCCATGTGACCACGCTGCTTGTCATTTTGCATTGCGTGTCACTGGTCGCATGCTGCCTGGTCAAAGGTCTGGTCTCCGTCGACCTTTGGAGTGCGTTCGACCTTTCCAGCGATGCGGTGCTGCATCACGGAAAGCTCTGGCAGCTGGTTACCTACGCCTTCGTGGAAGACCCGAGCCTCTGGTTCGTCGTGAGCATGTTCTTTTTGTTCATGTGGGGCCGGGAGGTGGAGCGATTCTTCGGCCGCAACACGTTCATCGCGCTTTATGCCGGACTGGTGGCGGTCACGCCGACGGTCCTCCTCGCACGCGGCCTGCTGACGGGCGTTGACCAGCAACTGGCTTTTCCAGGGCCGGGCTGGGTGCATCTGGGAGTGTTTCTGATTTTTGCCACGATTTACCCCGGCGTGCAGTTTTTCTTCGGCATCCCGTGTAAATGGATCGCCTACGCGCTGGTAACCATCTCCGCGTTGCAATGTTTTGCGTTCCGGCACATCAACGACGGACTAATCCTATTTTGGACGGTGGCGGTAGCCTACTACAGCGCGCGCTACGCGAGCATGGGCAGCGAGGCGTTTGCTGTGTTCGGCAGCCTGCGGGAACGGTTTCCACGCAAGGCGGCGGTCGTCGCGGCCAGCCGTCCTCGGCTCAATTCGCGCCGGGCCGTGGATACGTCCTCCGGGGACGAACCACGGAGCCGCGATGTGCACGAATCCATTGATCCGTTGCTCGACAAGATCAGCAAGCACGGGTTGGCCAGTTTGTCCCACAGTGAGCGCGCCGTGCTGGAGAAGGCGCGGGTTTCCCTGCTGCGCAAGGAGCGCGGCGATTAACGGTCTCCCTTCTGACGGTGATCGATCCCGCGCACGCATTTTCCGGTGAGCCTATCGACAGGCTGCGCCAGATCGTCGCCTGCTTGCGCGCGCCGGGCGGCTGCCCCTGGGACCGTGAGCAAACCCACGCCAGCCTGCGCACGGCGCTGGTGGAGGAAACCTATGAGGTGCTGGCTGCCATCGAGGCGAACGACGATGCCAATCTGCGCGAAGAGTTGGGCGATTTGCTGCTCCATGTCGTCCTGCACAGCCAGATTGCGGAGGAGCGGGGCGCGTTCGACTTTGACGCGGTGGCCGCCGAAGTCGCCGAAAAGATGATTCGACGGCACCCGCACGTCTTCGGCGGCGACGGGGCACGGGACAGCGCAGCGGTTTTGAAACGTTGGGACGAGATCAAGCGGGAGGAAAAAGGCGCGGGTCCCGACGAGTCCGTGCTGGCGGGGCTGCCAGCCGGGCTGCCTGCTTTGATGCGCGCGCAAAAAGCCCAGGGCAAGGCGGCAAAAGTCGGGTTCGACTGGCCGACGGTGCAGGAGGTGCAGGCAAAAATCCGCGAGGAAATTGCCGAGGTGGAAGTCGAAACCGTCCACGGCCCCGGCAAAAACGCCGACGCGGTGGCCGACGAATTGGGAGACCTGATGTTTGCCACGGTCAATCTCGCGCGCTGGCACAAACTGGATGCCGAGGCGACGCTCAACCGCGCCACGGATAAGTTCGTGCGCCGCTTCCAGCGGATCGAGGAAGCCCTCCGGGCGCAGGGCCGCAGGTGGGAAGACGCCACGTTCGACGAGCTTGATGCGCTCTGGGAGCAGGCGAAGAAAGCGCCGCCCTCGCCGCCGGTTGAATGAACAAACCGCCGGTGGCGCGGTCTAATCTTCACGGCCTGAATAAAGAAAAGGGCCACCCAAACATCCATGTATCTCCTGCTTTTCATCTTCACTCTGGTGATCTCGGGCCTGGCGACGATGTACGTCAAAGGCATGATCTCCAAATACAGCCGGGTGCCCGCTTCGAGCGGGTACAGCGGCGCGCAAACCGCCCAGCGCATCCTCCAAGCGCGCGGGATTCACGACGTGACCGTCCTCGAAAGCGACGGCATGATGGGCGACCATTACAATCCGATCAACAAGCAGCTCGTGCTCTCGCCGGACGTTTACCGCGGAACCTCCACGGCGGCGGTCGGCATCGCCGCGCACGAGTGCGGCCACGCCATGCAGCATCAGGAGGGCTACGCGCCGTTGCAGCTACGCTCGGCGGCGGTTGGGGCGACCCAGTTCGCAAGCCAAATTGTGATGATCTTGCCGTTCATCTTCATGTTCACGCACATCATCTCGTTCCACACGGGGCTGATGGCGATGGCCATCGCGTTCGGCGTGATCATGGTGTTCAACCTCGTGACGCTGCCGGTGGAATTCGATGCTTCCCGACGCGCCAAGGCGATCCTGCCTGAAATGGGCGTGATCCGTGGTCCCGAAGAAGCGAGGGCGGTGGCTAAGGTGCTCGACGCGGCGGCGCTGACCTACGTGGCTGCGTTTCTGACCTCGCTGGCGTACTTCCTGTATTACCTGCTGCCGCTCCTTGGCGGCGGGAGCAACCGGCGCTAAGCCGGAAGCCGCAAACATCCGTTGCCGGTTCGTCCGGCTGCGTTTACCCTGCCTTCCCTTTTTCGGAAGGCAGGGTTTATTTTTTTAACTGCACGCCTCTTTTATGTCCCAGCCAAACACCAAGACCAACGCGGAACGCATGGAGAAAATCGTCAGCC
>CAXUHC010000058.1:13002-18063 GCA_964250705.1 uncultured Chthoniobacterales bacterium | reverse complement strand
GGGAAAGGCGGCTCCTTGGACGCGAAAACGCCGCGTTCCAGCCTCATCTGCCACGAAGTACCACTATAATACTAGGGCCTGCTCACGATACTTTTTAGGCTGATGGCGAGGAGGGTGGCCAGCGTGCCGCCCAGGAACATGGCGGCGAGTTTGTCGTAGCGGGTGGCCACGCCACGGTAACCCTTGAGTCGGTTGAAGAGGCGTTCGACCTGGTTGCGCCCCTTGTACTTTTCCTTGTCGTAGTCGGCGGGCTTGACTCGGTTGGAGCGCGGCGGGATCACGGCTTCCTTGCCCGCGGCGGCAATCAAGGCCCGGATGGCGTCGCTGTCGTAGGCACGGTCGGCTCCCACGGCTTTGACCTCTTCACGGCGAAGCACTTCCACCAGCATCTTACCACGCCGCCATGGCGCGCTGAGGCACGCCGCTTTTGACCCAGCGGCTCCACCGCATGTAGATCGTGTGGTCGTCGCCGTACTCCCCGGGCAGGTCGCGCCAAGGACAGTCCGTGCGTGCCCGGAAAAGCACCGCCTCGAAGGCCAAGCGGTTGCCGATCTTGCACTCAAAGCCGCGCTGGTCCCGCCGTTGCGGGAACGCTCCTTCAATCTGCGCCCACTGCTCATCGCTCAGGTGAAACAACCGCTCTTCATCCGTCCTGCAAACTGGACGCTACGCCGTAGGACAGCAAATGTACCGTGAACAGGCCCCAGTGAGATTGAGGGAGCCGAATACGATTTCCTCTCGCAAATTGGCACCGTGATCGCATTTGCTTGTAACCAAACAGACCGTGGTCTGACGGACCTAAAAGGCGTCTGTGGACGACGATCGGTGCCGGGTGGTGTTTAGTTAAGTGTTGATTGCTGGATGGCGAGGTTGTAGCTGGCGACGAAGAAGTGGATGGCATCGAGGTGGTTCTCAGCGTGTTTGGAGAAAGACAAAGCTTTGCGGACCAAGCGGCTGACACGTTGGCGCAGCGTGCACAACCAGCGTTCGACGTGGCAGGTTTCGCCCTCCTTCTTGCGGCGGCAGCGGTGCGTTCTGGTGGGGAAGGCGGCTCGGCACGCCTCCCAGAGGTCGCTGCGGGTGGCGCAACGTCGGTACCCTGGAGGCAGAGTGGCCCGCAAATCGCAGGCACTTTGCAAGCTGCGGTCACCCCGCGTCCAGGCGACGACCTGGCGCGTGCGTCGGCAAAGAGCCACCCAGAGCCAGAGAGTTTGCGCCTTGGCCTGCACGAAGCTCCAAAGCTCATCGAGTGCGAGCACGTCACCTTTTTCACTCGGCAGCAGCGTGTCCTTGAACGCGGGCAAAGCTTCCATTTTCCCCCAGCCAACGCATCACCGTCGTGTAGCAAACTCCGAAGGTGCGATGGATGCCACGGATGCTCATGCGATCCTGATAGGCTGAAAGCACCTGGGCTCTGATTTTCTGAGCGTGGCGCGGTCCCTTGGGCGAGAGGGTAAACGTGCGTTTGCATTCCACGCAACGTGCTCGTTGTGCCCCGCGTTGCGTGTGCCCGTTCTTGTGCCAATGCTCGCTGCCGCAGTGCGGGCAGCTATGCACCACCATCGTCGAAATCAGCCCCAAACATCGCCCTAGTTCAACCCCGCTTCAACACCGACGTAAACACTACCCAATCTTTTCGCGTGGTACTTCAGCGTCGTTTCAATCATGGCACGAGCTAAACCCGCCGATGCAATCGGAAAGTCGCCAGATTGTTGCAGTTCGACGTACTCAGCGAATATCGTATGGGACTTCTTGCCCACATTCTTCTTCGTCGACAGAATGTCTCGGTTTGAGGCGACGGTCTCAGGCGCTTTGGCTCCATGCCCATTCTTTTGACTTGTCGTAGTTGGCTCACTTTCCTCCTGTGTATCCTTTTGTTCTGTCGTAGAATCTGTGCTGTCTGGCGCGCCTGTAGTCGAGGCATGTTTGGCTTTTGGGCTAACTTTGGCTGGGGTAGGATCGAAATCTTTTGGTAGAAGCTTGCCCCAAAATGCCTCGCGAGACTCATCGTTATTTCCCACTTCACGGGTGAAGCCAGGCGATTTTGCTGATTAACGGCAGGGCAGTCCGATTGCCGAGGCAACCCCAAGCCGGTCGCAATGTATTGGACATTGCGCCCGTGAGCGTCGGAGAGGTGTTGCGTCCGCTTTCGTCGGATGACGATTTGCTGGACGAAATGCTGGAAGGGTGGGCGTGACCCACGGAATCGACACCGGCTTTCTTGTCGCCGCAGAGATCATCGAACACGCGGACCACACGGTGGCGCGTGCGCTGCTCGCCCGGTTGCTTGATGCAGGCGACCGATTGGCATTTGCACCGCAGGTGCTCGCGGAGTTTCTGCACATCGTCACCGACCAACGCCGTTTTGCCAGACCACTCGAAATGGCGGTTGCCCGGCGCATCGCTTCGGAATGGTGGATGGGACGCGAGGTCGAGCAAGTTTTCCCGGACGCCGACGCGACACGGCTTTTCCTGACATGGATGGAACAACACCGACCCGGCCGTAAACGGTTGCTCGATACGCAACTCGCCGCGACGTACCGACAGGCCGGGATCGTTTCCTTGCTGACGACAAATCCCGGTGACTTCGGGATTTTCGGAGAGTTCAACTGTCTCGTGCCCGTTCTTTCGTGATAGCAGTAGCTTGGAAGTCTCGGTTGCCGCCGAACAGGCGCACGTGTTCTTCCAACAGATAGCGGTCGGTCATGCCCGAGAGATAATCGCAGACCGTGCGGGGCAGGCCGTCGGCTTCGATGCGGGTGGCGGTGGCTTCGCCCAGGCGGGAAGGGTCTTGCAGGTAGGCGTTGAACACGTCGCCCAGGCGTTCGCAGGCACGGCGGTTGGCGTCGGCGACCTGCGGGTGGTAGTACAGATTTTTGAAGAGGAAGCGTTTCAGTTCGCGGTTGGCGGACAGGAGGGCGTCGCTGTAAGCAACCAGCGGCCTGGGCTGGCGGCGCACGTCGTCCACGGTGCGCACCCCCGCCGCGTCGATCCGCGCGGCGCTCGTCGAAACCACGTCCTCCACCTGCCGGTCGATGAGCCGCCGGACCATCGTCGCGCACAGGTCGCGGCCTGCCAGCGCGGGATACCGGGCGAGCACGTCGGCGCGGACCTCCTGCCAGACGGCGATGTCCGCGAGCTGATCGCTGGAAATCAGGTCGCTGTCCAGGCCGTCGTCGAGATCGTGGCTGTTGTAGGTGATCTCGTCGGCGAGGTTGGCAATTTGCGCTTCGAGCGTCGGGCAAGCGTAGCCGCCGTCCTCGTCGCGGCCGGGCACGGGATCGTAGAACGTCTGGTGCTTGCGGAGACCTTCGGTCACCTCGAAGGAAAGGTTGAGGCCGCGGAATTCGGGGTACGTCGATTCGATGAGTTCGACGATGCGCAGGCTCTGCGCGTTGTGGTCGAAGCCGCCCTGCCCCTGCATGAGCCGGTCGAGCGTCTGTTCGCCGGGGTGTCCGAAGGGCGGGTGGCCCAGGTCGTGCGCCAGGGCGATGGCTTCGGCGAGGTCCTCGTTGAGGCCGAGCGCGCGGGCGATGGTCCGGCTGACGCTGGCGACCTCGATGGTGTGGGTCAGCCGGGTGCGCAGGTGGTCGCCGGTGCCGTTGAGAAAGACCTGCGTCTTGTACTCCAGACGGCGGAAGGCGCGGGAGTGAATGACCCGCGCGCGGTCGCGCTGGAAAGGGGTGCGGTAGGGGTGCGGTGGTTCGGAGTGGCGGCGTCCGGCGCTGGCGGCGGCGTGCTGGGCGTATGCGGCGAGGGTGAGGGATTCCTCGCGTTCCATCTGCGCGCGGGTTTTGTGCATGGAAGGCGTCAGTGGGAAGGAGACCGGAATTTTTAACGCAGAGGACGCAGAGAAAAGGCAGGAGGAACGCAGAGAAGAGGGAGGCGGGGGGGAAGGAACGAAGGGTCTACTTCTCGTGGTCGGCGTCGGGGGGCTCCTCGCCGAGCATGCGCTGGCGGAGCTGGCGGCGGACGAGCCGGTGCTGGACGCGCAGCAGGAGGATGTCGTAGAGCGCCAGCAACGCGAGGAGGACCGTCAACCACGCCACCACCAGCCAATAGACGGCGAACCCCCAGACGTGCTCGCGCGGCGGCATCCAGTCCTTGGAAAAGAGGGCAAGCGCGCCGACAAAGACCATGAGCATGTCGGCGAGCGCGACATAAAACATCGTCAACCGGCGCAGGTGCTGGTCCACGATCAGCCCACGGGTGTAAAGGAACAGCCAGGCCAGCCAGCCGCCGCGCAGCCGCGGTTTACCGCGGGTAGTCCGGGCGGATGGCGGTCGGGGAGTTTGCTCTGGTTCGTCCATGCGTGACGGAGAGCGGGAATCTACCACGCGCGGGCGATTTGTCGCCGTCATTTCCGCCGGAACGCCTTGGCCCGGCGGTCGAATTCCCGCGCCGCGCCCGCCAGCACGTCGCGCAAGCCCTCCGCCGACACGCAGCCCGCCGCGCCGAAACTGATGGCCGTCTGTTGTTCGAGACTGTCCGACGTGGCGACGACGAGACGGTATCGCTCCGCGTACTTCGCCACCAACCGCTCGATGACGCTATCCGTCGTGCGGCCCGCCGCCGCGTAGAACACCTGGGGGCGGTCCGGTTCGCTTTCCTCGGTCGTGCGCGCGCCCTGGCCGTCGAAGACCACCACGACCTGGACGCCGCTCTGGTCCTGGTAATCGGTGAGTAGTTTAACGAGGGCTTCCCGCGCGGCGGCCATGCGGCGGACGTGCAGCGCACGCAACTCCGGCCAGGCGAAAATCACGCTGTGGCCGTCCACGAGGAGGTATTCCCGCAGGGCGGCCATGTGCAAAGGTAGGGATGCCTCTCCTCCGAGGCGCTCCCTAGAATCTCTGGTGGGCGGTTGCCCTGATCCGACGTGGAGACGTTTTCCCGGTCAAAAATAGGGAGTGCCTCGGAGAGGCATCCCTACCTTGCGGACGAACGGCTGCTGCGCAGCCTGTTCAGGAAGCCGGGGTTTCGGTCGCTTCCGCCGAAGGAGCCTCGGGGGCGGCTTCCGCTGCCGGAGCGGGGGTCGGCTCCGCTGCCGGGGCAGGAGCGGGT
>CAXUHC010000058.1:10743-12992 GCA_964250705.1 uncultured Chthoniobacterales bacterium | reverse complement strand
GCGCCTTGGCTGCCTTTGCCGCCGGCTTCGCTTTGGGCTTGGCGGGCGCTTTGGGCTTGGCAGCGGCGGCAGGCTTGGCGGTCGAGGGCTTGGCGGTGGGCACGGGCTTGGCGGCGGCCTTGGCATTGGCGGCCTGGCGCACTTTATAGGCGACCCGGCGTTTACGTTTGATGACTTTGTTGTATTGTTTGCCCATTGGGAGGTCGGTTGATAGCGCTGCGGAATGACCGGAATCGGTCGTGTGCGTTACTAAAGCCGTTGCCGCGCAAGGTTCAAGGGACAAGCTGCGCCAGACGAAAACAGCACGCTCTGCCAGGGAAAGGCCGTCAAACTACGTGACGTGCGTCAATTCCGTGCTATCTTGACCACCTTTTTCGTCCCGTACACCGCTCGAACCACGATTCTTGAATCCTGGTTCTTGAAACTTGAACCCTACCGCCGCCAGGCGGTCTTTTATGGATAAGATCAGAAACATTGCCATCATCGCCCACGTCGATCACGGCAAGACCACGCTCGTGGATTGCTTGCTGCGCCAGTCCGGCACTTTCCGCGCCAACCAGAAGACGGACGAGCGCATGATGGATTCGATGGACCTCGAACGCGAGAAGGGCATCACCATCCGCGCCAAGAACGCCGCCTACCAGTACAAAGGCTACCACGTCAACATCGTCGACACCCCCGGCCACGCCGATTTCGGCGGCGAGGTCGAGCGCATTTTGGGCATGATCGACGGTGTGTTGCTCGTCGTGGACTCCCATGACGGCCCGCAGGCGCAGACCAAGTTCGTCTTGAAGAAAGCGATGGAAAGCGGCGCGAAGGTCATCGTCGTCATCAACAAGATCGACCGCGAGAACGCCCGCCCGCACAAGGTGCTGGACATGGTGTTCGAGTTGTTCATGGAGCTGGGCGCCAGCGACGAGCAGCTCGACTTCCCGGTGATGTACGCCAGCGCCAAGGCGGGTTATGCGGTCAAGGAAATCACCGACGAGCGCAAGGACATGACCCCGCTTTTCGACGAGATCATCCAGCAGATCCCGCCGCCCAAGGGCAGCGGCGTGAGCTACCTCCAGATGCTCGTGTCCAACCTGGACTACAGCGATTACCTGGGCCGGATCGCCTACGGGCGCATCCTGGCGGGGCGCGTGAGTGTGGACGACACGGTGGTCGTGGCCCACGGCGACGGCCGCCGCGAGCGCGGCAAGGTCACGGCGATTTTCGGCCATCAGGGCATGGAAAAGATCGAACTCAAGCACGCCAGCGCGGGCGACATCATCGGCCTGTGCGGGTTTGAAGACGTGTTCATCGGCGAGACGATCACCGACCAGGAAGACCGTCCGGCGCTGCATTTCGTGGACATCGATCCGCCGACGATCACGATGGGCATCCTCGTCAACGACGGCCCGCTGGCCGGGCGCGAGGGCAAGCTCGTGACGGCGCGCAACATCCGCGAACGGCTGGTCCGCGAGACGCGCACCAACGTGTCGCTCGGCTTCATGGAGACCGACACGGCGGGCTCGTTCGAGTTGAGCGCGCGCGGGGAGATGCAGATCGCCGTGCTGGTCGAGCAGATGCGCCGCGAAGGGTTCGAGGTGCTGGTTTCCCGGCCCGAGGTCATCTACAAGCGCGCGGACGACGGCGGCCTGCTGGAACCCTACGAAACGCTGACCGTGGACGTGCCCAACGACAACCTGGGCGACATTTTGCAGTCCCTGGCGAGCCGCAAAGCGGAGATCACCAACATGGTCCACAACCCGCATTCCGTGTTGGTGGAAGCCGTGATCCCGACGCGCGGGCTGATCGGGTTCGAGACGGACCTCGTCAACGTGACGAAGGGCCTCGGCATCGCCAGTCATCTTTTCAAGGAATACGGGCCGCACAAGGGCGAAATCCCCAGCCGCGACCGCGGGGTGCTCGTGGCGATGGAAGGCGGCATCAGCACGGCCTATTCGCTGGACACGATCCAGGAGCGCGGCCGGTTGTTCATCGGTGCGCAGGAGGAGATTTACGAAGGCATGATCATCGGCGAGAACGCCCGGCCCGACGATCTGCCGGTGAATCCGTGCAAGGCGAAGAAGCTCAACAACATGCGTTCGCAGGGCGACGGCAAGGGCGTCTCGCTGGCGCCGCCGCTGGTGATGACGCTGGAGCGTTCGATTGAATACATCGCGCCGGACGAGTACGTGGAAGCCACGCCGAAGTCGTTGCGGCTGAGGAAGAAAATCCTCGATGCCGGCCTGCGCAAGCGTTCG
>CAXUHC010000058.1:9485-10733 GCA_964250705.1 uncultured Chthoniobacterales bacterium | reverse complement strand
GAAGGTGTAGGTTCGCGGCTGGTCGCAACCAGGGTAGGGATGCCTCTCCGAGGTATTCCCTATTGCCCGAAGATTTCTGGGGCTTGGGCACGATGATTCTGGTCGATGTGAACCTGCTGGTGTACGCGGTGTTCACCGACTCGTTGCGTCATGCTGCGGCGCATGCCTGGCTCGACGCCACGCCAGGCGGTACGGAGCCCGTGGCTTTGCCTTGGGCAGTGCTGACGGGATTCGTCCACATTTCTACCAATTGCCTACGGTCAGTTTTGCCTGACGGCTGGCGAGCCTCGATTTCTCTTTTTGCGGTTGACATCCGCCTACAAGCCGCTATTCTCCCCGGAGTTACTCATTTTATATCGCCTTCCTGAGCAGGCCGGCTTTCCGCTTCTCGGCATCTCGCCGGTCTTCTTCTCTCGCTCTGGATGTTGAACGTTTTGGGTAACGTTTCGCAAGTGTCTCCCTCTCGGTATGGTGGGTCATAGCAAGTGGTTGCAAGTTCAGCACATCAAAGGGCCGTTCGAGGTCGAACGTAGGGCGGCTTCCCGTAAGCTGGTGAAGGAAATCACCGTCCCTGTCCAGATTGGCGGCGGCGGTTTATCCGGTAACTCCCGCTTGCGCCCGGTCGTCGAGACCGCCCTGACCCAGATCATGCCGCAAGAAAACAGCAAGAGCGCCGTCAAAAAGGGCACCGGCGAACTTGGGGTAAGAAGCGACGCAGAAGCCCGTAAGGAAGAACGCGAATCCCCGGGCATCGCAGCCGCCAACGATCTTAAAAACCGCCTCGCCGCCGACCAACGATTTATTCTTAGCCAGAACCCCGGCAGCCTCCCCACCGCCGGGAGCGTTCCCTCCAGGTTCCATCCGAAGAGGGTGCCTACCGTGCCCCGCCGCGTTCCGACGAAGCCCACCTCCTCCGAGGCAATCCTCTCCTGGCTCGAAGCCTGACCTGCTAGTTTCCGTTCCCTTTTCACTTTCTCCGCCTGACGCTGCCTGCCATTCCCGGCACGCCCCAGCCCCCGATTTTTCCGTTCTCCATCATGACCGAAGACACCAACCAAGAGCACGCGGCCCCCGTGGACGCAGGGGTTCAACCCGCCGACGCGGAGTCCGCCCCGCCGACCCCCGCCAAGAAGGCCGCGCCACGCCGCAAGGTGGCTTCGCGCAAGAGCAAGGACGACGGAGGAACCGTCACCGCGGTCGCCGTCGCCGAGGAAGGTCCCGCCATCGTCAGCGGCGAGCCGCTGGTGG
>CAXUHC010000058.1:8345-9475 GCA_964250705.1 uncultured Chthoniobacterales bacterium | reverse complement strand
CGCAAGGCCGACGCCGCGACGGATTCCGCCGAGGTGTCCGCCTCCCAGGAACCGGCCCCCGCACCTGCAGCAATTTTCCGGCCCGAACCTCCTGCGTCGGCACCCGAGCCTGCCACAGCCCGACCCGAATTGCCTGCGCCCGTGGCCGAACGCGCGCCGGAACCGCCCGCCCCGGCGCTGCCCGACGCGCCGCCGGTGGAGCGGCCCGTCTCCGATGGCGCGACGCCGACGCTCGGACTGGTGGCTCCATCGCCTTCGGTCCCGCCCGAAACTGCGACCGGCGCACCGCTGATTTCTCCTTCCGGCAACGAGCCGCTCCGTTACCAGCAACCGCCGCAGGGCGGACAAGGCAATTACCAGGGTCGGCAGGACGGCGGTCACCAGGGACAGGACCGTCAGAACCGCCAGGACCAAGGCGGCGGCCGCCACGGGCGTTTCAACCGCCAGGACAGGCACAACCGCCACGACCGCCAGGGGCAGGGCGGCGGTAACCCATACAACAACCAGCAGGGGCAGAATCGCCCTCCGTACCAGCAGCAGGGCGGGCAACCGCCGCAGCTGCCCCGGCAACAGGACGGGCAGGGACCGGACCGCCGCGATGGCGAGCCGCGCGACGGGTTCGTCAGCCGGGTCGAGGAACCGACCTTCAGCGAGGGCATCGTCGAGGTGTCCGGCAAGGGATTCGGCTTCCTGCGCGAGGCCAAACGATCGTTCGTGCAGACGCCCGCCGACGTATTCGTGACCCCGGAGGTCTGCCGCAAGTACAACCTGCGCGACGGCCAGTGGATCAAGGGCGAGGTGCGCCGGAGTTCGCGTGGCCCGCAGATGTTCCGGCTGACCGAACTCAACGGCGAAGACCCGGAAAAGTTCAAGAACCTGCCCAATTTCGACGAGTTGACGAGCATCAACCCGAAGAAGCGCATCCGGCTCGAAACGACGCCCGACCGCTACACGACGCGCGTCATGGACCTGATGACGCCCATCGGCAAGGGCCAGCGCGGGTTGATCGTGGCCCCGCCCAAAGCCGGCAAGACCATGATCCTGCAGGCGATCCTGGGCGGCTGGGCCGCTATCAGCCGGTCCAAGGTGCGGCGATAGGCATCGCGGGGGAACAGCTGGTCGCGGTAGGT
>CAXUHC010000058.1:0-8335 GCA_964250705.1 uncultured Chthoniobacterales bacterium | reverse complement strand
GGGTTGATCGTGGCCCCGCCGCGCACCGGCAAGACGACCCTTTTGCAGCACATCGCCGAGGCGGTGGTGAAGAATCACCCGGAGATGAAGCTCATCATCCTGCTGGTGGACGAGCGGCCCGAAGAGGTGACCGAAATCCGCCGCACGGTGCCGCAGGCCGAGATCATGGCCAGCTCCAACGACAGCGACCTCAAAAACCACACGCGCATCGCGCAACTGGCGATGGAGCGTTCCAAGCGGTTGGTGGAAGCCGGGTTCGACGTGTTCATGCTGCTCGACTCGATCACGCGCATGGGCCGGGCCTTCAACAACGCGCTGGGCGGCGGGGGCGGCGCGACGGGCAGCGGCGGCGTCGGCACGCGGGCGCTGGAAATCCCGCGCAAGATTTTCGCGGCGGCGCGCAACACCGAGGAGGCCGGGAGCCTGACGATTATGGCGACCGCGCTCATCGACACGGGCAGCCGCGCGGACGAGGTGATCTTCCTGGAATTTAAGGGCACGGGCAACATGGAACTGGTATTGGACCGCAAGATCAGCGACCAGCGCATTTTCCCGGCGGTAGATATTTTTGGGTCAGGCACCCGCCGCGAGGAGTTACTTTTGCAGCCGTGGGAGCTGGACAAGATCAACGTGATCCGGCGCGGGCTGGCCGGTCACAAGCCGCTCGAAGCGATTGAGCGGCTGTTGAGCTTTTTGAAGAAGTTCCCGACCAACGCGCAGATGCTGACCAGTTTGCCGGGCTAAAGCGACCGAGAAGGCTTCCGTATGTCGTTCTTTAGCGGGTTACAGGTATTTTACCCCGGGCGTCCGCCACGACCGACGCTCGGCGAGTTGCGCAAATTTTGCGACGGTCTGCGGACCACTCTGGCGGTGAGAGACGACCGGTTGCTGAGAGTCGAATTACAGTACGGTGCGAACGACGCGGAAACGTTCGACGCGGCGCACGAGGTAAAGTGGGACGCATCGGGGACGGTGGGTCGCTTGCCTCTGGAAGAGGAAAGGCAATCCGACGGGTTGCACCACGAGCGGCACGCCGCCGCCTGGAACACACTCTGGCCCGGGATAAACCTCGACGGCCAACCTATCCTACGAGCGTCCGTCCACCTGGGTAGCTTGTCCGAGGCCGCCAGTGAGGACCTCCGGGCTGTTCATCCCGATGGTTCGGCGCGATCATACATCGTTCCCGATGGGTTGAGCGTTTCGATCAGTCCGGTCTATGCGATGACCCTAGCCACCGAGCCACCGGAAGACGAGGATGAGTGCTATGGCTTCCTCGGATTGAGCTTTCATGGCAACGGCTACTTTACATGGCAGCCGCTGGAAGCTTACTGGAGGGTGGCAGGTCATACCGCGACGGTGCGGAAAACGTTGCAACTCTGCCGGGAAATCTGGCCCGTTCCCGAGCTGGGTGGGTTGGAAGCTCTCCACGAGGCTTTGGGAGAACGGTTTCTCAACCGCGCAGATTATCAGCCCGGCGATTGGATCGTCTCGGTTTCCGAAAGCGGTTAGAAACGCATTGGCGTTGCTGATTGCGTGAACAAACTGCCGAAAATCTCGTGGAAAGTCGTTTTCCCCAGCCGGGATAAATCCGCGTCAATGTACAAGCAGGGCTGCTGCTCCAGCGAGCGCACGTCGAACTCCGGCGGCACGCGGCCCATGAGGGTGGTGAAATACTCCGCCGCCGTTTCGTCGAACGGAAAGCAGCGCCACAAGGCGTAACCGTTGAGACCGTAGTTGAGCGCGACCCGCGAAACGGTCGAGGAGACCGAGAACACCGCCCGGATGCGGGGGGAGTTTTGCAGGAAATAGAGTTCGGCGACCTGGCGGTCCTCGGCGATCACGAACCCGCGCAAATCCAGTTGCTCGCGCTCTTTGGTCTCGGCGGGGTGGGGACGGTAGACGAGTTCGCAGTCCGCGCCGTACCATCGGCGAATCGCTTGCAGACAGGCGTTGAGCCGCTCGCGGTAGACGCTCGGCGCGAGGTTGTGCACCAGCAAAAACGGCGTGCCGAAGAAAACGACCGTCCGGCGGCGGGAATGGTCGGGTACGGGCGCGGCGGGATGGCCCGCGCCGAGGTCGCGCAGGGTGGGGAAAGGCACGGGGAACACGTTCGGCCCGGCGCCGGGCGGCAGCGTCGTGCCGTCGTTGCTCAGGAGCAGGACCGCGCGGAAAATGTGTTCGAGCGGTTCCACCGGACGTTCCAGGCGCACCCCGTCGCCGCCGCCACGCCACGGCTTGAGCCGCACGGTGCGCCGCAGGCCGAGACGCGGCTCCACCCACCAGCGTTGCAGCCAGCCCGAAGTGGTCGGGCGGTAGGTCGCCCACGACCAGGGACGGCTGGCGTCGACGTACTTCTTGACCGTCACGCACAGCACCTTGTCCACCTCGGGGTAGGCCGAAGCCAGCGCGAGGCTCAGTTTCGTGATCCCCGCCAGCGCGACGACCGTGTCGGCGGGGCCGATGCCCAGGTCCGCCAGCCGCCGTTGACGATCCCGCAACGCGCGGTGGAAGCGCGGCAGGTCGCGCAGTCCCCGGCACGCCGGGATTCTCGGCACGGAGTCCACCCGGTCGAAACGCGCCGCTTCGCGCGGCCAATCCAGCCCCTGCCACCAGGAGGAATCCTCGTAGAGAAGGCGGCACGCGGCGAAGCGTGCCCGGCCCGCGGCAGCGACGGCCAGCGCGTTGACGAGGTTGTCCGGCCGGGTCAGGGCAATCCAGAGGGTCCCTTGCTTCATGGTGCGGGGCGCACGGCCCATGATGGACGCGCCGGGGCATCCGGCGCAACCACCGATTGCCGGGCGCGCGATTCCTTGGGCATGAAGACGACCGCGCCCGACGAATTTGAAGTGCTGCCGCCCGAACGCCGGGGAACCGGCGGCGTGGGTGGCCGGGGCGGCGCGGGCAACGTGGCGCTTTCCCACCTGATCGCGTACCTGATGGACAACGTGATCAAGATTCCCGGCCTGCAGAAGCGGCTGGGCGTCAACCCGTTCCTCGACCTGATCCCGGTCGTGGGCGACGGCGCGGCGACCCTGGTCCAGATGCTGACCATTCTGGAAGCCGCCCGGCGCGGCGTGCCCAAGATCGTGTTGGGCCGCATGGGGATGAACATCCTGCTCAACGGGGCCGTCGGCGTGCTGCCCGTGGTGGGCGAGGCGTTCGCGTGGTGGTTCCGACCTTCGTCGCGCAACTACCAGCTTTTGCTCCGGCACGCGCCGCAGTCCGGGGGGTCGGTCCCCACGCCGATCCGCCGGAACACGGCGGGCGATTACGTGTTCGTCTTCGGTTTGCTGGCCGTGGTGCTCGTCGTGATGGGGGCGCTCATCGCGCTGGGCTGGCACATTCTGAACGTCGTCTGGTACGGGCTGATCCACCTGATCGGCGCATGACGGTCGCGGAGTTCTGCGCGGCGTACCCGCGCCTCTACCACATGGCGGAGGCATTGATGTGGCCGAGCATCCGGCGGCACGGGCTGCTGAGCACCAGCGCGCTGCTCGATCTGTACGGCGTGACCGGGGCCGAGCGAACGCGAATCGAGCAGACCCGCCGCCCGGATTTCATCGCCGTGAACCACGCGGAACACGGGCAGGTGCTCATCCGCGACCAGAAACCGATGAGCGACGCCACGCTCGCGCCGGTGCTCGACGGCATGACGCCTGCCGAATGGTATGCATTGCTCAACGAGCGCGTGTTCTTCTGGGTGAGCGAGACCCGGCTCAAAGGCCTGCTCGCCGCCTACCGGCACCGGGAGAACCTGGTGCTGGTGCTCGACACCGCCACGGTCATGGCCCGGCACGCCGCGCAAACGACGCTCTCGCCGATCAACTCGGGGTATTCACGGCGTTGGGCGGTGCGGCGCGGACGCGAAACGTTCCAAAGCATCGCGGATTATCAGATCGTCCTGCGGGTCAACGGTCGGACCGTGCGCAAGCCCGTGGCGGAGTGCGCGGTCAGCGGCGGAGTGACGAACATCTTGGAGGCATTGGTCGAGACGCGGCCCGTGCCCGCCACCCAATAAAGAATCGTCCGCAGATTACGCAGATTTCCGCAGATTAAGGAAGGGAAGCATGCCAACCTTTTTCCTCTGCTGGAAATCTGCGGTAATCTGCGTAATCTGCGGACAGGATTTCTTCCCCTCCAAAACTCTATAATTTTATGGGTCGTCAGTGGTTACAGGCAAAACGTGAGGTCGCCAACCTCAAAAAAGGTCAGGTCGCCGCCAAGCTCGGCGGACCCGATCCCGCGGGCAACGCCCGGCTGTTCACCGCCGTCGAAAAAGCCCGCCGCGAGAACGTCACGCGCGACGTGATCGAACGCGCCATCAAGAAAGGCTCCGGCACCGGCGACGAAAAACTGATGCTCGAACACGTTGTCTTCGAGGGTTATGCGCCGAACAAGGTGCCGGTGATCGTGGAGTGCATGACCGACAATCGAAACCGCACCTCGCCGGACATGCGGCTGCTTTTCAAACAGGGCCAGCTCGGTACGGCGGGCAGCAACAAGTTCCTCTTCGACCACGTCGGGATCATCGAGGCGCACCACCCGGACCCGGCGGCGGACCTGGAAACGGCGGCCATCGAAGCCGGGGCCAATGACTTCGAGCCGCTCACCCACGAGCAGAACGACGATATTCCCGAGGGGGCCGCCGGGGTGCGGCTGCTGGCGGACGGCACGGCGGTCCACAGCGTTTCGCAATGGCTGAGCGCGAACGGCTGGACGGTCGTGACCAGCGAGATCGGCTACGTGGCCAAGAATTACCCCGAGTTGTCGGACGAGCAGAAAGCCGAGACCGGCGCGTTCCTGCAAAAGCTCGACGACTACGACGACGTGGCCCGCGTCTGGGCAGCGGTGAAGTGATCCCGCCGTTCATGCGTGTTCTCCTGGGTCTTTGCCTTTCGATGCTCGCGGCGGCTGACGGCGTCCGTGCGCAGCAGGGAGCCCCGCCGCCGATCCCCGCTGCGGCGATGCCGCCGCCCTCCGCGTCGACGCCTTCCAACGCGGTGATCCTCTTCGTGGGCAACAGCTTTTTCCATGGCCGGTTTATGCCGGTGCGCGGCTACAACTCGGAGGCCATCACCGACGAAAATTTCTCGTTGCCCGCCACCGACCGCCGCTCCGACAACCGGCCCGGCGGCGAGAACGGGCCGTTTGGCGGCATCCCCGGCATCTTCAAGAAGCTCACCGACGAAGCGGGCCAGCACTACGAGGTCCACATCGAGGCGGTCAGCGCGACGCCGCTGGAGTTCCACGCCGAGCATGCCATGGAGACCATCGCGCAGGCCCGCTGGAGCGCCGTGGTCTTGCAGGAATACAGCACCTACCCGCTGCCGCCGGAGCGCGGCGGCAAACGGGATCAATTCATCGCCGGCGCCACCCGCTTGGAAAAAGCCATCCACGCCGCCAATCCCACCGCGCAGGTGTATCTCTACGAGACGCCGCCACGCGCCGACCTGACCTTCCCCGAGCAGGCTCCCTACAAAGACGCGCCCAGCTTTGCCATGGGAAGCGACCTGCACGACGGGTATCAGCGGGCCTTCAAGGAAAACGGGCACATCGAAGCGGTGGTGCCCGCCGGGGACGCCTGGGTACAGGCAATGCGCACGGGGGTCGCGGTGGAAAATCCGTATTTGCCCAAGAAACCGGGCGAGGTGGACCTGTGGGGGTCCGACCACTACCATCCGGGGGTCCACGGGGCATACCTCGCGGCGCTCGTACTGTTCGAGCAGTTTACCCATCGCGGCGCGAAGACCCTGGGCGCGGAGGAAGCCGCCGCGCGCGAGCTGGGCATCACGGCCGGGGATGCGGCCCGGCTTCAGGCCGTCGCGGAGGCGGTCAACGGTCCGGCTGCCGCGACCGGCGGGCGGTAGGTTCTCGCGGTCTGCCCGGTTGCGTCTGGACACGCCGCTGGCGCGGGGCGGGTTTGCCGATCACGACCCGATCCAGGGTACCTTCGCCGATGCGGCCAGCGCGAATCGTTGACACGCCGGGGTTTGCCGCCTATTTCTGCCTACCCCCCTGCAAACTTCGGCCAAGCACGAAGTTGCCCATCCTTGCCCCCATGAAATTTGCCGCTTCGCCCGCCCGCGCTGGATTTATCGCCGCCGTAGTCCTGCTGGCCGCCATCGGCTCGTCCCGGGCGGAAACCACCGTCACCATCAACCATAACGGAAGCGACGCGGCGGGGCCGGACTTTCACTTCAAGACGGTCCCGGCTCCGCGCCGAACGGCGGCCAACGACGCGAAATTTTCCCTCGTGGACGGGAGCCCGGACCCGAACGGCGCTCCGCTCGACGCCTTGCACGACGGCAGCTTGCCCGAAGGCGAGGATGAGGCGGAGAAGAACTTCTTTTTCCAGGCCGGAGGCGAAGGCGGGCGGTTGCTGGTGGACCTCGGCAAGGTGATCCCGGTCAAGGAAGTGAACACCTATTCCTGGCACTCGGACACCCGCGGCCCGCAAGTCTACAAACTCTACGGCAGCGACGGCACGGACCAAAGCTTCAACGCGCAACCCAAACGCCCGGTGGACCCGGCAGAGGCGGGTTGGAAGCTTCTCGCCAGCGTGGATACGCGCCTGCAGTTCGAAATGGAGGGTGGTCAGTACGGCGTCAGCGTGGCGGCGGCCGACACCCTCGGCAGCTACCGTTACCTGCTCTTCGACGTGACGCCGACGGAAAAGGACGACGGTTTCGGCCACACGTTTTTCAGCGAGATCGCCGTGGTCAACCGCGACGTGGCGCCGACCGCGCTGACGACGCTGGCCGCGTTCAAGAAGGAGAGCCACACCTACAACGAGGGTGGACTCGAACTCGTGTTCGTGAACGACGATCCGACGTTCGATCCCGCCGAGCGGGACCGGATGGTGAAGACGTTCTTCACGGTCTACCCGCTGATGGCAAAGGAGTTTAATCCGAACACCTCGAAGCACGTGCGGATTTCCATCGAAACGAAGTACCGCGGCGTCGCCGCCACCTCCGGGAACACGATTCACGTCAACCCGCGCTGGTTCCACCAGAACCCCGAGGACATCGACGTGGTGACCCACGAGGGGATGCACGTCGTGCAAGCGTACAAGCAGTGGGACCCGGCGTGGCTGCGCGAGGGTCTCGCGGATTACGCGCGGGCGAAGTTCGGCGTCAACAACCCCGCCGCCAAATGGACCATGCCGGACTACTCGCCGCGCCAGAATTACACCGACGCCTACCGCGTCACCGCGCGCTTCCTGGTGTGGCTGGAAAAGCACGTCAAGCCGGGGATCGCCGTGGCGTTGGACGACTCGCTGCGCCAGGGGACGTATTCGTCGGCAACGTGGAACAAGCTGGCGGGCAAGAGCGTGGACGAACTGTGGGCGGACTACGCGAAGAACCCGGCGTTATAGGGGGCGGCTGCCTGGTCCGGCGTTGCGGTGGCAGCAGGGTTGTGACAAGCTGACCATATGCCCAACACCGTCACGCTCGCGGAGGCCAAGGCACGCCTGGAAGATTTGATCGAGCGTGCACGCCGGGGCGAAGAGTGGCTCATCACCAACGGGGACGGGCAACCCGTCGCCAAGCTGGCGGCGGCTCCTTTGGAGGAGGCCCGCGTTGATGCGGATCGTTTGCCGGAGGCCGACCACTCTTCGCTGTTCGGACTGATGCCAGGAATCAAACTTTTGCCTGGATGGGACGATCCTCTGGAGGAGTTTGAGGAATACACGTGATGAGGCTGTTGCTCGACACGCATACTTTGCTGTGGCTTTTCAAGGGGGCAGCGGAGCTTTCCCCAAACGCACGTGAGGTGATTTTCGACGCGGACAACGAAAAATTCCTGAGTGTTGGCAGTCTTTGGGAGATCTCAATCAAGGTTGGCAAGGAACGTTTGGAGCTGGATCGATCGTTGCCTGATTTTCTCGCCGGAGTGGAGAATCATCCATACATCCGGTTGGTCCCGATCCAAACGACTCACTTGCTCCGGCTGGCATCCTTGCCCCATCATCACCGCGACCCGTTTGACCGTCTCCTCGTAGCGCAGGCTCTGAGCGAGCGGTGTACGCTGGTCAGCCGGGATACGCTGCTTGACGCCTACGGCATCTCGCGCCTCTGGTGAGCGCGGACATTGCCGCTTGCGCGCGGCCCGCGCCGCCGCCAAAGTTGATTCCCCTTTGGCCATGAGCCTCCTCGTCCAGAAATACGGCGGCACCAGTGTCGGCAACCCCGAGCGCATCCGCAACGTCGCGCGCCGCGCCCTCGAAACCCAGCGCGCCGGACACCGCGTCGTGGTGGTCGTCTCGGCCATGTCGGGCGTGACGGACGGCCTCATCAAACTCGCGCACGAGGTCTCCCCCAACCCCACCGAGCGC
>CAXUHC010000057.1:0-18289 GCA_964250705.1 uncultured Chthoniobacterales bacterium | reverse complement strand
GCGCGAGATGAAGCGGGTGCTGCCGGACCAGGACATCGCCTGGGAGGCGTTGCCGCCAAACCATCCGATCTACACGCAGGCGTACTTCCCCGAGATCAAGACGGTGCCGCCGGGCGTCAACTCCTGCCAGGAGCCGGTGTATGCGCTCAAGCGGTTCGGCGAAGTGGCGGTGATCTACACGGCGAACGATTACGGCGACATGTGGCAGATCGGCGTCAATGAGCGGGGCGATTACGATACCCGCCGCAACGAGCACGCCGAGTTCGTCGCCATCAACGGCTGGATCTTCGACAACCGGGAGGTGTATTTCCGGGGTCTGGAGGCAAAGAACGTGACCAATAGTTACAAGTTCGGCACGAACATCGTTTTGCATCTGCTGACCCGCTGGGAAGACAAATTGCGCACCGTGCCGACGGGTCTATGATTTCGCAACGGCGTCCGTAGCGCTCCGCCCGGGAGGACGGATCTCAGGAGCGGCGTTAGTGCCTATCCGAATAACCTCCCGCTGTAGGGACGGCGCTCAGTCGGTCGGCCAAGCCTTCCGCTTACGCAGGCCCTTTCGACACGAATACACTGGCGGGACGCAAAAGCCGGTCGCGCAGCTTGTAACCCTTGCGTTGCGTGCGGATTACCTGACCCTCGGGCACCTCGGCGTTCGCTTCCTCGCCCAACGCCTCGTGCAGGTTCGGATCGAACTTCTGTCCCGCGGCGTCAATCGTCTGCATCCCGTTTTCGCTCAGAAAACCTTCGAGCTGCTTTTGCACCATCGTCATCCCCTGGACCACGGCCTCCGCTCCCGGGACCTGGCGGGCCATCATCATGCCCATCTCGAAATTGTCCACCACGGGCAGCAGCCGCTCCAACAGGCTGGAGTTGGCGTATTTGACCGCGTCCTCCTTTTCGCGCTGGAGCCGCTTGCGGGTATTCTCCAGGTCAGCGCGGTCACGGAGGGCCTGATCGCGCTGACGGTCGATTTCCGCCTGGAGCTTGGCCGCCATTTCTTCCGGCGTGGGTGGCGCGGCGGGGGCGGCAGCCCCTGCGCCCGGCACGTCCTGCGCGGGCGGAGTCGGTTTGCCGTCGATGGTGGTCGTCGTGTTTTCTGGAGTGTTCATAGCTTGCGGATCACGATGAGAGTGATGTCGTCGTTCTGCGGCGTGTTCCCCGCGAAGGTGCGCAGGTCGTCAGTCAGTCGTTTGACGATGGCGGGCGCGCCTTGCGGCGCGCTGTCCTTGATCGCCTGAATCGTGCGCTCCAGGCCGAATTCTTGTCCGTTTTGATCCAGTGCCTCGGTGATTCCGTCCGTGTATAAAATAAGACAATCGTTCGACCCCAAAGGTACCGTGAAGTTGCGCGTCAGCCTATCGAAGACCGACCCGCTGTCAACGCCCAGCGCCATACCCGGCGGGTTGAGCTTGATGACCTTGGCGTCCGCCGCGCTGTACAAAAACGGCGCGTCGTGTCCTGCGCGCGCCAGGGTCACCTCGTTTTTTTCGTGGTCCAGGATCACGTAGGCCATGGAGATGAACATGTCCTCTTTCATGTCCGGGAAGAGTTGCCGGTTGACCTCGCGCAGCACTTCCACCGGGCTGGCCTTGGTCGGGGCCTGCGAGCGCAGGACGCTGCGGCACATCGCCATGATCAGGCTCGCCGGGATGCCTTTGCCCGACACGTCGGCGATGACGATCCCGAAATGCTGCGGGTCGACCTTGATGTAATCGAAGTAATCGCCGCTGACCTGCCGTGCCGGGACGTTGATCCCGCTGATCTCGAAACCCTCCACGTCCGGCGACGTGCTCGGCAGGAGGATGCGCTGGATGTCGCGGGCGATTTCCAGGTCGCGGTCGAGCGTCTTTTTTTCGTTGGCCTCGGCGTACACGATGGCGTTGTAGAGGGCAAACGCCGACTGCTCGCTGATGGCCTTGAACACCTCGAAGTCTGTCTCGGTAAACGCGCTGCTCATCGGTCCGTTCGCCAGCGCGAGCACCCCGAGGTTGACCCCCGCGTACACCAGCGGCGCGATCATGGCCGACTCCGTGCGCAGGGCCATGTTGCGCAGGGCCGCCAGGCGGGGTTCGGAAGCCACCGAGGGCAGGAAAATCGCCGTTTTGCCTTGCCAGGCGTCCGTGAGAAGACTGTCGCTGCCTTTCTTCCCGTCGACCGCGAGCGACACCGGGTGCAGCCGCAGGTAACTGTCCAGCGCGATGGAATTGGCCGCCGCCTGCTGGAGAATGTGCGCCGGGACGCTGACCAACGGCGGGCAGCCCTTGGAAATGAACGTCGGGATCAGCAGGGACCCGTTGCGGTCCACGAGGTAGAGCGCACCGCCGTGGGCGTTGAGGATGCGCGACGCACCCTCGACGATGGTGCGGTGCAGGTCCGTGGAACGGGCCGTCTCGGAAAAGGCCGAGCCCAAACCATGCAAGAACTCGAAGACCCGGCTTTCCTCGGTCTTGACGTCATCGAGGCGTTGCTGGGTCGCGCGCAGCACGCGCCTCTGGCGTTGGGCAACCAGATAAAAGCATGCTGCCATCAGGACCAGAAGGCCAAGGAGCAGATGGGTCCACGGCATGATGAACCACTAATCGACGGTTTCCTCCCGGCGGAGGTCCTGTTTGAGGTAATCGAGCACGTCCTTGAATTTGCAAAGGTTGTCCGGGTCGGCGTCCACCAGCGCCTGGTGGGCGGCGATCATGGTTTCGGTGGTCGTGCGTTTATCGGTCGGGGCGGAGGGAAGCTGATCTTCGGTTTCCACCCGGAACTCCTGCGCCATTTGGCCTTCCTTGCCTTCCATGGACACGAGTTGGTCCAGCCCCAGGCCTTCGAGCAAATCGGTGTTGCGTTCGTTGGCGTGGATGACATGCAGTCCCCCCGAGCCCAGCCGCAGGAGGCGATGGGCAATGCCGGCAAGCGTGCCCATGAAGGTCGAATCCATGACGGGACATTTTTCCAGATCGACCACGAAATCGCGGTGTCCGCGCAGAATCATGGCGGCGGCGAAGTCCTTGATACCAGTGCTGTTCTGGAAAGAACCTTTGCCTTGGACACGGATGCACACCACTTTTTGGTTACAACCGACCAGGATCGAGGGGGTGGGATTCACTGCGACTTGAGGGGCAAGATAGCCGTTGGCGGCGGGTAATGTCAAACCCTGCGGCGCGCCGAGCGGCGGCAATTTGGTGGGAGAAAGCGAAGGGGTGATCTTCATCGCCAGAGAAAGGATTGTCCGAGGGCGACGACCGTGCGGTGATTCTCTATCAAAAGCACACGCCAGGCCGAGACGCGGCCCTGTTCACGATAATCGTCGCCGGTGATCTGGAAGCGCGTGACGTGAGAACCCTTGGCCCCCGGGTAAGCGACCTCGCGGGCCTGGATGAAACCGCCGGTTTTCTGCTGGCGGTATTCGAGCCGGATCGTCAGGTCCGCCGGGCGCAGGGCGCGCCAGAAAAAGGTGTAGTAATTGCCGTAGCGGTCGCGGGTGTCGGAGCCGGTGATGGCACCGTAGAGCAGGCGGCGGCGCTCGAAGGACAAGCTTTGCTCCTCGTTGGTGCCGCCGGTTTTGATGCCGGTAACGTCCGGGCTTTCCAGGAAGTAAGTCTTCGTTTTACGGAGCTGGAAGGCCGGATCAATGCTGAGCGGCAGGGCGTTGGCCTTGCCCAGCAGCACGACCGGCGGCTGCGGGGCGGCCCGGCCGCCGACCGGCGCAAATACGGCGCACAGCAGCGCCAGGAGCAGCGGCGGCAAAACGGGGCGGGCGGAAGACATGAAGCTGGGCAGGCACGAAGCCGGTTCAACAGGATTGGAAGCGACCATCGACCCGATTATTCAAACGAGAAAGCCTGATGAGAGAATTTTCCATTGCACTCGTCAAGCTCCGCGCGCAAGAAAAGACGCGGGTTCGCAGCGAAAGTGGCTGCGGATGCGAATTCTGAACCTTCCGGGCAGCAAGCCTTGTCTTGAATCTTTGCGCGGCCGGGCGCACAATCCCGGCATGAGCACCAAGGAAATCGTGCGCGACCTGCTTCAAAAACTCCCGGAGAATGTTTCGCTGCACGCGGTCGCTCGGGAAATCGAATTTGTGGCGGCGGTACGGGAAGGCCTCGATGAGGCCGACCGTGGCGAACGTATCCCGATTGAGGGCATCGAAAAAGAATTGCCCTCATGGGTTATCAGCTAGCCCTGACTCCGCTGGCCCGACGCGATCCTCGCGCCATTGTCCGTTACATTTCTCTGGACTCGCCAGAGCGCGCGGTCACTTTCGGTCAGTATCTGATCAACAGCACGAAACGGCTGGCTGATTTTCCCGAGCTGGGCCGCACGGTGCCTGAATTCGACAAGCCTCCCATCCGCGAAATTGTTGTACGCTCGTACCGCGTCATTTACCGGGTCGATCACGCCAGCCGCCTAGTGGACGTGATTCGGTTCTGGCATGGGGCGCGCGGAACTCCCGACGTTGCCACGCGCCAATAGCGGCTAACTTTCCGTCATCCATGGCCTCCGCCGCCTCCCTCCCAGCCGCCGCCGTCCGTTACACGCGCGGCGTCTACCTACCCACGCACGACCTGTGGCTCGACCCCTGGGATAACCAGCCGTTCGCCTTCGTTTCCCACGCCCATGCCGACCACATCGGTCTGCATCGGGAGGTCATTCTCTCGACGGTCACCTCGCGGCTCATGCACGCCCGGCTGCCCGACCAGAAGCGCCGCGAACACCGCCTCGATTTTCGCCAGACCGCCGCCGACATCCGCCCCGGCCTGCGCATCACCCTCTACCCCGCCGGGCATATCGCCGGGAGCGCGCAGAGCTTCATCGAGAGCGACACCGAGGGCAGCTTGCTTTACACCGGAGACTTCAAGCTGCGGGCCGGGCTTTCCGCCGAGGCGACTGAATGGGTCCAGGCCGACACGCTCATCATGGAAACGACCTTCGGGCTGCCGCGTTTCCGGTTTCCGCCGACCCCCGAGGTGTTGGCCAACGTGGTCAAATTCTGTCAGGAGGCCATCGAGGAAGACGTGGTGCCGGTGCTGTTCGGCTACTCGCTGGGCAAGAGCCAGGAAATCCTCATGGCGCTCGACCAGGCCGGGCTGCCCGCCATGCTCCACGGCGCGGTCCACCGCATGACCGAGGTTTACCGCGAGTTGAAGCCCGATTTCCCGCACTTCGAGCGGTACGATGCCGACAAGTTGGCGGGCAAAGTCCTCATCTGCCCGCCAAGCGCCAACCAGTCCCGGATGCTCCAGAAGATCAAGGCCCGCCGCACCGCCATGCTCACCGGCTGGGCGCTCACGCCCGGCGCGGTCCACCGCTACCAGACCGACGCCTGTTTCCCGCTCAGCGACCACGCCGACTACGACGACCTGCTGCGCTACGTCGAGCTGGTCAAGCCGAAGCGTGTGCTGACGCTCCACGGCTACGCCGCCGCCTTCGCCGCCGACCTGCGGGCCCGGGGGGTTGAAGCCTGGGCCTTGAGCGAGGAGAACCAGATGGAGCTGACCCTTTCGCTCGGTGGCCCGGAAGGACAGGGCGGCCCCCCGGCCGCTACCGGCCCCACCCCCGCCGCCGAAGCCGAGCCCCAAGCCCCCGCCGACTTAGTTGGCAGCTTCCGCACGTTTTCCCGCGTCGGCGACGCAATTGCCACAACGACAGGCAAGTTAAAAAAGATCGAGATCCTCGGCGAATATTTCCGCACCCTGGATGCCGAGGCGCTGCCCATTGCCGCGCTGTGCCTCGGCGGACGGGCGTTCGCGCAGAGCGACCCGAGGGTGCTCAACATCGGCAGCGCCGTCATCAAGCGCGCGCTGCTGGCGGTCAGCGGGGTGAGCGAGGATCAGCTGCGCCGCCTGGGGACCTCGCTGGCCGACCTCTCGGAAGTCGCCGAAGCCGTCCTGCCGGGCCGCACCCAGCCGCAGCCGTTCTCGATGGTCGAGGCCGGGGGGCTTTTCGACGAACTCGAACGCACGCGCGGCCCGCTGGCAAAGGGCGAATTGCTCCAACGCACCCTGGCCCGGCTGACCTCGCTCGAAGCGCGCTACGTCATCAAAATCCTCACCGGCGAACTGCGCATCGGCCTCAAGGAAGGGCTGCTCGAAGAAGCCCTGGCCGCCGCGTTCGGGCGGCCTGCCGACACCATCCGCGAGGCCAACATGCTGCTCGGCAACCTGGGCCGCGTGGCCCTCCTGGCGCGCGAGGGCGCGCTGGCCAGCGCAGAACTCACTCTGTTCCAGCCGATCAAAAGCATGCTCGCCAGCCCCGAGGCCACCGCCGAGGACATCTGGGCGCGGCACGAGGAACTCCACGCCGCCGCCGAAACCGGCGCGCCCGTCGACCAGCCGCTGGCCCGGGAAGGCCACGTGGCCAACGCCGAAAACGTCGTCTGGGTCGAGGACAAGTTCGACGGCGTGCGCGCGCAGCTGCACCGCGACGCGGAGGGCCGGGTGGAAATTTACTCGCGGGACTTGCGGCGGGTCACGGGGCAGTTCGACGAAATCGCCAAGGTTGCCGCGTCCGGGTTGCGGGACGCGGTGATCTTCGACGGCGAGATCGTCGCGTACGAAAAGGGCAAGCGGCTCACGTTTTTCGACCTGCAAAAACGGTTGGGCCGCCGCGCGCCGGACCTGTTCATGAAGGAAAACGTGCCCATCGTGCTGCTCGTGTTCGACGTGCTGCACCTCAACGGGCGCTCACTCCTGGCCGAACCGCTGGCCGAACGCCGACGGTTGCTGGAGAGCGTGGCCCTGCCGAACGCCTCCATCCGCCGGGTGGACGTGGTCCAGGCGGCGAGCGCCGACGAGATCGAGGCGGCGTTCGGCGCGGCGCGCACCCACGGCAACGAGGGACTCATCATCAAGGACCCGGCGAGCCTTTACACGCCGGGCCGCCGGGGGCTGGCCTGGCTCAAGTTGAAGAAGGAGCTGGCGACGCTCGACGTGGTGGTGGTCGGCGCGGAGTGGGGCCACGGCAAGCGCAACAGCGTGCTGAGCGACTACACGTTCGCCGTGCGCGACGCCGCCAGCGGCGAACTGCGCACCATCGGCAAGGCGTACTCCGGGCTGACCGACGTCGAAATCCTCGAACTGACCGCGCACTTCCAGCAGAACATCCTCGCCACGCGCGGCAAGTACCATGAGGTCAAGCCCGACGTGGTGCTGGAAATCGCGTTCGATTCCATCCAGCCGAGCACCCGGCACACCAGCGGCCTCTCCATGCGTTTCCCGCGCATCAAGGCCCTGCGACGCGACAAAACCCCGGCGGAAATCGACACGGTGGATTACGCGCGGACGCTTTGCGTGCCGCCGGTGACTCCTGGGTAGGGACGGCTCTCTGTGCCGGTCCGTGGATGATTTCGGGCAACCGTGGTCGTTCTAAATATCTTGCTTGCAGAGAAAATAGGGACCGGCTCGGAAAGCCGTCCCTACCCTTTGAACGAAGAAGGGGTGGCTCCCCATCAGAGCCACCCCCCTCTCACCATCAATCGCCGTTTCCTGCGGGCAAAAATTTTCAGCGGTAAAGCCTAGCGCACCGCACCGTTCATCCCGGCCGGGAAGAAGCCGCCGCTCTTCGCCTTGAACCCGCCGTACACGATGTTGAGAACCTGGCGCGTCGTGCGCGCGAACGCGATGCTGCTGGCATCGGTGGGCACGATGTTCGCGGTGCCGTCGGCGTTGACGATACCCTGGTCCTTGTTCTTGCTGCCGTCCACCGAGTCACGGATGTCGGAAATCTGCTGGACGGTCGCCGCGATGCCCAAACTGGGGTCCGCGTGGTCCATCCCGTAGAGCACGGTGCGGACTTCGGACGCGTGGTAAGCCTCCACCGCAAGGATGCCCGCAGCCGCCGAAAGGTAACCCTTGTTGGTGATCAGCCCGGCCCCGCCGTGGTAAGCCGTCACGCCCACGTCTTCAAAGATGAATGCCCCCAAGAGAAAGCTCAGATCGTTCAGGAACGGATCGAACCCCGCGATCAACGAGGAAAAGCTCGTTTCGAGATCGAGGGCAGGGCGCGCCACCTTGGCTCCGCCGAGGGCGGAACGCAGGAAAAGGACGTGGTTCAATTCGTCCTGGGCAATTTCTTCGGCGTAAGCCTGCACGACGGCGTTGGTGAAGGTCACCTTCGGGTTGGCCTTGATCTTCGTGGCGCCGGGAGTGCCCAGTCCATCGACGCCCGCGCCCGCCGCTTCGATGCCTTTACCGGTCACGGCGTAAATGTAATACTCGGCTTCGAGGTATTCGAGGTTGAGCGCGAAGTTGAGCACCGCGAGATCCAGGTCGCTCGCGCTGTCGGCCAGCGAGGACTGGGTGCCGAGCAACAGCGGCGCGGCGGCAGGCGCGAGCGCGGCGGTCATGCTGGCGATCCCGGCATTGCGCAGGAACGAGCGGCGGCTGGCGGCTTTGGGCAGGAAGGAAGGCGGGGTTGGGCAGTTGTTCATCGAAAATGGAGTCCGCCGGACCGAACAGCCCGGATGCTGGATTCGCAAAGCGTTGGAATTATTTTCTTTAGGCATCCACTTTGGCTCCGCAATCGGATTCCATTATGTAATCCTCTGGAATTTTGCGCCGATCCCTCGGTCCCGAACTCCCGGCGGCAAACACCAACCACACTGATAATACCTCGTATGATCCGCACCCTCCGAATCGCCGCTCTCGGCTTCGCCCTGACCGCCACCACCGTCTTTGCCGCCGAAAACCCGATCGTGGGCGGCAAGGAAATGTTTCCGACCAAGAACATCGTCGAAAACGCCTCGCAATCCGCCGACCACACCACGCTCGTCGCCGCCGTCAAGGCCGCCGAACTGGTAAAAACCCTCGAAGGCAAAGGACCCTTCACGGTGTTCGCGCCGACCAACGAGGCGTTCAAAGCGTTGCCCGAAGGCACCGTCGAGACTCTCCTCAAGCCCGAGAACAAGTCGAAGCTCACGGCCATCCTGACCTACCATGTGGTCGCGGGCGACCTGACCGCCGCCAAGCTCGAAGCGGAACTCAAGGAAGGGAAAGGTAAAACCACGCTCAAGACCGTCAACGGTGAGAAGCTCACCCTTACGACGGGCGACGGCGGTAAGAGCATCATCGTCAAGGGCAAAGGCGGCGGCGAGGCCACGGTGACCATCGCCGACGTGAAGCAGTCCAACGGCGTGATCCACGTCATCGACCACGTGTTGCTTCCCTAACACCACGGCTTGAAATCTACGGGCCGGGGCGCGCGCGATCACTTTCGTGCCGCGCCCCGGCCCGCCCCGTTTTGTCCCCTTATGATTTTCGGGGAACCGCTCGCCGGGGGTGTCGGACGCTCCCCGCTTGCCTTCCGTTCTCAAAGTGGCGGGCTGAACACTCCCCGAAACTCTAGGTCGCTTTTTCAATTGCATCCGGGGAGCGCGCTAGGCATCGTGAGCAGGTCCGCCGGGGTGCCAGGCCCCTCCCCCATGCCCGAGGAAACCCCCCAGCAAGCTGACGACCGCCGCTTGCTGGCGCAAATCGTCGAAAGCAAAACGGACGCTTTCGCCACGTTGTACGACCGGCTGAGCGGGCCGCTCTACACGCTTTGCCTGCGCATGGTCGGCGACGAGGACGAAGCCGAGGATATCCTCCAGGAAGCTTTTTTGACGATCTGGCGGCGGGCGGGCACCTACGACCCCGCACGATCCAGCGTGTTCAGCTGGGCGGTGCATCTCACCCGCTGCAAGGCCATCGACCACCTGCGTTCGCGGGGTCGGCGGCTGCGGGTCCTGGGTCCCGCGCCGGGCCAGGAAGACCACGGGACATCCCAGGCTCCGGCGGCATTGCTCGAAGCGGTGGCCGGTACCCCCAGCGCGTCGGACGACGCGGAGCGCCACGAGCAGGCCGCACGCGTGCGCCGTGAACTCAGCACGCTGCCCAGCGAACAAAGCCAGGTCATCGAGATGGCGTTTTTCAGCGACCTGACCCATCACGAAATTTCCGCAAGGCTCGCCCAACCCCTAGGCACGATTAAGGCTCGCATCAGACGTGGCCTGCTCAAGTTGCGCGACGGCTTGAAAGGCAAGTCATGATTTCCGAACCTCAACAGGAAGCAGCGGCACTCTACGCGCTCGGGTTGCTCGACGCGGACGAGGCTGCGTCGTTCGAGCGGCTGACGGACGCCGACGCGGACCTGCGCGCGCTGGTGCGCGAGCTGCGCGAGAGCTCCGCGTTGCTGGCGTTTCGCGACGACGGTTCCGTGGTCGAGGCGCCGCCCGCCTTGCGGGAGCGCGTGCTGTCCGAAGTGCGGAACCGGCAGACCGGCGACAAGCGGGCGGCAAGCTCGCGCATCGCCTGGCTGCCCTGGGCCCTGGCGGCGTTGTGCATGGGCGGGACGGCGGCATTATGGTGGGTTTACGCGGACCAGCAGACGCAAATCCACGAACTCTCGCAACGGTCGACGGCGGTCGCCGTGGATTCGGCCATGCGCGCGAACTTCCTGGTGGACCCGGCGCAAATCTCGATCTGCGCGCTGGAGCCGACACCCCAGCTTGCCGCCACCCAGCCGCGCGCCGCCGTGCTGTGGGACGCCGTGCATCGCCGGGGCAAACTGCGCGTCAACCAGCTCGCGCCGCCCGCCGAGGGCAAGGATTATCAACTGTGGGCGGTCGAAACCGACCGCAAGGAACCGGTCAGCGCCGGGGTGGTGCGCGTCGACGCCGACGGGAAGGCAACCGTGCCCTTTCGTCCGGTGGATCAGGATGCCAAGCCGGTCGTGGCCGTGGCGATCAGCCTGGAGCAAGCTGGGGGCTCGCCGACGAACAAAGGGCCGATTTTGTTGTTGGGGAAGTTTTAATAGGGGGTTCCACGGGTAGGGACAGCTCTTCCGAGCCGGTTCAGGTTCGTCTTCTCCAGAGGGAAAGGTGAAAGGACGGGCCGGGTCATTCCAGAAATTCCCGGGACCGGCTCGGAGAGCCGTCCCTACCGGTGAAGAAATGTTCGCAACCTCGGGGGCGGCGCGGGGTTTGATCCGGTAGCACGAAAGAACTTCCCGCCGGTGACCGAATTTCCTAGAATCCACGTTTCCCCGCCGTTCCGGTTCCCCGTATGAGCTGCCGCTTCCCCCCCAGTTTCCGGCTGGTCGTCGCGTTTTCCGCGCTCGTGTTGACGCCAGCACGCGGCCAGCAGCCCTCTCCTGCCGCCCCCGGTTCGCCGGACCCCGGCGCCTCGCCCGCACCCGCCGTTTCGACGACCGCCGCGCCTTGCCGCGTCAGCTTTTTCGTGCCGCGCACCGTCCTGTGGTCGGGCCGTACCGCCGTCATCCCGTTGCGCACGGACCATGCCGCCAGCGCCGACGCCTCGTTCCCGGTGGCCATCAGCGACTCCGGCGTGGTCGAGATCCTGCGCCCGCCCACGGTGCTTTCCGGCGAAACCACGGGGTTCCTGCGGGTGCGCGCCCTGCACCCCGGCCACCTGCGGCTCTTGGTGCACGGCGAGGCGGCGCTGGACATCCAGGTCAGGAACGACCCGGCAGGGGCGGCCTACGCGCAGGTGGACGCCGAAAGCCCCCGCCCACGGATCGTCTCGCCCGAGGCGCGGGCGTTTGTGTGGGGGCAGTTCAGCGTGGGCGTGGAGGTGTTCGACGCGAACCCCGCTCCCGGCGCGGAACCCAAGGTCCAACTCCGGCTGCCCGACGGGAAGCTGCTCGACCCCGTGAGCCACACCACCGCCGAGCAAGGCCCGGCCCGGCACTATCAGTTCGAGGTCGCGGCGGACGATCTGCCGGGCAGCCGGGCGCGGTTCGTCGCCGTTTCCTCGCCCGCCGGTTTCAGCGACGTGGAGCGCATGGCCAAGACCCCGGGCTCCCTGTATGAGAGTGATCCACTCGACCTGAACGTCGTCCCGCCGCGCAACGCGAAACTGTGGTCCGGCGAATGCGACGACCCTGCAATTCTCGGCCCCACCCGCGATCTCTACGGACCGGCGCGACCGCCTTATTTCGGCACCCGGCAGCCCGCCGGGACCGCGGACGCCGCGGCGTCCGGCGGCCAGACGGTCGCCTGTTACGGGCGGGACCCCGTCTGGTCGATGCCTTTCGTCGTCAAGGAGCCGGGCGAATACCAGCTTTTCATCAAGACCCGGGGTGACTTCGCCGTCGGGGCGTTCCCCACGGTGTCCGTTTATCTCAACAACCTGGAAAGCCCGGCGGGTTCCGTCCGACTGGCGGGCAGCAAATACCACCGCCTGCCCGTGGGCGGAGCGTTTCACCTGGACGCCGGGCCGGAACTGCTCACGGTCGCGTTCCGCAACGACACGGGCGCGGGCAAGGAGGACCGCAACCTGTTCCTCGACCGCTACGAACTCGCGCGCGTCGGTGATTCGCCGCCCCCTGACCCCGCGCCCGCGCCGAAAACAGCCGCCGGACGCAACGTCAAAACCGCTCTCACGCCGCCCCCCGCAACGGCGTTCAGCCTCGATCCGCCCGATTTCCGGCCCGTCATTGCCTACCCGGCCAACGGCGCGTCGGTTTTCGGCGCGGATGCCGTGGTGGCGCGTGTCCCCGGCGGCGGGATCATCCGTCCGGCCTGGGTGGACATCCTGTTGGACGGCCAGCCGCTGGGCGTCCGCACCCAGAGTCCCTCGCCCGCCGACGCGCTGCTGCTGCCGCTGATCGCCCGGCAGATTCCTCCCGGCAGCCATCGGCTCGCCGTGCGCGCGGCGGATGATTCCGGGCATTTCACCGACTCCCCCGCGCAGACGCTAACCGTCCTCGCCAACGCCCCCGCCCCGCGCGGACCCTACGACCGCGCCGTGTTCCTGCTCGACCGGCTCGCCTTCGGCCCGGACCCCCGGGAACTCATCGCCATCCTCACCACCAACGAATCCGCCTGGCTCGAAAACCGTCTCAACGGCCCTTTCGACGGCCCCGCTGAACAGGCCGCCCTGCGCATCGCCTGCCGCCAGTTTCCGCGCATCGACGACGCTTCGCAGACGGCCATGCGCGCCGTTTCGCAGTGGATTTGCACCGAAAATCCGGTCCGTGCCCGTTTCACCGCCTGGGCGGAAAACCATTTTTCCACCTGGATCGAGAAGACCCGGGCCGCACCCAAATGGCGAGAGCACCTCGACTTCAGCCGGATGGGCGTCGCGCCGTTCGCCGATCTGCTCAACGTCAGCGCCCACAGCCCGGCGATGGTCGTTTATCTCGACCAGGAAAAAAGCTACGCCAAGAAGCTCAACGAGAATTACGCCCGCGAGATCATGGAGTTGCACACGCTCGGGGTCCACGGCGGCTACGCGCAGAGCGACGTGACCACCCTCGCCGGGGTGCTCAACGGCTGGACGCTCTCCACCGAGGGCACCCTGCCGGACACCGACGGCGCGCCCGGGCTCGTTTACAACGGCGGCAACGAGTCCGAGGTCACCGGCGTGTTCCGCTTCGATCCGTTGCTCAACGACGGCAAGGCGCGCCGGGTGTTGGGCCTGGCGTTTCCCGCCGCCGAACCCGAGGCGCGCTACGATCTGGTCCATCTCGCGCTGGAAATGCTGGCCGCGCACCCCGGGACCGCCGAGCACGTCTGCCGCAAGCTGGCCGAGCATTACGTGGGCGTCCCCGCCGACGAGGCACTGGTTCATACGCTCGCGCAGGTCTACCTCGAAACCGGCGGCGACATGCGTCCGGTCCTGCGGGCGCTGGCGTCCAGCAACGTTTTCTGGAACTCCGCGCCGAAAATGGCGACGCCGCTGGATTACGGGTTGCGCATCGCCCGGCTCAACCGTGCGGCGGTCCTCGATCTCGGCGGCAATCCCGAGCAGGGCGCGAGAGTCGAGCCCATCGTTGGCTTTCTCAAGAAGAGCGGCATGGGCTTGTTCGAGCGCGTGACGCCCGATGGTTACCCGCAAAACAGTGCTGCCTACATGGATTCCAACGCCCTGCTGCAACGCTGGCACTTCATGGAAGCGATGCTCGAACCGCTCAACCGACTCGTGCCCACGGAATGGCGCGCGCCGCCCGCCCCCGCCATCACGCCCGCCGCCAACGAGGACCCGGGCCGTTTCTCCACCCCCGCCGAGGACGCCGCCCAGCGTTTCATCGATCTCGCGGCGGTGCGTCTGACGGGCCGGCTGCTTTCCCCCGGCTCCAACCAGGCTGCGCGCGAACTCCTCGCCGACAACACCCCCGAGCAAACGCGCCAGACCCTGCTTCTCATCAGCCTCCTACCCGAAACCAGCCTCCGATAGAAAGGATGAAGGATGAAGACCGAAGGATGAAGGATGAAGGCAGAACAAATTGATCATTACACTGCCTGCTTCTTTCTCTTCTCTGCCTTCATCCTTCATCCTTCGGTCTTCATCCTTTTCTTCCCATGAACGTCACCCGCCGCTTCTTTCTCAAATCGTCCGCCGCCCTCGCCGCCACCTACTGCGGGGTCAATCCCGCGCGCCTGCTCGCCGAGGTCGGCCTGGACGCGGACAACCTGCTCACCGTCCGCAAGAACAAGACGCTCGTCGCCGTGTTCCTGCGCGGCGGCATGGACGGCCTCAATTTCATCGTCCCCTTCAAGGACCCCGGCTACCGCAAGCTGCGCAAGAACATCGCCCTCGCCGACCCCGGCCAACCCGGCGGACTGCTCGACCTCGACGGTTTCTTCGGGCTGCACCCGCGCGCCGCCGCGCTCGCGCCGTATTTTCAGAAGGGCCAGGCCGTCGCCCTGCAAGCCGTGGGGTACGACCGCAATACCCGCTCGCATTTCGAGGAACAGGACACCTGGGAGACCGGTGTCAGCGGCAACACGATCTCCTCGGACGGCTGGCTCAACCGCCACCTCCTGAGCAGCCAGGGCCACGGACCCATCCGCGCCGTGAGCATCGGCGACCAACTCCCGCGCATCCTGCGCGGCAAGGCACCCGCGTTCGCCGTGCGGGGCATCACCGATCTGGGCCTTTTCCCGGCGGACCACAAGGGGATCGACCCCGCCGGTCAGAGCCGCATCGCCGCCGCGCTCGAACACGCCTACGGCTGCGACCCGCGCATCGTCGCCGCCGCGCAGGCGGCCCACGCCGCGCCGCCCAACCTGACCGGCGCGGACGAAGGCTCCGCGCGCGACCTCCTCTCGCAGACCGCGCACACCACTTTCGACGGCATCGAACAACTCAAAACCATCACCGCCCGGCCCTACACCCCGGCGGCGACCTACCCGAAGACCGACTTCGGACGCAAGCTCGAACAGGTCGCCCGGCTCATCAAATCCGGCGTCGGGCTGGAGGTCGTCGAGGTCGATTACGGCGGTTGGGACACGCACCAGAACCAGGGCGGCGCGGACTCCCAGGGCGGCCAGTACGGCAACCTCGTCGGCGGCCTCGCGGACGGCCTCGCGGCGTTTGCCGCCGACCTGGAAAGCCACCTGGACGACGTGCTGGTAGTGACGCTGAGCGATTTCGGGCGCACCGCCGCCGAGAATGGCACCAACGGCACCGATCACGGCTGGGCGAACTGCATGTTCGCGCTGGGCGGCCCGGTATTGGCGGCGAGTCCCAACGGCGCGCGGCACGTCATCGGCGCCTGGCCCGGCCTGTCGATGGAGCAATTGCACGAGAAACGCGACCTGCTGCACACGACCGATTTCCGCGACGTGCTCGGCGAGATCGTCAGCACTCACCTGGGCAATCCGAACCTCAAGACGATCCTGCCCTCGCACGACTTCAAGCGGGTCGGTTTGGTGTAAATCAGGACCGAGAAGAGCGTTCTCCTGCTGGAGATGCCGACGGGGCACCGTTTACCGCCATATCGCGGACAAATGAAATGGGCCAGGTGGCACACAATTCTCTTGTTGTGTGCCACTTGGGCGTTTATGAACCCTTTGGGCTTGTTTCACCGTCCAAGTCCGCTGGGGTCGCTGACCTCATTCGTCAGGTTGCAACGCACGAAAATATTCCCCAATGCTACCCTCTGCCTATCCCTACATTTACCTGGGCCTCCCTGTTTGGCTCGAAAATGCTTTCACGATGGTCTCAATCAGGAATTATCTGAAATTTGAAACGGGTGAGCAATATACCCGCGCGCAGGCGGCAAAATCCTTGCTTTTGAGCAAGATTGCCGGCGAACTCAAGTTTAAAAGCGGTATCCCAAAACTTTTCCAACTCGGTCCGTATACTTTCCAGACTCTTGCGATCAGCCGGGTCTTCATGGGCAAAGGCGCACCGGACGAAATCCAGGATGTCCTCTGGCTAGCTAGCCTCTTTGGGATCGTCAATGTGTTTTCGGTCCAAACTTATTGCGACCGTAACATCGGTATGGATTGCGGTGGGTTCGTTGCCTGTCTCTGGGGCATCGGCAGACCTGAGAACGGAAATAATCCCACCGGATCGACAGGATTTAAGCCACGGTACTTTTGGGATGACAACAAGACGAAGCAACGCGCCAAGGCCAGCGATATTCAGGCGGGCGATGCCGTCATCTTTTTCGCCAACGTGAAGAACGACAACCCTGACCAGGGCGACAACAGCCCTGCACTGGGGAGCCAAGCTCACCACATCGGCGCGGTCGGCGGAATCCAGATCAACTCGAATAACACCATCGACCTGTTACTAATGGAATCCAGCGGAGCTAAAACGGATTGGGGTGGAAACGGCGTGACCGAACGACTCGTGAAAAATCTGCCGCTGAAGACCGCAAAAGGACTGGTCTATGTCACCGCAGGCAAGGACCGCCTCTACTTTGTCGGTAAGACCGTCAACGTCCTCCCGTATATTCCGTACGGGGGCGGCGACTATTGAAGCGACCTGACGAACCGAGAAAAGAGAAAATCGCCAGCTGCCTGCTCACTTTATGTCTTCACGCATTCTGTTCGCGCTCGCACTGCACCTGGCGCTGCCGTTCGGCCTGCGGCCCGTGGACGGCATGGAACCGACATGGGCTCAACCCGCACGCGTGTTGATCAAAAGCGATCTTGGCGAGCTTTCCATCGCCCTCGACTGGGACAATGCGCCGGAAAACTGCGCCACCTTTGTGCATTACGTGCGCACCGGTTTGTACGCGGGCACGTCTTTTGATAGCATCGACAAAGAGTGTCTGTACGGAGGCAGACCCCCGCACCCACCGGCAGGCATCGCCTCGAACGGGAACATGATCTGCACCGCCGGACCGCCGGGTGAGTTCAAGCTGCCGCATCGGAAGGGAGCGGTCGGCTTCCGGCGCACCGCCGGTTCGTGCAATCCCAGCAAACGCTCGAACAGCACACAGATTTACATTATGTTGATCGATCATCCCGAGGCCGACGGAGAATACACGGTTTTCGGCACACTCGAAGCCAAACCTTCGGTCTTCGAGGCGATCAAGGCAAAAGTGCTCGAACACACGCCGGTGCCGTACCAAGTGGAGTTGCGCGACCAGTAGAGCGCAACTTGGCTGGTTGAGCTGCGTTGAGCAATTTGCTCTGTCATCCTGAGCGGAGTGTAACGGAGCCGAAGGACTTTCCGGCTGTCGGCAGACACCGATGGTTGCCTACCGGCGGTCGGAAGGTCCTTCGGCTGCGCTCGCGGACTCGCTGCGCTCAGGATGACAGCCAAGAAAAGGCAGGGCTTGTTCCATCGGGACACGCACTAGCGCGCCGCATGGCGCATCTCCGCAAAGATCAGTCGGCCCGCCGAGGTCTGCACCGCGCTGGACACCGCCACGTTGACCGTCTGACCCAGGTGGCCGCGTCCCTCCTTGACGACGATCATCGTCCCGTCCGGCAGGTAGCCCACCGCCTGCTGCGGATCACGCCCTTCCTTGACCAGGCTCAACTCCAGCTCGTCGCCCACCGCCAGCGACGGGCGCATCGCCGCCGCCAGGTCGTTCAGGTTGAGCACCAGCAGGTTCTGCAACCGCGCCACGCGCGCGAGATTGGCGTCGTTGGTCAAAAGGCGGCTTTGCAAAAACCGCGCCAGATTTACCAGCCGCGCGTCCGTCGTCAGGATTTCGTCGTGTTCGGCGCTGCCGTCGTGGATCGTCACGTCGAGGCCGCCGGTCCGGCGCATCTTTTCCAGGTTGTCGAAGCCCCGCTTGCCACGCTCGCGTTTGAGCGGGTCGCCCGAATCCGCCAGCCGCTGGAGTTCCTCCAGCACGAAGCGCGGCACCACTAGCGCACCGCTCAGGAACCCCGCCGCACACACGGCCTGCACCCGCCCGTCGATGATGATGTTGGTGTCCACGAGCAGCGGCGCGTCGTGCACCGCCTGGCGGCTGAAGCGCACGTAGGGAATCATCAGGCTGAACTCATCGCGGTTGCTGCGGATGGCCAGCATCGTCCCGAGGAACCCGAACGCCGAATAGATCAGGAGGCTGATGATCCACTGGATGTCGCGCGGCAGGTAGGCGA
>CAXUHC010000056.1:13259-18460 GCA_964250705.1 uncultured Chthoniobacterales bacterium | reverse complement strand
AACATCTTTCCCCTCCCCCTTTCTTCTGCCTTTGCGTCCTTGGCGACCTTTGCGAGAGGCTTCTTGCGGTAAGAAGAATGTGAGAGGACGTATTTGGCATCAATCCAGCTATCTCGTCGGGGAGTAGTCCCGCACTCCCGACGACCATGGCCAGGATCGACGCCTTTTTCAAACTGATGTCCGAGCAGAAAGCCTCGGACCTCCATCTTTCCACGAGCAACCCGCCGATGCTGCGCATCAACGGCGACCTCATCCGCGTGGATTACCCGCCGCTGACCAACGACGAACTCCAGTCGATGGTCTACGAGATCGCCCCGGAAATGAAGATCAAGGTCTTCGAGGAAACCGGCGACGTGGACTTCGGCTACGAAATCCCCGGCGTCGCGCGTTACCGCGCCAACTTCCTCAACCAGAAATACGGCATCGCCGCCGTGTTCCGGCTCATCCCGAGCAAGGTGCTCACCTGCGACGACCTCGGCCTGCCGCCGGTGCTGAAACGTTTTCCGCTGCTCAAGAAAGGACTGGTACTGGTCACCGGGCCGACCGGCTCGGGCAAATCGACCACGCTCGCCGCGATGATCGACTACGCCAATCTGCACAGGCAAGACCACATCATCACGGTGGAAGATCCCATCGAGTTCGTCCACAAGAGCCAGCAATCGCTGGTCAACCATCGCGAGGTCGGCGTGCATACGAAGTCGTTCTCGGCGGCACTACGCGGCGCCTTGCGCGAAGACCCGGACATCATCCTCGTCGGCGAAATGCGCGACCTGGAAACCATCGAGCTCGCCCTGACCGCCGCCGCCACGGGACACTTGGTTTTCGGCACGTTGCATACCTCCAGCGCGGCCAAAACGGTGGACCGCGTTATTGACGTGTTCCCCACCAGCCAGCAAAACCAGGTCCGCGCGACCCTGGCCGAGTCACTCAAGGGGGTTGTCGCCCAGAACCTTTTCCGCCGCATCGACAAACCTGGCCGCGTGGCCGCCCTGGAAGTGCTCGTCTTCGACAGCGCCATCGCCAACCTCGTGCGTGAGGGCAAGACCCACCAGATTCCCGGCATGATCCAGGTCGGCAAGAAGAAGGGTAACCAGCCGCTCGATGACGCGATCATGGAGCACCTGCGCCAACTACGCATTTCGCCTGAAGAAGCGTACGAAAAAGCGAACGACAAAAAGAAATTCCGTCCGTTCCTCACCCAGCCGCCGGACGATTTTGAAGACTAAGGATGAAGGATGAAGGATGAAGGATGAAGGGTGAAGGCAGAAAATTGATGATTGCCCCTCCTTGCATTCTTCGTTTGTCATCCGTTCCCGTCTTCAGGTTCCGCCTTCATCCTTCACCCTTCATCCTTCATCCTTTCTCATGCGTTCCGTTGAACTCGACGCCATTCTCGGAGCGATGCTCCAGAGCTACGATGGCATTTCCGACCTGAATTTCTCCGTGGGCCGCCCGCTCCAGGTGGAGGCTTTCGGCCAGCTCAAACCCATCGCGGTGGACCCGCCTATCGACTCGCTCACGCCCTACCAGACCGAGAACATTGCCCTCAACATCATGGGTAACAACCGCCGCCTCATCGAGCACCTGCTCGAAGCCGGCAGTTGCGATTGCGGTTATCAACTCGGCACGCAGGCGCGTTTCCGCGTGAACATCTTCCGCCAGCAGGGCCGTTTTTCGGTCGTGATGCGGAAGCTCAACTCGGTCATCCCTACCCTCGACAGCCTGGGCCTGCCCGACATTTTCACCACTATCGCCAGGGAGAAAACCGGCCTGGTCCTCGTCACGGGTGCCACCGGCTCGGGCAAGACAACGACACTTGCCGCCGTGCTCAACGAGATCAACCGCACGCAGGCGTACCACATCATCACGCTCGAAGATCCGGTGGAGTTCGTGCATCCGCATTACCAGAGCACGTTCAACCAGCGCGAACTCGGCTCGGATTTCAACACCTATCCCAACGGCCTCCGCGCCGCGCTGCGCCAGGCGCCGAAGGTCATCCTCGTCGGCGAAATGCGCGACCGCGAGACGGTCGAAATCGCCATGACCGCCGCCGAGACCGGCCACCTCGTGCTGAGCACGCTACACACCATCGACGCTGGGCAATCCATCAACCGCATCCTCGGTTTGTTCGATCAAGGGGACGAAAAATTGGTTCGCCAGCGTCTCGCCGACACCCTGCGTTTCGTGGTCAGCCAGCGCCTCGCGCCTCGCCCGCACGGCGGGCGGCAACTCATCATGGAAGTGATGGGCAACAACCTGCGCACGAAGGAGGCCATCGCGCTCGGCGAGGAGGAAGGCCGCAATTTCTACGACATCATCGAAGCCAGCGAAACCTTCGGCTGGTTCACCTTCGATCAATCCATCATCAAGGCTTACGAGAGCGGCATGATCGACGAGGAAACCGCCATGCTTTTTGCCTCAAAGAAGGGTAAGGTCATCCGCCAGATCGACCTCATCAAGAAGAGCCGCGGCGAGGAGAAAAACAAGGTCAGCGGGCTGCGTTTGGACACCGCTTCTTCGAGCCGCTATTGAGCCCCTTTTCCCATGAGCCAATCTCTGCAATTTCAAGAGTACGAGACACGTTTCGACATCTTCGAGCCGGGCGACCTGACCGCGCTCGTCTGCATCGACCAGCCTGAATACCAGTCACACATCGTCGAACAACTCAGTTCGATGGATTACAAGATTCACGTCGGCCTGTTCCCGGAGGACATCTCGCTCAAGCTCAAGACGCACGTCTACGACGTGGTGATCCTCGACGAGCATTTTAACGGCTGTCACCTAGGCAACAACGTCGTGCTGTACGAGGCGGTCAATCTGCCCGGCGTGCAGCGGCGCAATCAGTTTCTGGTGCTCATCGGCACGAGCGTGATGACCAACGACGAGATGATGGCGTTCATCTTCAGCGTCGACCTGTGCTTCAACGTCAACGACCTGGCAAACCTCAAGCCCGTGCTGCGGCGCGGCGTCGCCCGTCAGAAGGATTTCTTCCATGTCTTCAGCGAGCAGGTAAAAGCCGCGGGATTGGGTTAAATATCTGAGGAATGTCCGCAGATTTTCGCAGATTGAGGATCCGAAGAAGGCACCCGCCTTTCTGCTCCCCTCTCTCCATCTGCGTAGATCCGCGTAATCTGCGGACGATCCGTTGGCCGGTCCTCTCTTGACCACCCGCTTGCCGCCGTTTAGGTTTCCCGCTTGGGGCGGATGGGGTGGTTTCCCTACTCCGCCAAGGCATTAACGCGGAAAAAACGGACCCCTTTGGACAAATTCTTCGACAGTTACCAGACCGACGGTTTTTTCGACGAAATGTTCAGCGCGCCGGGCCAGGTGCGCCCGCACTACGGCAAGTTGCTGGAGCGTTTCCGAGAGATGAGCCAACCCGAGTTCGAGCGCAAACGCTCGCTCGCCGAAACCTCGTTCCTCACCCAGGGCATTACGTTTACCGTCTACAGCGATAGCCAAGGCACGGAGAAAATTTTTCCCTTCGACTTGATCCCCCGCATCATCCCGGCGGACGAATGGAATCATCTGGAACGCGGCTTGACCCAGCGCATCATCGCGCTCAACCGCTTCCTGCACGACATTTACCACGAGCAGCGCATCCTCAAAGAGAAGGTCATCCCCGAAGAGTATGTGCTCAGCGCGGCGCATTTCCGCAAGGAGTTCATGGGCTTCAACGTGCCCCGGGACATCTACATCCACATCTGTGGCACGGACCTGATCCGCGACAAGGACGGTCGTTACCTCGTGCTCGAAGACAACGGACGCTGCCCGTCCGGCGTGTCTTACGTGTTGGAAAACCGGCAGGCGATGAAACGCGTTTTTCCCCGGCTCTTCGCTCACCACCCCGTACGCCCAGTGGACGACTACGCGCAGAACCTGCTCAACGTCTTGCGCTACATTGCCCCCGAGGGCAAGCGTGACCCGACCGTGGTGCTGCTTACGCCCGGCGTCTACAATTCTGCTTACTACGAGCACTCTTATCTTGCCCGCTCCATGGGCATCGAAATCGTGGAAGGCCGCGACCTCGTGGTGCAGGGCAGCCAGGTTTTCATGAAAACAACCAAGGGCCTCAAGCCAGTGGACGTGATTTATCGCCGTATCGACGACGATTTCCTCGATCCGCAGGTGTTCCGGCCCGACTCGTTGCTCGGCGTGCCCGGCATCGTCAATGCCTACCGCAAAGGCGGCGTCAGCCTCGCCAACTCCATCGGCACGGGTGTGGCCGACGACAAGGTGATGTATTACTTCGTCCCCCGGATGATCAAGTTCTACCTCGGCGAAGAGCCGATCCTGCCGAACGTGGAAACCTACCTTTCCAGCGAGGAACCCGACCGCAAATACATCCTCGAAAACCTGGACAAGTTGGTGATTAAGGCCGCCAACGAAAGCGGCGGCTACGGCATGTTGATCGGCACCCAGGCTAGCAAGGAGGAGATTGAAAAGTTCCGCCAACTCATCATTGCCAATCCCCGCAACTACATCGCGCAGCCGGTGATTTCGCTTTCTCGTTCCCCGGCGTTCTGCGATCAGACGTTGGAAGGCCGCCACATCGACCTGCGACCGTATATCCTCTATGGCGAGAAGATCACGATTGTCCCCGGCGGTTTGACCCGCGTGGCGTTACGTAAAGGCTCGCTGGTGGTCAACTCATCTCAGGGCGGCGGCAGCAAGGATACGTGGGTCCTGGAGGAATAAACCACACGAAAGCGGAATTTTATGATCGACGAAATCCAACACCGAATCGAACGAAAAGAATTTCGACCTTTTTTTATCGTTACCAGTAGCGGCGAGAAATATCGCGTCCCCAGCCGGGACCACTTCGGTTTCAGCCCGCACAAATCTCGCGTGCTGGTCTGGTCTGATAATGACACAACCTCTCTGATCGCGGCTTTACACATCGTCGCGATTGAAGACGAAGAATCTGTGGAACGACCCACCCGACCCGGCTTCGCCGCCTCCTGATTTCCCATGCTGAGCCGCGTCGCCGACTGCCTTTTCTGGATGAGCCGCTACATTGAGCGGGCCGAGAACAACGCCCGCATCCTCGATGTCAACCTCCAGCTCATGCTCGATTTCGACACGCAGTCGGAAAGCGATGTCCGCCGCCACTGGTCGCCGATCATCAACTCCCTCGAAGAACACGAGCTTTTTCACACCTTCTACAAACAGGCCAACGCCGATTCTGTCGTCGAGTTCGT
>CAXUHC010000056.1:11736-13249 GCA_964250705.1 uncultured Chthoniobacterales bacterium | reverse complement strand
CGCCTCGCGGATCGCCTGCTCCGGCGTCACCTGCCGCGTGCGCTCCGCGTCCAGGAGGCCGACGTGCGCCGCCACTGGTCGCCCATCATCAATTCCCTCGAAGAACACGATCTTTTCCACTCGTTCTACCAACAGGCCGACGGCGATTCGGTCGTCGAGTTCGTCACCTTCGAGTCGAAGAACCCGAACAGCATTTTTTCCTGCCTTTCCCGCGCCCGCGAGAACGCCCGCAGCGTGCGCGAGCAGATCAGCAGCGAGATGTGGACGCATCTCAATGAACTTTATCTGTTCATCCGGTCGGATGCCGCCCGCGAACTTTTCCACTCCAGCCCTTACGAGTTCTACAAGCGCATCCTCGAAGGCAGCTTCCAGTTCCTTGGCATCACGGATGCCACGATGACCCACGGCGAAGGCTGGGATTTCATCCAGCTGGGCAAGTTCATCGAACGCACGGACCGCACCTCGCGCATCCTCGACGTGAAGTATCATATCCTCCTGCCCAGCGGCGAGCGGGTCGGCGGCAACGTGGACACCGTGCAGTGGATGGCCGTCCTGCGCTCGTGCAGCGCGCTGGAGGCCTACAGCAAGCTCTACGTGGGCCAGATCGCCCCTTGGAAGGTGGCTGAATTCTTGATCCTGCACGACTGTTTTCCCCGCGCCTTGCGCCATTGCGTGCACCAGGTGGACTACGCGCTCCACCGCATCAGCGGCGTGCCGGAAGACCGTTTTGCTAACGAGGCCGAGCGTCTTTCTGGCAAGCTGCGTAGCGACCTCGATTACATGCGCATCGGCGAGATTTTCCAGACGGGATTGCACCAATACCTCCACCGTTTGCAGTTGCGCGTCACCCAGATCAGCAATGCCGTCGGCGAAATCTACTGCGAGATCGTCGAAAACCCGGAGCAATCGCAAACTCAGTCCCAATCCCAAACCGGTGGGAGCGCCTCGCAATCGCAGTCTCAAAGCCAGACGGCTGGCGCCCGCTGAGGATGTGACAAATCCGTGACGGTGCGATCCTTGCGCCGCCGGGCCGTTCACCCCAAGATCCGAGACAGATGGCCGTCACCCGCTATCGCACCGCCTGGATTTCCGATCTCCACCTCGGCACGCACGGCAGCAACGCCGAAGCCGTGCTGCGCTTTCTGCGCGAAACCGAGGTCGAAACGCTCTATCTCGTCGGCGATCTCATCGACATCTGGAGCCTGCGCCGCTCCCGTTACTGGCCGCAAGGACACAACGACGTCGTCCAGAAAATTCTGCGCAAGGGGCGCAAAGGCACCCGGTTGGTCTACGTTCCCGGCAACCACGATGAGTTGATGCGCGGTTTCCTGGGCGACTACGGCAGTCTGCATATCGTCCGTCAGGCCATCCACGAAACCGCCGATGGTCGTCGATTGCTCATCATCCACGGCGACGAACTCGACACCGTCATCCAGAACGTCAAGTGGCTGGCCTACGTGGGCGACGTTGGCTACCAGTTCTTGCTCAAGCTCAACCGTCCGGTCAACTTTCT
>CAXUHC010000056.1:0-11726 GCA_964250705.1 uncultured Chthoniobacterales bacterium | reverse complement strand
TGCGGCGGCGCTTCGGCCTCGGCTATTGGTCCCTGAGCGCCTACGTCAAATACCGGGTCAAGAACGCGGTCTCCTTTATCGGCCAGTTCGAGGATGCCATCGTGCGTTACGCCCGCGACTTCCATGTGAACGGCGTGTTATGCGGCCACATCCACAGCGCGGCCCTCCGCGAGACCGGCGAGATTGCCTATTACAACAGCGGCGACTTCGTGGAAAGCTGCACCGCCCTGGTCGAGCATTTCGACGGCAAGATGGAACTCCTCACCGGTTTTCAGCTCCAGACCGCCACCGGCGAGGAGCCAGCCGCCGACGAAGACCTCGGCTCGCAGCCGGAACCCGTCCTGATCTAGCCACGCCGCGCAACGGCGTTTCGAATCCAGGGAGGGACGGCTCTCCGAGCCGGTCCCTAGAATGCTTCACCGGCGCACGGGAACCAAATCCGCGGCCGCACGCTTCACCGGGCCATCAACCCCAGATACCACCGCACGATCTCCGGCCCGGCGAACATCCATCCCAACGCACCCACCGATAAATACGGTCCGAACGGAATCCGCAACGACCTTGCCTTTGGCCCGAGCAGCACCACGCCTACCCCGACCACCGACCCTACCATCGACGCGGCGGCAATCGTGAAAAACACCGCTTTCCAGCCGAGGAACGCGCCGATTCCGGCGATAAACTTCACGTCCCCCAAGCCCATCGCTTCACGTGGAAAAACGAACTCCCTCAGCCGTCCCGAAAAAGTCTCGATCTTCTCGACTTCATAACTGGTCCCGTCGAGCACCAGCCGGTCCCAGAAACAGCGCAACACCACGTGCTCATGCGCCTTGCCCGCCAGCGTCAACTGGTCGCAATGCAGCACCAATTCATCCTTCGGTCGATCCGGGTTGAAATACTCGCTCCACAGCTCCCGCTCCTCGCCGATGATCATTTCCGCGTCGTGTTCGCCGGCCCGCTGCCAGACGAAATCGACCGCCTCCGGCAGCACCACCCGCTTTTTCCCGAAGGCCAGCTTGCCGCCCTCGACCACCGCCCGCAAAGTCCCGTACCCCGCCGCCGCGCCCACCAGCGACCACACCAGCCCCAGCGCGTGCGACTCCTCGCCCATCAACTGCGGCATTGCCAGGCTCAGCAGCACTCCCGCCACCACCCCGCCGACGGTGATCTCGTCCGGGATCATGAACCAATCGAAGTCGATGAACGTCGCCACGATCATCAACGACACGAAAATCCAGGATGGCCCGACGAGAATCCATTCGTGCCGGAACCGCTCCCACACGCAAAAAAACAGCACCGCTGTCAGCAGTTCGACCAATGGATAGCGCGCCGCAATCGGCTGGCGGCAATGCGCACAACGCCCGCGCAACGCCAGCCAGCTCAGGATCGGAATGTTCTGGTGCCAAACGATCTGCGCCTTGCAATTCGGACAAAACGAACGCTTCGGCTCGTTGACTGACAACCCCAGCGGCAGCCGGTACACGCACACGTTTAGGAACGAGCCGACCACCGCTCCCACGACGAACGCCGCGACCGCGAACGCCACCTCGTAATAATGGAGCAATCCCGGGGAAGGCGGCATCGTTCGGAAGAAAAGGCTCGACCGACCGGTTCAGCGCAGCTTGGCCTTTTTTGCTTCGCACTCGTCCTGCAACCGGCGCACTTCGCGCGAGAGTTGGAGGCGGATGTTTTCCACTTCCATCAAGTCGCCGGAAGCCTGGGCCTTTTGCACCTGCGATTGCAAAAACACCTCCCGCTCGGCGATCTTTGCCTTGAACGTCTGGTCGATCCCGGCGAGCGCGGCGCGCTGTTCGTCGGAGACTTTGGCGACCGGTGACTGCTTTTCCAGCCGTTCCATGGCGAGTTCGTAGGCGGATTTCATAAGGAGGATATCCGCAGATTACGCAGATTTCCGCAGATTGCAGAGGGGAAGAAAAGAAATCTTCCTCACCTCTTCTTCAAATCTGCGGAAATCTGCGTAATCTGCGGACCTTTCCGAACGTAAAAAGAAAAACGCCCTGCTTCTCATGTCCACCGCCCCTTCCCCCGTCCGGCTCGTCAGCACGGATTTCGACGGCACGCTCGTCGAGCACGGCAGCCCCGCGCCGTTTTCACCCCTGCTGGTGGAAATCCTTCACGCCTTGCGCGCCCGCGGGGTGCGCTGGGTCATCAACACGGGCCGCAGCCTTTCCTCGTTGGAGGAAGGCCTGGAAAGCTTCGCCCTGCCGATCCACCCGGATTACGTTATCACCACCGAGCGCGAACTCTTCCAGCCCGCCTCGCACGGACGCGGCTGGGAGGATCTCGGCCCGTGGAACGCGCGGTGCGCGCAACTGCACACCGAGCTTTTCGCCGCCGCTGCGCCGATGCTCGCCGAAGTGGCCACATTCGTGCAGAAAGAAACCCGCGCCGAACTCCAGTATGGCCGCCGCACCCGGCGCAACCACGGAGCCGTCAACGAGCTGGCCGGCGTCGTCGCCCGCGACAACGCCGAGATGGACCGCATCGTCACCCAACTCGACGCCATCAGCGCGCAGGTGCCGAAGTTCAGCTACCAGCGCAATTCCATCTACCTGAGCTTTTGCCACGCCGATTACGATAAGGGCACGGCCCTCGCCGAACTCGGACGTCAGATCGGCGTCGGCGCGGACGGCACGTTCGCCATCGGCGACCATCAGAACGACCTGCCCATGCTCACAGGCATCCACGCCCGCCACGTTGCCTGCCCGGGCAATTCCATCGACGAGGTCAAAAACGCGGTCCGCTCCGCCGGTGGTTACGTGGCCCGCGACGGCTACAGCGCCGGAGTCATCGAAGCCCTGCGCTTCTTTTGCGGAGACCTTGTAAGAGAGGATGAAGGATGAAGGCAGAGAAGAAGCTGCCTTTTCTCCGTTCTGCCTTCATCCTTCATCCTTTCAAAAATCCCCATTCAGGAAGCTCCCCTTGAGCTTCTCCCGGTTCTCCGCTTGCTGCTGCCTTTTGGGGACTTGGAGCATATCCCACGTCGGTTTATCCACGAACGTCAGCACGCCGCCGTCGAAATCCGCCGCGCTTTTGTAAACGCAGTACACTTTGGCGCCCGCCCACTCGCGGATTTCCAAGATGGCCCGCGCCTGCGCATACTCGCGGCGGTCGAGGCTATGGTCTTTTCCGTACTGGTCTTCCAGCAACTTGAGCACGCCCTTGACGCTGCGTTTGCCCGACAAATCGACGTTGATCGAGTACAGCCGATCCTTGAAAAAATTGTACGTGATGCCCGACACCTCGAACTTGCCGAAACGCAACGCATCCCCCGGTCGCTTGAACGTCTGCCAGCGGCCCACGTCCTCGGTGCGCTGCAAACCTTGGAACGCGTTGATCGGCGTGCCGAGTTTGGCGTCGGGCAAGCCGTTGTCCACGTCGAGATCGGCGACCGATCCGGCGCGCGCCACCGCCACCGCCAGCAGGGACCACGCCAGTGCCACCCAGAGGGCACGGGTTCGCGGAGCGGTGGTAACGGCGGCAAGGATGGAGCGAGACATAGGGTGCGTTTCAGTGCATAAACGTTGCGGCCCGCGCTTTCAAGCACGGATCATCCCGCGCGCCGGAGAAGCCTGCGCCGAATAACAAACAACCATGACCACCTTCCCCCACCGCCTGCCCTCGCTTTACTGCCCGACCCTGTGTCTCGTGGCATCACTCGCTTTGCTGGCTCCTTCCCGTCTCTGCGCGCAGGATGAGTCCGAGGGCAGCCGCCAGGGCAAATCACCCGCCGAACTCGCTCAGGCCGAAGGCGACTGGAGCCACGACGCCCCCGGCAAGCGTCACCACGTCGACCTGAGCGAACTGCCGCCCACGTTCGCCACCGAATCCGTGCGCAACGGCCCGAAGGAAGTCAGGCGGCCGGAGGGGGCGGTGCCCCAGGTCCCCAAGGGCTTCCGGATCGAGGTGTACGCCAGCGGCCTCAAAAACCCGCGTTACCTGCTGACCGCGCCCAACGGCGACGTCTTCGTGGCCGAAACCGGCGGCAGCCGTATCAAGGTACTCCGCGACGGCAAGACCGAAACTTTCCTCGACGACGACCTGCACCTGCCTTTTGGCCTCGCTTTCTATCCCCCCGGCCCCGACCCGCAGTTTCTCTACGTGGCCAACACCGACGGCGTGGTCCGCATTCCTTACCACAACGGCGACCTCAAGGCCGCCGGGCCCGTGGAAAAACTCCCCGCCCGCATCATCGGCGGCGGCGGGCATTCCACCCGCGCCCTCGTTTTTTCGCCCGATGGCAAGCGGCTCTACGTCACCGTCGGCAGCGCCTCCAACGTGGACGAGCGCGACAACCCCCAGGAGCGCGAGCGCGCCCTCGTCTGGGAGATGAACCCCGACGGCACGGACCAAAAAATCTTCGGCTACGGCATTCGCAATCCCGTGGGAATCGCCATCCGGCCCGGTACCAACGAAGTGTGGGTCAGCACGAACGAGCGCGATGGCCTCGGTGATGACCTCGTGCCCGATTACGTCACGCGCGTCAAGCCCGGCGGATTCTACGGCTGGCCGTGGTTTTACATGGGCAACCACGAGGACCCGCGCCAGAAAGGCAAACACCCCGAACTTGCCGACAAGGTGCAGGTCCCGGATGTCCCCGTGCAGAGCCATTCCGCCACGCTCAGCCTGACGTTCTACAGCGGCAGCCAGTTTCCGGCCGCTTACAAGGGCGACGCGTTTTCCTGTTTTCACGGCAGTTGGAACCGCGACAAGCGCACGGGTTACAAGGTCGTGCGCTACCCCATCGACAAGGAAACCGGCAAGCCGAAGGGCGGCTACGAGGATTTTGTGACGGGCTTTGTCACGCCGGACGGCAACGTGTGGGGCCGCCCGGTCGGCATCACCGTGGCCAGGGACGGCAGCCTGCTCTTCAGCGATGACACGACCAACAACGTCTGGCGCGTGAGCTACGTGGGCGGTTGATCCTCCGGGGCAGGGTCTGTTCTCGCCGGGATTACTGCCGACCGCGAGTGCTCCAGCCGTCGAACAAGTGGGAGATGTTTCAACTCGTCTACGTCAGCACGGCGGTAAAACCTTTCTCCGCCAATGAGTTGTTCGAGTGGCTCGCTCCCTTCCGGGAAAGGAACGCCCGCCTGGGCATCACGGGGCTTTTGCTCTACAAAGAGGGGTCTTTCATGCAGGCGCTGGAAGGCGAGGAGGCGGCGGTGCGCGAACTTTTCGCCACGATCCGGGCGGATGCGCGCCACCACCACATTCTGATTCTCGTGACGCTTCCGGTGCCCGCGCGCCAGTTTCCCGATTGGTCGATGGGTTTCAAGAACCTCGACCAGATAAAACCCGGCGCGTTTCCGGGTAGCAACCCGCAGCCGAGCCTTCCCCCCGCGATCAGCGACCTCTCCTGGCAAGCGTCGGTCGCCATGAGTTTGCTGGCGACCTTCAAGGAAGAAAACTGAGGCGTGGTTCAGAGAAGATAGCCACCCCGCCTCTCCTCTCTGCGAACCTCTGTGTCCTCCGCGCCTCCGCGCCTCCGCGCCAGGGCTCCGCTTGCCTCGTCCAACCGCGTCTCCTTCGGTGGTGTTCGGTCGTCGATGCTCCCTATACTCCCAAAGGAGTATGGACAACGGCGGCCGGTAGCTTTACAATCTGCTTTTCACGCAAATTCATCTAACCAGTCCTCACTTTATGAAAATATCTACGTCCCTTTCAAGACGCGTCTTCGCACCCATCACCTTGGCTGCCGTCCTGCTTGTCGGCAGCACCGCCGCCCTCCTCGCGGATACCCCTGCGTTGAGTTTCACGGGAGGAGGGCCCTATCAAGTGAATGGCACTGGTAACATCGGTTGGAGCTTTAGCCTGACTGCGACTACCCAGGTGACCAGTCTCGGGTATTTTGATTTCGCGTCCGATGGCTTGCAATTCGATCATTCCTTAGGCATTTACTCCAGCACCGGCACGCTGCTCACCAGCGCGACGGTGCCAGCCGGCGCGGGTGCCACGCTGCTGAACGGTTTTCGCTACGTCTCGATCTCCGCTCTGACGCTCTCGCCCGGCACCTATGTCGTCGACGCTACTGTCCAAGCTTTCTCGGATTACTTCTACACGGGTGCCACCACGATCACCACGGTGCCCGGGATCAAATATCTAGGCACTCGCTCCTCAGGTGGGGCGGGCCTCGTATTCCCGACAGGGGACCAGTTTAGTAACCCCAACGGCGATTTCGGCCCCAATTTTCAAGTCGCTCCCGCTGCTGTCTCCACTGTGCCTGACACCGGCAGCACCGTCTTGCTGCTGGGCCTCGGCTTGAGTGCCTTGCTCGCGGCGCATCGCGTTTTCAGCGGACGCTATCCGATGTCTTCACAGACCGCCACGGCGTAACCGCACCGGAGGCGTACTCCGGTGGCATCCTCGTCACCGGGGCAAACGGCGCTAAAACCCCTCCACCCGCAGCAGCGCCGCCGGGGGCATCACGCTCTCCAGCCGCAGCACATCCGCCAGCGCCCGCTGCATCTGCCCGTCGCTGGCGCGGTCGAGCATCAACACCAACTGCGCCCGGTCCGCCTCGTCGTGCGTCTCGGGCTGCACGACCGACGAAATGCCGATCTCGTGCCGCCCGAGAATTCCAGCGACCTGCCCCAGCACGCCGGGACGGTCGTCCACCGCGAGCCGCAGATAATACCGCGACACGATGGCCTCCAACGGCTTGCACGTCCCGTACAACCCGTGCGGGGTAAACCCGTACGTTCGATGTTGGCCGCCGAGCGCAATCGCCGCTTCCGCCAGGTCGCTAATAACCGCGCTGGCCGTCGGGTCCTGCCCCGCGCCGCGTCCATAGAAAAGGGTTTCCCCCACCACGTCCCCGCGCACCGCCACCGCGTTGAACACCCCCGACACCGATGCTAGCACGTGCGATTTCGGGATCAGCGTGGGGTGTACCCGCACCTCGATGCCGCCGTTGCTGCCGCCGTCCCCCAGACTGGCGTCGGCCTTGATGATGGCCAACAGCTTGACCCGGTAGCCCAACTCGTCGGCAAAACGGATGTCCGTGGCGGTCAGCTTGTCGATACCCTCGACAAAAATCTGGTCCGTGCCGACCCAGAAGCCGTAGGCCAGCGACGCCAGGATCACGGCTTTATGCGCGGCGTCCCAGCCGTTGATGTCGAGCGTCGGGTCGGCTTCGGCATAACCCTGCGCCTGCGCTTCGGCCAGGGCCTCGGCGAAATCCAGCCCGGCGTCGGTCATGCGAGTCAGGATGTAGTTGCTCGTCCCGTTGATGATCCCGTGGATCGAAACGATGTGGTTGGCAATGAGAGCTTCGCGGATCGTCTTGATAATGGGAATTCCCCCCGCCGTCGAAGCCTCGAAAAAGACGGGTACCTTCTTTTCGGCGGCCAGCGCAAAAATCTCCTGCCCGTGCTCGGCCAGCAGCGCCTTGTTGCCGGTGACGACGATCTTCCCGGCATTGATGGCCGCCCGGATGAGCGCCAGCGGCTCCTCGATGCCGCCCATCAATTCGACGACGATGTTCACGCCGGGATCGTCGATCAAATCCTGCCAGCGCGTGGTCAACTCCCCGGCGGGCGGCCCGGCCACCCGCTGTTTCGTGACATCCCGTACGACCGCCCGGCGGACGACGAGTTCCAGTCCGAGGCGTTCGGAAAGCAGCGCGCGGTTCTGCGCGACGTGTTTATAAACCCCCGCCCCGACGGTCCCCAGCCCCGCGATGCCAATGCCGATTTGACGCATGACACCGTGCTTAACTGATAGGCGCGAACCTGTCGAGAGCGACCTTGTGTTTGCCGACCGCCGACCCGAGGACACTTGGCCTCATTGCAGCATGTAGCGTACTGGTACGTTGACGGTTTGGCCCGGTGGGCCGACCCAATGCTTCGTGCCGAAGTCAACCGTGTGCCGGTCCACAATGTCTTCACCGGAGCGTGTGACCATCACGACCGAAATGCAGTGTCCGTCCGGGCCAAAAGTAGCCCGCGCCAATGCATTCAAGAGGCGTGCCCGCCAAATTCAGTGCGCACCGAAGAACTGCCCGTAATTGCCGTGCGCGATTCCCGCAAGAGACAAATCCTCGTCAAGGTCCGGCCAATGCAAACCGAACGGGGATATTTCGATATGATTGAGCTGCGACGGCGAGCCGCCAGCGAGCCGGAGATTCTCGGAGACCGGAAATTGCATCTGCCGACCACTCTGCATAAAAACTATAATGCAGCCCTCTTCAAAATGCGCGGATCGGGCGGTATCAGCCAAGGTGTTCATGCCACTTCTGCATGATAAGCGCTTGGTGCTGCCGCGCAAGTTCCTGCGCATGTGAAAGCTCCCCTACCTTCAGGCCGGCCGACTCGCGCAGCTCGACCACAGGATCAACGTCAAACACGGCCTCACCCCCGGCATGACGGCCTTGGACGTGAATGGGTCGATGCTCATTGCGGTAGAAAAAGAATTGGTAGCCATCTTTTTCAAAGATTTTGGGCATGGGACGGGGCACCGGAGATTTCACACCAGCGTCGTATGAATCGCAAACCCCCGCTCCAGCGTCGCGCCCGGCGCGATCTCCTGCATCCCCAGTTTCTCCTCGAACGGCAACCGGTGCACGGCGTCCGGCAGACCCCAGCACGGCTCCACGCAAACAAACGGATGCCCGTCGCTCCAGAGCGTCAGGTAAGGGGCCTCCGGGCATTGGAGTTCGACTTTCCGTCCCCCCACCGGATCAATCAGGGTAAACAGCTTCTTCGTGTCACCCACCGGCTCCAGCAAAAATGAGCCCGGCAAATCGGCCTTGTCAAAAGGCATCGGCCCGCCGGGATGGTCGATTGCCACCACCACGCCCGACAGAAAATTCCCCGGCGCGAGGTGCCGGTGATACCGCCCCTCCGGCAGAATCACCTGTGCCGCGTCGAGCGAGCCGACCGCAAACCCCGGATGCAGCCCGAACGAAACGTGCGCGCTCAGCTCCGGTTCCCGGTTCTCGAAACGGAACCGCACCCGCAGCGCGCCGTCCGGCTCCAGGGAGTATGTCAGCTTCAGTTCCACCCGCAGCGGATATTCCCGGGCCTCGTACCCGTCCGGCGGCATCGTGTAGGTCAGCGACGAGCCATCCAGTTCCGGCGCGGCAAATGTCTTGTGCCGCAGGAAACTGTGCGTGCCTCCGCGAATCTCGCGGCCCCGGTAAAAACTGTGCTCGTCCTTGAGCCGATGGATGTAATAACCCATCACGGTAGCGTGATTATTCCAGCCTTCGGGAGTCTTGGAAAGGTCGCCATCGCGGTAGAGAAACCCGGTCCATCGTCCGTCCGCGCCCCGCCGAGCGAGGCTGACCATTTCCGCACCCGGCCGCGCCACCATCAACCGCACCCCGGCGTCCTCATCCGTGAGCACATCGACGGTTTTACCTGCTAGTTCGCTGACCTCATATTGGGCGCTCATGAATGTATGATACAACTGCTGAGCGGGTGGCGGTCAACCCTTCCTCAAAAGTTCCGATCTGTAGGGCGCCCCTCCGGTTACTCCGCGTTTTGGCGCGCCCCGTGGGGTCTGCGCTTGAAGACGGCCCTTTCTTCTGTTACGCTTCCAACGTACCCGTGCTGCCCTTCCCATGAAGAAGCTTTTCTTTTGCCTCCTCGCCGGGCTGCTCATGCAGACGGCGGACATTGGCCGCGCCTGCGAGTATTGCCGGATGGCCGCTGAGGACCCCGAAGCCGCCCGTTTGGCGTTGGCAGCGCACGCCTCGTCGGGAGCGTTCCCGTTGCAATCGACGATCAGCCAGTTCAAGGGCGACGCCCCCCCGGCAGTACTCACCGCACCGCCAGCGGCCAGCAGCGTCGCCACGAGTGCGACCGATCTGCCCGCTCGCCTCCGCCGCCCGCTCGCCGCTTCGCCGACGCCGAAGGTTTCAGTTGTGGAAGTGCCCCCCACCGCTGCCCGTTCGTCCGCTTGGGCCAATGCCGGGTTGCTTGGCGTGTTCGGCTGCCTCGGCTTCTTTGGCTGGCGTACCCGCCGGACCTCCGGCTCCGTTCATTGATTGCGTTTTCCCTCGCCGTCTGCAACCCCGGCGGACGCGACCGCGAACAGCATTTCCCCGGCGGCGCGGGCGCGACCGAACTGCCCGGCGCGCCTCATCCGCCGATCAATTACCACGCTTACGCCGCGTGCACCGATGGTTCGTTCCACGCGCGGATTGATACTGCGCTCGCCACGTCCCGGCCCATCCTGCTGCTCCTGCGCGCGGACCTGCGCCCGGCCCTGCGCGCTCTGCGCCGCTTCAAAAGGGCGGGCCGAATTACCGTTGTCACTTTCAAGGAAGCCGGGGCTGCTCAGATCGCCGACCGCCTGAGACGCCCCGCTGATCTCAAGCTGCTCGCCCAGATTTTCGCCTTGGCCGATGGCTGCCTCGCGCCAACACCGTTTCTCTCCGATTTTTTCGAGCTGGCTCCCCAGCCGACCTCGACCGTTCCACGCCCCGCCGTCGAGTTCATCCCGACGCCCTACCCGGTTGACGACACGCGCTGGGATTTCTCGCTGCCTCCCGTCCGGCGGCGCGGGATTTTTGTCGGCACCCGGGAGTTTGACGTACCCTCCCGCCAGCACCTCGCAGCCCTGTGCGCGGCCCGCTTCCTCCATGCCGCGACGGGCGAGCCGGTTACCGTGATCAACCCCGACGGACGGCGGGGCGCAAAGACTCTCGCCTCCCTCGGCTTCTCGACCAGGCCGGACGCCGATCTGCTCATGGTTCCCGGTCCGCTGCCGTATATCGACTATTTGCGCACGGTCGCGCGCCACCGGGTGGTCTTCCAGCTCGACCGTAGCGCCGTGCCGGGGCAGGTGGCCGGTGATGCCCTCCTTTGCCGGGTGCCCTGTGTGGGCGGCGACGGCGCCATCGAGCAGATGGCTTTCCCAGCGCTGGCCGGACATGACAAGGACCCGGCGCGCCTCGTTGGCTTGGCTGCCGATCTGCTGCGCGACGCCACCGCTTACGAGCGCGCTTGGCGCGATGCCCAGACGCGTGCGATGGAGACCGTTTCCTTTCAGGCTGTCGCCGCGCGTTTGGCTACGTTTTATAATGGGCTGGAAGCAAGACGTCGTTTGTAAATTTTGCGCCCGTTCGATTCAACCTTATATTCTCCGATGGATACTCCCGAATGGATTCTGTACGTCAAAGGCGGCTGCCCCTGGTGCCACGAAGCCGTCGATTATCTTGATAAGCACGGTTACAAATACCACGAAATCGATGTGCGCCGCGATGCTGCGGCGGCCAAGGAGATGAGGGAGCTTTCCGGTCAGACCTTGACCCCGACGCTGTCCATCGGCGACGCCCTTGTCTTGCCGGATTTCGATACGGGCCAGTTGGAAGCTTTCCTGAAGAAAAATAATCTTCTCAGGCAGACGTGAGTTTGCCTCTTCCGAGGCACTTGACAGGCAGCTACGGTGCCGCGTGCCATTTTCAGTTGAGTTAGCCTTGGTAGCCGCAGTGTCTAAACCAGCCTTGGGCGTTGCTGGCGGTCAAGGTTTGGAGGCCCTCTGCGATGGCGGCGGAAAGGGTTTCGGTCGTGCGGGCGGCGCTTTTATGCAGGCGGCTCTTGAGCTTGCTCCAGGCCAGTTCGATGGGGTTGAGGTCTGGTGAATAGGGCGGCAGGTATTCGAGCCGTGCGCCCGCCGCTTCCAGGCACGCCCGGACGGCCTTGAGTGAGCTTGCCCGGGTTTTGTAGACCCGGTGGGGCTGGGCAGTTGGCTGGTTAGTT
>CAXUHC010000055.1:0-18523 GCA_964250705.1 uncultured Chthoniobacterales bacterium | reverse complement strand
CTCCCGCCACCGCTGCCACCACCCCGGCACCGGCAAAGAAAACCCTCGTCGAGACCAAAACCGCCAAAACTGAAAAAGCGGAGACCGAGGCTCCCACCGCCACCGTCGCTCCGGGCGGCGGCCCCGGCATGGTGTGGGTCAACACCAAAAGCCACGTTTATCATGATGCTGACTCCCGCTGGTACGGCAAGACGAAGGCGGGCAAGTACCTGACCGAAAAAGACGCCATCGCCGAGGGCGACCACGCCCACGTGACCAAAAGCAAGGCGGCTCCGGCGGCCAATTGAGGCCCTTCGCTAGCAGCGCCCGCAGTCTTGCCATCGGCGGCGGGCGGTTCTATGCTCGGCGCTTATGTGTGGAATCGTCGGCTACATCGGCAAAGCAACCGCCGCCCCCATCTTGCTCGACGGTCTGCGCCGGTTGGAATATCGCGGCTACGATTCCGCCGGGCTGACCACCATCGACGGTGGTCAGCTTGAAACCCGCAAGTGCGCCGGGCGCATCCAGTCGCTCGCCGACCTGCTCGGGAAACAACCCGCGCCGGGCAAGGTCGGCATTTCCCACACCCGCTGGGCCACGCACGGCCGTCCCAACGACGAGAACGCCCACCCGCATTACGACCAGTCGGGCCGGCTCGCGCTGGTGCACAACGGCGTCATCGAGAACTACCAAACCCTCCGCGCCCCGCTGCTCGAAGCTGGCCACCGCTTCCTTTCCCAGACCGACACCGAAATCCTGGCCCATCTGATCGGCCAGCTTTACGACGCGGCGGGAGGCGAGCACTCCAAGGCCCGGCTGCTCGACGCCACGCGCGCCGCGCTCAAACAGGTCATCGGAACGTACGGCATCGCGGTGCTGCATCTCGACGTGCCCGATGTCATCATCGGCGCGCGGCGCGGCAGCCCGCTTGCGGTCGGCCTGGGCAAAGGCGAGAATTTTCTCGTCAGCGATCCGCAGGCCGTCATCGCCCACACGCAGGAGGCGATCTATTTGAAGGATTACGACGTGGCGCTCATCGAGCGCGACGCGTTCGAGATCAGCACGCTGGAAGGCGGCATCGCGGGAAGCTACGAGGTGACGAAGGTCGATTTCACCAGCGACGACGTGAAGCTGGGCGATTACCCGCACTACATGCTCAAGGAAATCTACGAGCAGCCCAACTCGGTGCGCGACGCCCTGCGCGGACGGCTCTCGGTGGACGACGCCAGCGCACGGTTGGGCGGATTGAACATGACCCCGCAGGAACTGCGCGAGGTGGACCGCATCGTCATCACCGGATGCGGCACGGCGTACCACGCCGGGCTGGTCGGCGAATACCTTTTCGAGTCGATGGCGCACATCCCCTGCGAGGTGGATTTCGCCAGTGAGTACCGCTACCGCAACATGCCGCTGGACAAGGCTACCCTTGTCCTGGCCATCAGTCAGAGCGGTGAGACCATCGACACCCTGGCGGCGGTGCGCGAGAGTCTGCGCAAGGGGCACCGCACGCTGAGCATTTGCAACAACGTCGCCAGCACGATTGCGCGCGAGTGCGGCGCGGGCGTCTATATGCACGCGGGGCCGGAAATCGGGGTGGCGGCGACCAAATCGTTCACGTCCCAGGTGACTATTTTCACGCTCCTGGCATTGTTGCTCGGGCGCATCCGCCATCAGTCGAGCAGCGAGGGACTGCGAATCATTAAGGAACTCAACGCGATTCCCGAACAGATCGAGCGCGTGCTGGAGCAGAGCGACCACATCAAGGAGATTGCCGCGAAGTACGCCGCGTGCAAAGGCATGTTGTTCATGGGACGGCAGTACAATTATCCCATCGCGCTGGAAGGCGCGCTCAAGATGAAGGAGATCACCTATATCCAGAGCGAGGGACACCCGAGTGCGGAACTCAAGCACGGGTTTATCGCGCTGGTGGAGCCGGACATGCCGAGCGTGTTCATCGCGCCCGACGACGCGATGTTCGACAGCAACGTCAACAGCATCGAGCAGGTCAAAGCGCGGCGCGGACCGGTGATTGCCGTCACCACCGAAGGCAAGAAGGATCTGACCAAGATCGCCGACGACATCATCTATATCCCGCGCTGCCCGGATTATCTTTCCCCGCTGCTGACGGTGATCCCGCTGCAATTGTTGGCGTACCACATGGCCGTGCACCTGGGCCGCGACGTGGATAAACCGCGCAATCTGGCCAAGAGCGTGACCGTCGAATAAACTTTGGTGATTATCCCCCCACGTATTCGAATAAAACAAAGTTGTTCCCATTAAAATAAAGTCGTTCTCATTAAAATAAAGTTGTTCCTGAAACCGGTTTGAGTTTTCAAATAGCTGAGACGGCAAAACGTGGCGGATCAACTATCAGGCGCAGCCTCATTGACGGCTAAATAAGGGCGCGTCAGTGTCAACCGGACCTGCCCGCACGGAGGTCTTGGTAACCAATAACTCCTAGCGTAGGTCCGGCTTCCCAAGAAGACTGGACATATTCCGCCTGCGCGTCACGGAGTCTGCTGCGCCGACAGCATGAATGGACCCAGGGGATTGGCGAGCTTGCCATCCATTCGGCGGTTGAGAACGGTGATCAACAAAGTGTGCGGAGGGTCGTAATGCGTCAAGGCTATGAGCAATTGGTTAGGAACAGTGCTGGCCACAATTTCCTTGCCGCTGACGTGCAATAGCCCCACCGTCAGGTCCGCTTTGGGTGTCGATGCAAGGTCGTCGGGCGTCGTTGGGTCGTTGTCTCCCGGCGCAGGCGCGGGGTGAATGGGCATCCGCTTGGCCAGTTTGGCGGTGTACACATACAGGTTGCCCGGCGCGCTGGGTAGCCGGACCTCGAACTGGGCAAATTGCTCGTCCGAGGTTGGTGGTTCTACGAAGCGCACCTCGGCAGGCACCGCAGTGTTGCCAGAACTGACTTGCCCCCGGTAGATGGTGCCTTGCCGCGTGGCCTTGACCAAATCCGCCGCGTAACTGCTGTCGATGGCGGCCTGCTTCGGTTTGACTTGAGCGATGGCCTCGCGTTCGGCTGCCAGGAACGCCTCGGCCTCGTGGCTGTCCTTGATGACATAGCTGCCGGTAAATGAGGAACGTGGCTGCCCCGGATCAGGCATGTTGAACTCGTCTTTGGAGAAGGCCCAGTGGTCCACTTGCCACTCGGCGTACATCCTGCCGTAAATGGGCGGCAGTGGTTGGTTGGCCCGGTGCGTGAGAACGAGCAACTGCGGCGTCGGGGAAACTGGGGCTTTGACCTCGAAGTTAGGATAGAAGCGGGCATATGGAGATTGCACGAAAGCGTTGCGCCACCGAATAATACTGTCGAGTTCCTCCTCCACGGCCTTGAAGGCTTTGATGTCCTGTTCGGAAGGCGAGCCGAGCAGGTCTTCGATTGATGCGATGGTCATCTTGACATTGAGTACCCAGGCGTTGCTGGCCGGTGAGGTGTTGGGCATCCGCACGGGTGGGTCCATCTTCACGTCAACCAGATGCGTGACCGGGGGCAGAAACGAGCGCACGAAACCCGCAAGATCGTCGGCGGTGGGCTGGCGTGACACGCCACTTTCAACCATTGACGGATGGTCCTCCGAAGAGGGTGACGTGCGGCTGCCGCCAGGAGGAGCCGAGGGTTTGCATCCCGCCAAAATCAGCAGGGTCGAAGCGATGAGGGCGCTGGCTAGACGGCACGATCCAATTTCCGAGAGCATAAAGAGATTCTCTGTGCTGAATTCAGCACAATAAAAGCACGCCATTAGTAGCAAGGTCAAGCGCCGATCCAAGGATATTCGGCATGGGCATGGCTTCCGCCAAGATTCTTCCTCGCAATATTGCTGGTCCGCAGATCCGACGGTTGCGCTCTCAACAAGGGCTAACTCAGCAAGCGTTCGCGGAGCGGTGTCAGCGGATGGGCTGGGACATCTCGCGCGACACATTGGCGAAGGTAGAAAGCCAAACCCGCTGGCTGGCGGACTTCGAGTTGGTTTTTCTCGCCGATGCTTTGCGAGTATCGCTCGACCTGCTGCTGCCGGAACGCGGATCAATTGCCCAGAAAACGATATGCGAATTTGTCGGGCGGCTCAGCGGCGGCAATTCAAAAAATTGAAAGGGTGAGACACACAAATTACGCCCAACGTGGTAAATCAATGGATAATACCGAGGTCACTGGGCATAAGCACACCCATTACAATTCGGTGGGAAAATTGGAATCCGGCACACTATCTCCATCCACCTTCCCCACGGAGGCAATCAAATCGCGCTTCGTGCAACCAGACGACACTCTGTTCAGGGTGGAATCAAGCGGTTCATTTTGTTTGGAGGAAACTTGGCAGACAACTTTTCGCGCTGACCAATTCGGTCGAAAAGACCGATCTTTTTTGACACGACTGGATCGGAGTATCCCTTTTGCTTTGCTTTTCCTGCTCCCAATCAACCTGTGTCTGCATGGCAGTCTTCCTGAGCCGATTGATGAATCCCCCAGTATCTGGCTGATCCATCCTTTTATGAATTGACGCCCCGTCGTCCACCGGATAGCAGTCTAAAAACCACAAATACTGATGAGCATTTCACTCGCAAAAGGCGGCAACATTTCGTTGAGCAAATCTGCACCCGGATTGGAGAGAATTGTGGTGGGATTAGGCTGGGATGTTCGTGCTACGGATGGGTCCGCATTTGACCTGGATGCCGTAGTTTTTCTGCTTGCAAGCAACGAGAAGGTACGTTCCGGCGCGGATTTCATTTTTTACAACCAACTCCGTTCGCCAGATGGCTCAGTTGAGCACACTGGCGATAATCGAACGGGTGTGGGGGAAGGAGACGACGAAGCTGTACGCATCAATTTGGCCGCGCTACCCGCTGACGTGCAGAAATTGGCTGTTGCCGTGACAATTCACGAGGCCGAGGAGCGAGGCCAGAACTTCGGCATGGTACGCTCGGCTTTCGTTCGCATCGTGAATGAAAAGGATAATGTGGAACTTACCCGCTTTGATTTATCCGAGGATGCCAGCGTAGAAACGGCACTCATCTTGGGTGAGGTGTATCGTCACAATGGTGAATGGAAGTTCCGGGCGGTCGGCCAAGGGTTTCAAGGTGGATTGACACCGTTGGCGGTTCATTTTGGCGTGGAACTGTGATGAATGACGGCCACGAGGAGGTCGTTTGGGCGGTTGATTGGGATGAGGCACCGGATGAACCGGATCCAACTCCGCCCGCCCCGCCATCAGCCTTTTCACCACCGCCAGTTTTAGCCTCTCCTCTCATCGCTCCACCCAACGAACCTGCGCGTGTGATCGGCACTCGCCCTCCTGAACCGCTCGTCGTTCCCCCTGTACAATCACACCCTGCCCCCGCTCAGGCTCCCAAAACGTCCATATCTTTGGTGCGTGGACAACGCGCAAAACTCTCTGACCTAGGTTTCGGGTTGGATTTTGAGGTGGTTCTTCGATTGGGTGTGCCGAAGGGGGCGATGATGGATGTCACCTGTCTGGGTCTTGATAGCAAGGGACGCCTTTCCGACGACCGCTATTTTGTTTTTTACAACCAGAAAGAGACGCCCTGCGGAGGGATTGCTCTTCTCGATCCGCCTACCAACACAACTGGGGCTTTGCGGATTCAACTCGGCAAATTGCCTGCGGCCATTGATCGTCTGATTATTGCCGCTGCCTTCGATGGTGCTGGTCAGATGCGAGAATTGGGGGCCAGTGTTGCGCGATGGCAGGCTGGGGGTGATACCACAGCCGAGTTTGCCTTTTCCGGTGCGGACTTCGCCGGGGAAAAAGTATTGATGCTCCTCGAAGTGTACCGTCGGGATGGGATTTGGCGCACGGCCGCGTTAGGGCAAGGATTCGCTGGAGGTCTGGCCGCGTTGCTCGGACATTTTGGGGCGAATGTCACATAATTTGCCAGGGTAGGCACTTTCTTGTCGTCAAGTCAGGAGGATTATGCCAAAAGAGCACCCCGTATTGGGTTTTTGAGCAACATGATCACCTCCACCGAACTGATTGAGGTCGTGCCAGTCATCGCCTCACTTGTGGTCATTGAGGGACTGCTCTCCGTCGATAATGCATTGGCTATTGCGGCGTTGGCCTCGCACCTGCCCAAACACCAGCAAACATTTGCCCTGCGTATCGGCATCTTTGGAGCGTACCTTTTTCGGGGGCTGGCGATGTTCTTGGTTGCGCTCATCATCGCCAATCCATGGTTGAAGTTGATTGGTTCCGCTTATTTGATCTATCTGATGGCCTCCAATTTGGCAGAGGGTGATGAGGGGGAATCAGACGAGGAGGCTGCCAGAGCGCGCCAGCGGAGCTTATTTGTGACCATCTTGCAAATCGAGATCATGGACTTGGCGCTGAGCTTGGATAACGTCGTGGCGGCTGTCGCGCTCGACAAACGGATCTGGGTGGTTTGCACCGGCGTCTTCATCGGAATCCTCGCCCTGCGGTTTCTGGCTGGGCTTTGCATCAAGCTCATCGAACGATTTCCCATCCTCGAAAAAACCGCCTTTCTGCTCATCGGCTTCGTGGGTGTGATTCTGCTGGCGGAAGTTGGCTCAGATTTAGGCGGCCACCCGGTCCAGATCAATTCGCTGGAGAAATTCGTTGGGATTGTCGCTATTTTGGGGCTTTCGCTTCTTTACGACCGTCAAGCTACCGCGAGGGCCGTGCTGAGTCCTGTCGTCGCCGCTGGTAAGCCGCTCATGGTCGTACTCGACAAAATCTTTGGGATGTTCTTCTGGCCAGCGGCCAAGTGCATCCATTACGGCAAGGCGGTCTTTGCACGCAAACCTGAGGTGGCAGCAGAATTTACCCTGCCCTGACGTTCAATCTCCAGTTTTATGGCTCAACTTGATAATGCTTTGGTGGTTGTCCCCTTTGGGGAAGTCAATGTTTTTGACGAAGCCGCTGGCCCCCGCGTCGTAGCCACAATTCCTATGAAACCGGCGGTTGAGAACGCGCAGACTGGACTCGCCATCGACGGGTCCAATTCCATGAAACAGATATTCGGCACGCATGTGCCGCCGTTATTCCGGGACCCGAACGCCAACATTGTCCAGCGGATCGGGCGCCAGCTAGGCAAATATTTGGCTGAGTTTGACAGCGATGGACACACCACCGTCATCTACTGGGCCTGTGGCGTGGGCGGGGCTGAAACACAATACCTCGGAGACTTCGACGCCACGCAGGTATCCGCTTGCAACTTCGACGAACCCAAACGCATGGGCACTGGCACCAAATTGCTGCCCGCTGTGCGATACTTCGCCGAGGAACGCTTTCGTGACGCTCCCTGGGGCATTTATGTGTTCATCACCGATGGCGTCATCGAAGACCTGGAGGAAGTCAAAGCCTACAGCTTGCAGATTGCGCGCGAGCTTTCGGAGGGCACCCGCGAATTTATCAAATTCGTGCTCATCGGCTTAGGACATCACATCGACGAGAACCAGATGATCGAACTGGACGACCTCGATTACGGGGGCTTGGAGTTGCCCAACGGCGATGCCATTGACCTGTGGGACCATACCACTGCCGCCGAAATGAGGAGCTACGATGACATCTTCAAAGAAGTCGTGTCAGAAAACACGATCATCGCGCCTTCTGCTACCCTCGTCGATTCAAAGGGCGTTCCCGTCAAGCCACTGCGCCGCGCCTCCTACGCTGATGGCCTGCCTGCGCTGGTTGAATTTACCATGTCGCCAGGTGCCAATGCATTCACGCTCACGTTGCCTAACGGTCAGGCGTTCACGCAACGCACCCGCGAGGGCAGCCATTCCAGCGGCATCAATCTCGCCAAATCCTAATCCCCTCCCGTTTCGATGACGACATCCCCTCCCAAGCAGGTCGCTGATTTGCCGCTCGGCACCAATTACCAGATTCCGAACAATCTGCTCAACGCCGCTTTCGGGGAATTAAATCTTACCCGGCACGAAGACCACATCAGTGCGCTGGTAACCATTCTGATGGAACCTGTGAAGGAAGGTTCACAGACTGGCGTGGCGATTGATGGCTCAGATTCCATGCAAGGGGCCTTCGGCCAGACATGGCGGTACACGGAAAGTTTCGATCAAGCTGTAGTGGATCGCCTCGTCCGTGAAGGGAAGGGTGAGATGGTGACCAGTGACGGACAGAGCTATTTTCAGACAAAGCGAGAAGGATTTGAGGAAATGCAGCGGCTCGGAATTGTGGTCAAATCCACCAACGAAATCGAATCCATCTCGCGTGAAGTAGTGCCTTATCTCGCGGAAAAAATCGATGCGGATGGTGGCACGACGGCCATCTACTGGGCTTGCGGCGTCCAAGGCGACCAGATCGAGATGCTGGGCGATCTACGTGCCGAGGAAGCGCGCACGGCAAACTACGCTGGCCCGGCAGACTGGGGAAAAACGACCCGTTTACTCCCGGCGGTGAAGTATTTTGTCGAACGTTTCGCGGACGCGGACTGGGGTTTCTACGTCTTCATCACGGATGGACGGCTTGACGATCTCGCGGCAGTGAAGGAGTACACCGCCGACCTGGCGAAGCGTATCGACGCCGGACAGGCCAAGCCGGTGAAATGTGTGCTCATCGGAGTAGGCCAAGACGTGGACGAGCAGCAGATGACCGAATTGGATGATCTACCCGATGAATTGGACCTCGCGGTGGACATCTGGGATCACAAAGTGGCGTCAACCATGCGGGGACTGCGGGACATCTTCGCGGAAGTGGTGGACGAAAATGCGTTCATCGCGCCCAGCGGACGGGTACTCACCGACACCGGCGAAGTGGCGGCCAATTACGCTGATGGGCTGCCGGGGGTTCTGAAATTTAAGTTGCCGCTCAGCGCCAAGGGTTTCGTGGTCGAGGTGGCCGGAAACCGCATTGAGCAGAAGCTTCTCTGACAGTATCGCCACGGTCATGTCCGCGCCACACCATAGCGACGAGGTCGTCTGGGACATTGGATGGGATGAGATGGATGCTGCTGGGACGCTGTCCAAGCCGGAGGCAACCGGGCCAGTCTCTATGCCCGCCGAAGCACGCCTTCCAGCGCAGCCAACACTTCACCCGGAACACGAAAGACTGATCTCTTTGTGCGCGCAGTTGGAGGAGGAACGCAATGTCTTTACCAAGCGGGCAGAGGAGTTGGAAGCAGAACTGGAAGACTCCCGCAGACTGCAATACGAAATGGCGGCATCCGTCCAAGAAATGAACGCGACGATGGCAAGCCTCGAAGAAAAAATACGTCTGACAGAGCAGGAAAGAGCGGAGAGCCAGGAAGCATTAACCGCCCAGCGTCAGCGGGAGGAGATGGTGGCGCGACAGCGCGACGCAGCAGAGGCGACCCTGCGGGATGCCAAGTGCGAACTCGAAAAGTTAAAGGAGGAGATCGCAGAGGAACACATGCGCTCCCAGTTAGCGTCCGTCCATGACCAGGATCGCAAAACATTGGTGTCGCAACTCACGCAGGAACTCTCCAAGACGAAGAATGCCTTCGGTAACTTGCTGACCTCTAGTTTGCGAATTGGCAAAAAGGGTGAGGACGAGGCACTTATTGAAAGCGCGTCCAAAGTGGGAGAGTTTCAGGAAGGACACCAACTCTTACAACCGGAGGCCGCTCGTCGAGGTGACCACGAATCGACCATCGCGGACCTCACGGAAAAACTCTCCAAAACAAAAAGCGCATACCACAATTTGTTGGCCTCTTTCCGGCAGAACGAGAAACAACGGGATGGCTTGAACGCCGCGCTTGACGCGAGCACCGCCGGAACCGCGCGTTTGCGGGCAACCCTCGATGAGATTCGCGCTGAACGCGACGCCTTACGGGAGTTGGCCGGGCAAGCCCCCGAACAGAAACCGGCGGACGCGCGCATTCACCGCGTGGAACCCGAAGTCTTCTTACAAGCAACCCCGACCACCACGCAAGGGCAGGAGAACAAATCCGCTTCGATCTGGTCCAACGCCACGAGGTTTTTTGAGACCCAGCGCACGGCTGCCCGCTCGTTGTTGCCTGAGGGTAGTATTTTCTTCCAAGGTGAACCCGAAGATACGGAGCTGCCGACAACAACGGAAAGCGAGGAAATCGTCAAAGCCACACTGGCCAAAAGACCCACGCCCGTCCGCCCGAAACAGAATCTGGTAGGGCCTGCCTTCATCGGCGAGCCGCCAGAGAGCAGTGGCCAGTCCGGCTAATCTCGCTGCATTCCCCATGGCTACCACTGCCTCCCAAAACCTCCTCTCCCAAGCCGACGCCGCCATCGAATGGTACTGGCGTTACGGCGTGCAGCGCACCGAGCCAAAGTACGAAATTCCACGGGGCACTTGGCTCGATGAAATTTACCGCGTCCGCGACCGAGCGCGTGCCACCGTTCGCGCAGAGGCCGGGGCCAAGCCCGTCATGGCGCTCTGGGGACCTTCCCAAACGGGCAAGTCCACGTTGCTTTCCGGCTATCTCGACCGCGACAACGATCCTCGCGGCCAGCACTCTCCTCTGTGCTGGAGCGACGCCGAGCCGGTGCGCTTCGTGGTGGGCCGCGATAAATCAGATGAGGTCATTGTCCTCAATCCGTTCAATTTCGCCTCGGACGCTTCGGGCTGTGTGTCACGATTCGTCTTGCGTGGCCAGGTACCCGACCCAGCGCATCCCGTCGAGATTGAGTTTGCCACAGAGTTTCAACTCATGCAGGCGCTCGCCACCGGCTATCTTTCCGAGTGTGACCCCAGAAACGACAAGGGCGAGGTTGTTTCCTGGAACGAAGATTCTTTCAAGGCGCTGCTCGAACGGCAACGCTCCGTCGGATCGCCACAACGTGCCGCGTTCGAGGCACTTCAGCAACTTGCCGACACCATCGACCTGCTCATTCTGGCGGGCCTACCGCGCTACGCCAACCTCGAGCAACCATGGAAGAAATACCTCCGGTCGCAAATCCTTCAATCGTCCGCGCTGCTTGGCAGCATTGCCGCTATCGAGGCGTTCGCCAGCGAGTTGTTCTGGGACAAATGGACGAGCATCACACAAACCTACGAACGGCTCGTGGCGCGGAGGCGGCAGATTCGCCAGGAATGGGGTGACGCACTGGTCCGCTGCTCTTTTCGCACGGCGGCAGTGCTGCTTGACATCGACTCCTACAAAAAATATTCCGGCGATGGTGCGACGGGAGTGCCCATTATCCGACGAAAGGTTGATAGCATTACCTTTTCACGCGCGACGGACGGGGCCATCTGCCTAGGCCAGGGACCGGGTACGGCGCTGGTGCGCGGAGCGGAGGAATTTGGCGTGTTTCAAGCGTTGGTCTGGGAATTGCGCATCCCGTTGCGCCAGGATGTGCTGCGCCAGCAAGCCCCGGTATTGGCAGCCTTTTTTGAGAAGGCAGACCTGCTCGATTTCCCCGGTGTAGCCAACAGTTCCGGCAATGCCAAGCCACATACCGATAGCGTCGTGCAGGCATCCCCGCAGATCGCGCTGACACAGGTGCTCAAACGTGGCAAAACGGCCTCGGTCGTCGTCACGAGTGCCCGCAACCTCGACATCGACGGCTTCTCCATCTTGGTCCGCATGGACCGTTTCCCGCCGTCATCCAAGCAACTGGTGACCGGGATCAAAAGTTGGATGCAAAGCTACAATCCGGCCTTTTGGCCGCCGCACACGCACGTCCTCCCGCTCAATCTCGTCACCACGTTCAGCGGGTGGCTCGTGAACCAAGTGCGTAGTGCTGGCACACGCGATGGCCTGCAACCCGTGTTCGATAGGTTAAAAGACCTAGCCGAACTCGCGCTACCGAAGGTGGTTTCAACTTTCGCCACGAATTATCCGCAATTTGATGATGGGAAGATCAATGGCGATGAGACGGAGCAACGACAGGCGGTGAATGCCATCGTCAACGACGCCGCTTTCCGCGAACGCTTTGGCGACGGTGCGGATTCATTTCAAGAGATGTATGCCAACGGCGGCACAGACCATTTCTTCCGCGCACTCGCCGCGCAGGCTGCCGGGTCACACCGTCCACAAATCGTGGGTGAGCGCATGGTCCAGGTTGCCAACCACCTGCACGACCTTCTGTTGCAACAAGTTCCGGGCGAAAATTCGGAAGCTACTGAACGAGAACGAGCTTTGGCGGCTTGGACTGCCGCAATTGAAGCGCAATCGCAGGCCCCCTCTGCTTCGCGGGAAGAGGTGGACGGTGTCACGAGCCTGTCGCTGCACCTGCGCGCCTTCGTGAATGTGGACCCAGAGGAACTCGAAGATGTGCCGCAGAACGCCTTGCAGCGCCGACTCAACGTGCGCGCGTTCATTGAAAAGCAATTCCGCATCTGGCAGGATAAAAGAGCAAATTTTCTTCATCTGGCCCAAATCGGACTGGCGGACAACACCCATGCTCGTCGTGTGCTGTCATACCTTGTTGAGGCAACGGATCTCAAGCCGGTGGAAGAATTTTTCGAGGGTTCGCTTGGCCACCTCAGTTCTCGTAACGAAGGCAAGCACGCGCGACGTTTCCTCGCGGTCGAGATGAACAATGCGTTGTTGGATCGCCGCAGTGCGTTGCCATCGGCACACCGCCCCGTCGTGGATGGCGCGGAAGCCGTGCCAGTTGTGCTGGGAAAATTTGCCGCCAATGAAAACCACCAGATGGCTGCACTGGACCAGTCACCGCACTTCCTCGCGGTCATTGCGCCATTTCTCCGGCGGATTCAAACTGTTATGACCCTTGGAGCGAGCATCCGCCCCCCACAGGCTGGCGATGCCGAACTTCTCGCGTTGGTCCACCGTGCCTGATTTGCTTTCGTGCCATGACGACCATCGAGGTTTTCCCCAATTCTGGCCATCATTACTCCTTCGTGCCCTTCACCAAGGAGGTGCTCGCTAAATTTCCACCGCTAAAGGATCTCTGCGCGAAGGGCCGCCAGCCGTGGCGGACGATGAATCATACCTGGGTACGCGGACGCCTGACCATGCGAGATGGTCAGCCGGGGCTACTGGTAGCCATCGAAAGCAACGCAGGCACGGCACGACGTGGTGCCATCCACGAGCTACGACGCGCTGTTGGCGAACCAGGTCCAGAGACGAACGCTTCACCCTACGCCGTACCTAGCGTCACGCGTTTGCCTGAGGACAAGATGCCGGTGGTACTCAAACTGCCCACCCCTACGGACCCAAAGACACTTTTTGACGTGGCAGAGTTCGAGGTGATTTGGAAAAAACCCTCCGGCAGCCCCATCGACGTGGACTTGATCGTCGATTTCGGCAACACGCGCACCGTGGTGTTGGCTTTGGAAAACATGGGAGCGCAAAACGGCAAATTGTCTTCCGTCTGCCGTCCCATCCGCTTCCTCCGACAAGGCAGCGAGTACGCGCCCTTCCGAGGAAAGAAATCAGATGACACCTCAGCGATTGTCGATTCTTGGTTCGTGCTGCACGAGCCGGGCTTCGCCAACATGGAGCCACCCGCGCGAGGTTTCCAGCCCGTCCTGGAATATGAGACCGTCGAGGAACGCACCGCTGGCCGCTTTCTGAGCGCGGCCAAGGTCGAGAAGCAGCATTTTGTCACCGCGCGGTCGCCGCAAATGTTCGTGGAGCTTTCTCCGGTGGTGATGGGCGAAGGTGCGCGCGCCATTCTCGGCGGCCTCGACATCCAGCGGGGAGGCACTTATTCGCTCTCCTCCCCTAAACGGTACGCTTGGGATAACGATCTTACGGGCAAGGACGACGACTGGTGGAACATGGTGCTCAACCGCTGGAATCCCAAAAAGGACGATCCCTCCCAACTTCCCAAACTCGCCGGGGCGATGTTGCGCTTTCTGCCCACCAATGGCCGTTCATGGTCTATCGATTCCCCACCCAATGAAGCGACGGATCACGCGCACCGACCCGTCGTCAATCCCGAGCAACCGAGCTACCCGCGCTCCGACGCTATGACCTGGGCCGCGCTGGGCATTCTGGAATTAGCCTACCATCAGATAACCTCCGAGGAATGGCGGGAGGGCAATCATCCCTACCGGCCACGCCGCTTGCGAAATGTGGTGGTGACCTTCCCCTCGGGCTGGAGCGCGCAGGAGTCCACCGCCTACCGTCAAAAATGGGAGAAGGCGCTCAATATTTTCACCTTGGCACACCTGGAGGACAAACGTCCCGTGGCAGAAGGAGGGGACCGGGCCACCTTGCTCATGGACATTGACGAGGCTGTGGCCAGTCAACTCCCTTTTGTGTACTCGGAAATTCGCCGCCTTGGCGATGTGGGCGAAAACTGGATCGAACTCTTCGGGCGGGGCCGTGGCTCCGACGCTCGGGTCCGTCTGATGACCGTGGATATTGGTGGCGGCACGACGGACATTTCCATCGTCGAGTATGGCGATACGCTCGACGGCGCGGGCGTGGAACTTGTCGCGCAACTCCTCTTCCGTGATTCCTCCTCCGTCGCAGGTGACGCCTTGACCAAAGAAATCATTGAGAGCGTGCTGCTGCCGCGCTTGGGTGAGCCATACCGTAGTGATCCCGATCATGCCGATGCGTTCGGCAATATCTTCTCGGCTCCACTGCAAAGCCCAGCCGAGAAAGCGCGTTGGTCGCGCATCGTCAAGCTCGTCTTTCTGCCTATTGTGCGCCAATGGCTGTCCGACATGGCACGCGGCGCGTTGGGTGATCCAGAGACGGGTAGCACCGGGTGGAAGCCATCACACATCTATGGTGCGGAAGGCCGGTTGGTGGATGAAGGAGCATTGAAGGAGTTCAATGATTTCTGCCGCGATTCTGCGCTGGGTGATGAAATTGGCTCGCGAGACGTGCTACCCGACGACGAACCCATTTATTGCCAACCGACCGATCTGGAAGCCTGCGTCCAACGGGTGTTCACCCCAGTCATTCTCTCCCTGGCAAAGTACGTTGCCGCCTTCGAGATCGATTTGGTGACCCTCAGTGGCAAGCCTTCCGAACTGCCGCGTGTCAAGCGGTTACTCGAAGAACTACTGCCGATCTTGCCGCAGCGGATCATCCAAGCGCGAGATTTCCCCGCCGGTGACTGGTATCCGATGAGTTCGGACAGCAAAATCCACGATGCGAAAAGCGTAACGGCAGTTGGTGCGGCGCTCTACCAAGCAATTCACAATGGGTTGATCGCTAATTGGAGCATCAAGCGTCGCGGCAGCGGTCATCTCGTTTCCGACAGCGGTTACATTTTATGGGGAGCAATGCCCACTAAAAATCGGCCCAATGATTTTGGCCGGGTTTATTTACGGGCCGACGAACCCTCGGCGACGCATCAAATCTTGATCGGTACCTGTATAGGCCGCAAACTGTTTGAGTCTGCTGCTAAACCCGAACAAGTGTATCGCTTTCGTTGGCATGACAAGGAAAAATGGGGCAATGCCTCCCGAGCCGCTGTCCTCAGCGTCACGCTCCAGCGTGTGCCCCCGGCATCAGTCGATGAACTGGAATCTCTGGAAATTGCAAGTGTGACCGGCGAAGTCGGCGGCAAGGCCGTGAGCCTGTCGGATGTCGAACTGCAACTTTGCACTTTGGAAGGCGACGAGTTCTGGATTGATGCGGCTCGCTTTGAGGTGGTTTGGCCACTCGACAATTAATGTGAGTTCACGCGCCCAATGCCTTTTATGAGTATGCCGCTTTCTCAGGAAGATCTTCCCGCCGCTGTGCGTGAAGTACTCCCCGACCTACTTGGCGAGTTGTCAGAGATGGTGGTGCAACGCCTCTCGCAGCAGCGGCCAGTTGCAACTGACGCAGCCGAAGCCTCGTCGGAGGATGCGTCTTCGTCGGCGTCAACCTTTGTACCCACAAAGCCCGATGCCACCAGCACGTCCGCGACCATGCCACCGATAGTGGCAGACAATAACGGCAACCCAACGCAACGCGACCCCGCCGGGTCTGAAACTGCACATGCCGCCGGACTTTCGCCCCAGGGCGAGAAATCGGTGCCTCCAACGGAGGAACAAATCGCCAAGAGGCAACGGGAAACTCCCGACGAGTTGGCCCAAGCCGCTGCTGAACTCTGCCGCACGCGCACTGAGAGCGAGCAAGAAGTCACCCGCTTGAAAGAAGAAATCGCCGGACTGAACTCCAGCTTGACTGAAGCTCGCGGTCTGATTGAGCAAGCCGACAAACTGCGGCAACTCCAGGAAGAAAATACACATGCCACCGCTGAATTGGCGTCGAAGAGCGCGGAATTCGAGGACTACCGGCGTGCTGGTGAAAAAGCGAGCGTGCTCCTGAAATTGATTTGGCCTCAGTGGATGCGTGACGACTCGGTTGCAGGGTGGAGGGCACGCATCGAGTCCCAAATTTTTGGGGCGGACGCCACCGCCCCGCTCGGCCTACTGTTCGCCGCGCTGCATACTTACAGCGCCGCCGTGCGCGATCTGGACCCACGGACATTACATGACGCTTTGCGCGACGTGGGTCGCCGTCTTTACGCCTTCTTACGGGAGAGCCAGTCGGCCTCAGAGATTGAATGTGCACAGGCAGCAGAACAATGGGCGGCGGCAATCAACCAAGAATGCGCCGGACGCGGCGAGGTCGAAGTACCCGTGCCCGGCAACGCTGCCAATAGCCAGTGGATGATCTTTCAACCTCGCGGGGGCAGTTCACCCGATGTCACCAGCGTGCGCTCTTGGTGTGTGCGCGATGCTCAGAAGCGACCCGTGCACCGTGCCGAGGTCATTGTTTGATTCCCTTGTTTTCGTCCACTATCTCCTCCCATGCCCCTCTCCATCGAGCCGAAAAAAGGCATCCGTCTCCAACTCACCGGATATTCGCCGATTCGTTCCTGGCAAGGCGGCGGCAAGTTTTGGGAGCATGACTATCAACTTACCATCCGGCAAGGCCGCTTGGCGGAGTTCCTGCCGCGTGCATTGGAGGAGGGTGACAGCGTGCGTTATGAGCAGATCATCGACAATCAGGAAGCCGCGTCTGCAAGCGTGCCATTGACCCGCGTGGACGAGGCCCCCGCCACTCAGATCGCGGCTCTGCGGGCAGCGTTGGATGAACTCAAGGTCAAAGCGGAAGACCCGCTCTGCGATCACACGAAACGCCGTATTATCGAAGCGTTCCGGCTTCCCGACCCGGTGAAAGACCCCGAGCTATACAGACTCTATGGCAAAGGCCGACATCAGCGGTTGTTGGTGTTGTGGGGGGTAGAGAAGGAAGTGGGCAGCGCGCTCATGCCGCTCCAGGCGCTTGCGCTTGTGCCACAAAAAACAGTCGTGAGCAGCGGTATTTTGAGCAAATCTTGGTTGTGGGTTTTGCTCGCTTTGATCCTGCTCGTAGGTGGGGGATGGTACTGGCGGTCGCAACAACCCAGCACGTTGGGAAGTGCCAGACGCGGCACGGACACGGTGGCTCCGCTTGCTTCGGACCCTACATCCATAAGCAATGAGTCGCCGCAAGCAACTGTGCTCCCGCCACTGACCGCGTCTTCTTCGCGTAGCCAATCTAGTGCCAATCAGCCGGGAGGCACAAACCCACGTGAAGGTATGCCAGACAAGGCAATGATGGACCGGCCAGGAGCCTCGCTTCCCACCGCCACCCCGGTGGCATCTCCGCGTGGGGAAACCCCTCCTAGTTCATCGCCCTCTCCATCCAATACCGACCGATCACCTAATTCTTCAGCCACTCCCACCGTGGCGGGACACCTTGCGCCAACCCCGGCGGAGACGCCCGCTGGGGCTGCTTCGTCATCCCCGTCAGACCGTCCGGGAGCCACTCCGATCCAGTCTGCGGCTTCTAACACACCTTCGCGTACCTCATCGGGGGCTGACCCATTGCCTGCGCGTACTCCGTCGGCAATTCCCACGCCCAAGGGAACCTCTCGTCCAGGAGTAGCAGGTCCCTCAGCGTCTCCTCCTCCCAAGGAACTGGCAACTGCTTCCCCAGCGGAGACTCTGCCGGTGAAAAAGGGTGACGATGCGGAATCCGAAGCCATTAATAGCTCTGCGCCCCAACCGCAAGCATCCGCTTCCGCGCCTTCTCCGGCTCGGGGAAACACATCGGCAAGTCCTCGGTCACCTAGCGTAACCAATCCGGGGAGCAACCCCATTGCAACACCGTCTCTGGTTGACACCCCTCCATCGGCCTCGCGGACGACGATTCTATCGGGTGCAGAAATAACTTCGTTAGAGATTGTTAGCGCGAGATCAGCGAGCATACCCAAGAACGGTCGCGTCGAGGTTCTGCTCAATGCCTTGGCTCACAATTCAATGGGGCTTGCATCGGACACGCCAAAGGTTGGCGAATGGCGAATCGACAACGAGGTCCAAAATGGAAAAGATGGAATGCCTTTTACCGGCAATACATTGCCAACCGCCTTGACTAAAGGCACTCATCATGTATCAATTTCTGGTATTTCTCCCGACGGGCATCCCTTGAAAGCAGAAGCTGACGTGGATGTCAGCGTCAAGGTAACCGAAGAGAGCAGTGTAAAAGTTCGAGCGAGCAGTCATTAATGATTTTGCATCGAGTTTGTCGTCGTACAGGTCGGAAGTAGGACATAATATTTCCTCGTTAGTTCAACCTAAAACTCGGTAGTGGGTATTAGTTAAATGATTGGTTGCTGGTTGTACTGGTGAATAAACAC
>CAXUHC010000054.1:17153-19026 GCA_964250705.1 uncultured Chthoniobacterales bacterium | reverse complement strand
CAACGGCAAGAGCATCAAGATCGAGCTGACGCGCGACGACTTCGAGAAAATCTGCGCGCACCTCGTCGAGAAGACCAAGACGATCTGCGAGATCGTCATGCAGGAAGCGAAGATGAACTGGTCGGACATCGACAAGATTCTCCTCGTCGGCGGCATGACGCGCATGCCCATGATCCGGCAGATGATCTCGGAGATCAGCAGCGTGCCGTTGGCCGAGCACGTCAGCCCGGACGAGGCGGTGGCCGTGGGCGCGGCGATCCAGGGAATGCTGGCGATGCTGTCCAACGAGGACAAGACCGGCGAGAAGGTCGTGCCCGAGTCCACCCGCGAGCAATTTTCCAACCGCGACGGCGGTCTCATCCAGGTGACCAACATCACGAGCCACAGCCTGGGCGTCGTGCTCTGGAACGAGGACATGATGGAAGAATACGTGTTCCCGATGATCAAAAAAATGACGCCCGTGCCGGCGGAGTTTAAGAACAATTTCGGCACGGCGCAGGCGAACATGGCCAAGGTGGTCGTGCGCGTGGTCGAGGGCGAGAGCACGGTGCCGAGCGAGTGCACGCCGCTGGGGTTGTGCGCGGTCGATCTGCCGCCGTACCTGCCCAAGGGCGCGCCGGTGGAGCTGACCTATCATTACAACACGAACCAGGTGCTCGAAGTGATCGTGGAGGCCTTCGGCAAGACGAATCAGGTGACGATCCAGCGCAACACGGGTCTGTCCGAAGACGAAATGGCGAACGCGACGGCAAGCCTGTCGTTGATCAGAGTCGAATAGGACCGCTGAGAAAGGATGAAGGATGAAGGATGAAGGCAGAATGATTTCATCGTCACGCCACCTGCTACCTCTTTTCCGCCTTCATCCTTCATCCTTCATCCTTCATCCTTTCTGCCCATGCTTCCCTCGCCGCTCCCGGACGACCCCCGTAAATGGGACGGTTGGAACCGGTTTCATTCGCAGGATTATTACGAACGGTTGGGGCTGTCTTACGAATCGCAGCCGACCAACGAGGAGATCGAGGAAAACACGCGCTTGCTTCTCGTGTGGTGGCAGAAGAAACTGCCGCTCAAGAACCAGCCGAGCAATCCCCTGGCGCAGTTGCTCCGGGGCGGCATCGACCTCGCCCCCAAGTACCTCGCCGAAGCCCGCGCCGAATTGCTCAACCCCGAGCGGCGCAAGCACATCGATACCGCGCTCCAGGACCGCGCACGCGTCGGCGCGCTCAACGAATTCAAGAAGTTTCTCGATTTCGCGCTGACCGACAAGGTGCTCACCGCCGACGCCGAGACCAGCCTCGAAAAACTCGGCCGGGACATGGGCCTGACCGGCGGCGACATCGCCGGGACAATCCTCCTCGGGCTCAAGCGCACCGGCTCTTTGCGGGAGTCGGAATTGCCTCCCAGTGAGCCGGTTCCTCTGCCTGCCCCGCCAGCGCCTGCCGTCCCGATTGCCCCCGCCAACGGCGAAGCCCCGCGCACCCGACGCGTGCGCGCCAGCACCCCGCGCGCGGATTTCGAGCGCATGTTGAAGCTTTCCGGCCTGGACGAGGAATCCATGAGCGACGACCGGCGCGACACGTTCATCGATATGGCCGAAAACCTCGGCCTCGACCCTGGCGAAGCCGAGGACATGGTGGACGAATATCTGGACGCCGTGTCCAATGGCACCTTGGAGGCGACCGTCTCCGCCACGTCGCCGCTGGCCGCCAACCGCACCCCGCTCATTCCCGCCGCCAAGCTCAAGACGCCGGGCGCGGCGAAGACCCCGGTCATAGCGCGCGCCCCGGCGGCGGCCTCGCCCAACGCCAGGGTCGGCCAGCCCGCCGCCGCGCCGGAAAAGAATGGCCAGCCCGCTACGCCGGCACCCCTGCTT